>JAZDHD010000176.1:0-70796 GCA_043806215.1 Pseudomonadota bacterium | reverse complement strand
CATTCCGAAGGCAGAAAGCCTGTAACCACCGACCAATCTTCTTCCCATAGCCAACTCTCATTTTTCATCACCGTCCCTCCTGGGACGGTGGTATACTCCATATGATTTCAAAACGCGAGATGAAAGTTAGCGCCTATGGGGGCCTACCCCTACGAAACGTGAAGGAAGAGGACTTTAAGGTAATACGGTCACGGATTTTCCGCGCTGAGATTGCTTCGTCGTTTCACTCCTCGCAATGACATCTCGTGGTTGCACGCGATTTCGGTCACGACACTACGCTGAACCATGTCATTGCGAGCCCGAGGCTTTGGGAGGGCGTGGCAATCTCAACCGCGAATCCCGCGTCCCGCGGGACGGTTCATCCCGCTGAAAGCGGGATTCACCACATCCTACGAAAATGTGTGACCGAACTTATGAAATGGAGCACTAAGCGAGTCCAAGGACACGCTCTCCGGTTCAAATCGTGGCATGATCCACGCCTATTGGGCTTCTGAATGGAACACAAGGAACTCCAACGCTGGTACAGGCTCAGAAACATGAGAAGAGGGGCTCAAATCCTCATTCTCGTTGCCGTAGTCTTGTCCATTTCAGGCTATGCGGCGTCACTCCTTGTTCCCCGCCACGATTCGTTCGAGCAGTCGGAGAACCCCCAAACCGTGAGCAGAATCGACAACTTCACCTATTCGACCCCCGGGGTCAATCCCTGGGAACTCGAAGCATCTTCGGCAGTTATCTCCGACTCACTGGACAAGATTGAACTGACTGACCCGAAAGTGGTTTACCACGGCGGCAAAGGGGGTACGATCCATCTGTCCGCCAAAGCCGGCCGATTGGACAGGAAGAGCAACAATGTATCCGCGCACGGCAATGTTATCATACGATACAAGGATATGAAGTTCGTAACGGGAGAAATCGAGTATTCTCAGGCGAACCGCTTGGCGGAAACATCCTCACCGGTTTCCGTGGAAGGCGACGACATCCGCTTAACCGGCAAAGGCTTGAAGGTCTCCATTGAAGATGAAGAAATAATGATTAAACAGGACGTCCAAGCTAGGCTCTTCAATGTCCGGTTGGCAGGGCCGAAGAGCGGACTACCGATGTAAGGAAGGGAGACCGGCGGGTGAGAAACTCCATCATTGTCCTCGCGCTGCTCCTCATTGTCAATTCCCCGGTGGTTGCCGCGCAATCCCAATCGGTTAAGGGACTCGCGGGTTCATCGGAAGGCCCGGAGGGGCAGGTCGTGATCTCAGCCGACAAAGCGGAGGGCCGGAGCCTACCCGGTGGATACGAGACCGTCTTCAGAGGCAATGTCAAGGTCCGTCAAGCCGACATGACGCTGACATGCGATAGGCTCGTGACGTTCTATGAACAAAAGACCGGGTCCAACAACCGTTCCAACGGCCTGAAAGTGCCGATGGGCGACGGAATGAACACGGAGAATCTTAGGACGATCACAGCGATCGGACAGGTCAAGATAGTCCAACGGGACACAACCGCCACGGCCGGAAAAGCCGAGTACAAGCACGGCAAACGCACGGTGACTCTCACCGAAAGTCCCCGGCTTCGGCAGGGTCCCAATGTGCTTGAGGCACATACGCTGATCATTGCCCTCAACGAGAACCGTATGGACTTCGGAGTCGGCGGTCGGAGTGCCAAGCCCGGCATTCGCTCCGCCAACGGGGAAATGTCAAAGGACAACGGAACAAATGCGGAGAATCTCAAGACGATAACCGCTGTGGGGCAGGTCCGGATAGTTCAACGCGATGCAACGGCCTCGGCCGGAGAAGCTTTGTACGACCATTCCAAACGCTCGGTGACCCTCACCGATGACCCCAGGCTCCGGCAAGGATCCAATGTCCTCCACGCGAACACCATCATCGTCCATCTTGACGAGAACCGTGTGGACTTCGAAGGGGGTGATCGGGGTATCAAAGGCACGCTCAGTCCGGGCGGGCAGAAGAAGCAGGAGAAGAAGTAATCGTCGGCAATCGTGAATTGAGAGCTCAGGGGCTCGTAAAGGAATACGCCGGCCGCCGTGTCGTGGACGACGTAAGCTTGCGGATTCGTTCCGGCGAAGTTGTTGGCTTGCTGGGTCCGAACGGAGCCGGGAAGACGACCACCTTCTACATGATAACCGGGCTCGTGAGACCCGACAAGGGGCGCATCTATCTGGACGATCAAGATATTTCACAGCTTCCGGTGTATCTCAGAGCCAGGCTGGGAATAAACTACCTCCCTCAAGAGACGTCCGTTTTCCGGAAGCTTACGGTCGGTGAAAACATACTGGCGATTCTGGAGACGATAGAACCCGACAGGAAGGTGCGGAAACAGAGACTCGCCGGGCTTCTGGCAGAGCTTGACATCACAGGTCTCGCGGACCAGAGGGCCGAAAGCCTCTCCGGCGGTCAGAAGAGACGGCTTGAAATCACGCGTGCCCTGGTGACAAACCCGGATTTCATTCTTCTCGATGAACCCTTTGCCGGTCTCGACCCGATAGTTGTGTTGGAAATTCAGAAGATTATCTTCAAACTCAAAGAGCGCGGGATAGGAACGGTAATTACCGATCATAATACTAGAGAGACCCTGGGTGTTTGTGATACAATATATCTGTTGGATAAAGGGCAAGTCCTCGAGCGGGGAGATCCGAAATCCATAGCGGCCAGCGAGCGGGCGCGGGAAGTTTACCTTGGCAAACAGTTCAGTATGTAATCGTTAGAGCGCACATGGGACTTGAAATAAAACAACAGTTGCGTCAGACCCAGCAGCTGGTGATGACGCCACAGCTCCAGCAGGCGATCAAGTTACTCCAGTACAATCACCAGGAAATGATCGGAGCTCTGGAACAGGAACTCAAGGAAAATCCCCTTCTTGAGGCTTTGCCGTACGAGGAACCCTTCTCCGATCAGGACCCGTCCAACAGGAGCGATAACAAGGCCTTCGAGGAAGCCAACGCGGAACCGGACAGTTCCAAGACCGAGATCTTTGATCCCAAGGATGTCTTTGACATCGAATGGGAAAATTATCTGGAAAACTACGGCCGGGACTACACCCCTGCGCAGAAGGATGATTCCGACTATCCGCGCCTCGAAAACATGCTCAGCTACTCCGAGAACTTATTCCGGCATCTGGTTCGACAGCTGCAGTTGAGCAGGATAGAAGGCCGGGACCGCAGGGTGGCGTTTGAGATGATTGGGAATCTCAATGAGAGCGGATACCTCGATATTGCGCTTGAAGATGTGGCCCAATCGGTTGGAGTTCAAATCGAAGACGTCGAGCGGGTCCTCGCCCAAGTCCAGGAATTCGATCCTCCCGGGATAGCTTCGCGTGACCTTCAGGAATGCCTTCTCATTCAGGCCCGGGCCTTCGAGACGCCGGAACCGCTGGTGGTGAGGATTCTTGAGGAAGCTTATGGTCTTTTTGAGAACGGAAAACTGGACTCCATTTCGCGAGCCTTGAAGGCACCCGTCGAGGAGGTGCGCGAGGCCCTTACAATCATTTCCACCCTTGATCCGAATCCCGGCAGACCTTTTAATGAAGACGACACGATCTATGTCGTTCCGGACATCTTTGTGATGAAGATCGGAGACAACTACTCCGTGGTGCTCAACGACGACGGTATTCCAAGGCTGCGGGTCAGCTCCTACTATCAGAAGGAGCTTCACGCCCAGGGTTCCACTTCTTCCACGAAGGATTATATTCATGACAAGATGAGAGGTGCCGTGTGGCTTATCAAGAGCATCCATCAGAGGCGAAGGACCATCTACAAGGTCACCGAATCCATTCTGAAGTTTCAGCGTGAATTCTTTGACAAGGGAATCGATTACCTAAAACCACTCATTCTTAAGGACGTCGCCGATGACATCGAGATGCATGAATCAACCATCAGTCGTGTGACCACGAACAAGTACGTTCACACACCACGAGGAACATTCGAACTTAAATTCTTCTTCAACTCGGGTATTCGACACGGTGCGGATTCCATAGCTTCCGAATCCGTGAAGAATCACATTGCGAGAATTGTCAAGAGTGAAGACCACAATAAGCCTGCCAGCGACAAACAGATTGTTGAGGAGCTGGAGAGATCGCAAATTCAAATTGCGAGGAGAACTGTAGCAAAGTACAGGGAACTATTAGGTATTCCTCCATCCAGCAAGCGGCGCAAGAAATTCTGACTTGATGGATCGCGTATTAGGAGTCCTAAGGAGGTAGTGTTAATGGAACTTTCCGTGACGTTCAGACATATGGAGCCGTCCGATGCGTTGAAAGAGTATGTCCAGGACAGAACCAACAAACTAACCAAGTACATCGACCGGCCTCTGGAGAGCCAGGTAACCCTTAGTGTTCAGAAATTCAGGCAGATCGCAGACGTGGTCATCAACGCCGACGGTATCAGGATTGCGGGCCAGGAGACCCACGAGGATATGTACGCGGCAATCGATCTCGTAATGGACAAGATCGAAAGGCAAGTCAAGAAGTACCGGGAAAAGATAAGAAAGCACAAGCCGCTTGTCGGCCGGGAGATCAAGTGGCGCCGCGACATTTATGAGCAGGAGAGCTTTGAATCCGATCGGGAACCCATGGTGGTGCGTACCGAGAATTACTTCGTGAAACCAATGTCCGTCGATGAAGCGGCCATGCAGATGGATCTGTCGCATCAGGACTTCCTGGTCTTCAACAATGCCTCCACACAGACGGTCAATGTGCTTTACAGACGAAAGGACGGCAACTACGGCCTCATCGTTCCTCAAAACGGGTAAGATGGGACTTCACCCTTGACAACTTCTCATTCTTCCGGCCGACATTTGCCCGGGACCGCAGGCCGACGCCTTCGGAACCGGGCATATTTGCACCCAACGCAGGCCCGGGGATGAAGAGAGAGACGCGTTCTTGCCCCGTGCCTGCGGCGCCGGCGGAATGCAATTTCCTTGTGCGTAAATCCGTATGACGGACGGGTCCGTATTGGAGTAGTCCCGCAAACGGCAGCAAGCGGATTGACGCCACATTCTATAGAGTATTTCTTCATGAGGATTCTTGATTTCCTCCGTTACGACGGTATCATTGCATCGTTGAAGGCAGGCTCCAAGGAAGAAGTCTTGATGGAACTCGTTGAGTCAGTGGCCAAGGCAAATCATAATCTGGACAAAGCCGGTCTCATCAAGACCCTTATCGAACGGGAGAATCTTGGAAGTACGGGAATCGGCGGCGGCGTCGCGATCCCCCACGGCAAGTTTGAGGGTTTAGTACGATTGACCGGTGTCTTTGGACGGAGTGTCGGGGGGATAGATTTCAGTTCGATGGACCACCAGCCGGCACATCTGTTCTTCCTTCTCGTAGCACCAAAAGATTCCGCAGGGGATCATCTCAAGGCGCTTGCGCGGATATCAAGGCTCCTCAAGGACCCGCTTCTCAAGAATGGTCTGCGTCAAGCGGATTCCGCCGATGATATACTCGGCATTCTCGAGGAGTACGATCGGCGTATTCCGTGACCGGAATTGAGAAGGGCGGCGTACTGCTCTTTTGCAAGGATTCCAAGACGCTTTCCCGCAGCCATGTCCCAACCGCGCGCCGGCCGCGGGACAACGGCCTCCGACGGGGTGCATCGGCAATGCCGGATTAAGTTGGCGCTTATGGGAGGCTGCCTGCATCGTTCGGATCCGCCACCCTGCGGAATGAATGCGGACCCCACTCACGTCACTAGGTGCTCCGTGGCGCATATACAGTCGCACCTTAACGTACGCCTTCTGTGTCTTGGTAGCGCCGGCCTCCCCGCGTTCCGCGGGGTCTCTTCTCCAGGAGCGGCCGGGCGACAGATAGTACGTTGTTTCCACTAAAGAACATCCGGGCACGGAGGCCCGGGCTACGAAGAACAGAGACCAAGCCGGTCGTACACCGTGGGACTCCCGCGTTCTGCGCGGGATGCCCGTCATCTTCCGGGGCTCTGGTTGTGCGACGTATTTACGCCATAGGGCACCGAGCACTTGGCGGACCGGAAACGGAAATCGAGGGGACTGGTAATTCTTGACAACGACCGAAGCGACGCCCGCCTTTGAATCATCCCTGTGGCCCCGGAGGATACGTGCCGCGTTTTGGATCGTGGGAATCGTTGTGGCCGGCGTGACGGCCTACACAACCCGGTACTTCATCAACGGCGATGCCATAGTCTATGTCGAGATGGGAGAGTCGCTGAGGACCGGGCAGTGGCTGAGGTTGGCAAACCTGACGTACAGCCCCGGGTACCCTTTGCTCCTGGGGATCGGCCAGATTCTTCTGAACACCAATCCGTTCAATGAACTCCCGATGCTCCGGATCGTCAATTTCTTCTGCTTTCTCCTTGCAATGTGCTCCTGTGAATTGATTATGCATTTCGTCAAACGCGACGTGAACGGCCGCACACCGGACGGCCTGAGCCCTCTGCCGTACTCGTTGATTAGTGCCTTGTGTTACTCCATGTTCCTCGTGACCTCTCTCGTTTTCGTCAGACTGAGGCTGCTCAATCCCGACATGCTTGTCCTGGCGCTCACCCTTGCCGCGGTCGGCATCATTCTCCGGATACGCGAAGAACCCCTCGGTTACCTCAAGTATGCCCTGCTTGGATCGGTGACTGCCGCCGGGTACGTGGTGAAATCGTTCTTCCTGCCGTTTTCACCGGTCTTCCTGGTATTGGCAGGCCTTTGTCCGGGATCATGGAGAAAGGCGGTCCCCCGGGTGGGGGTCACTCTCGTCGTGATGCTCATTCTGAGCGCTCCCCTGATCGGGGTCTTATCCAACAGACTGGGCCGTTTCACGTACGGCGAATTGGGGGCGCATATCTACGCAATGATCATCTCGGGCAAAGGGTCGCCCCTTTATCCCGAGGTGCTGAATCTCTCTCCCAAGGTATCGCAATATTTGTTCGACGTCGATTGCACTCGGCCTTCGGGATTCGACATCTGTTATTGGCATGAAGGGCTCCGTCCGGATCTTAACATCCCCGCCCACCTTCGGATTATTCCGGGGAATGCGGCGCAGGTCGTCACCCAAACCCCATGGCTCTTGCTCATTGCCGCGTGGTATGCAGCACTCTGGAAGCTTGGCTCGGCCCGCTTCAAGCCTTGGTATCCTCCGTCGACCGTTCTTATCCTCATGGTCACGGCGCTGTGCGGCATCGCGTTGTATTGCCTGGTTCAAATGGAACCGCGCTACATAGCTTCATTTCTGTTCCTCGGTTTCACCGCGCTTGTCGTGTCGCTCCGTTATCCGTCTTCCGACCGCAAAGCGGCACGGTGGACAAGAATGCTAAGCGCATTCCTGACGTGCTTCTTTGTGGCCATTGTGGTGCACTCGCTCGTGGATCAGAGCATGAGAGGACTTTACTCTACGGAAGAGAAGCCATCGTATCGTGAGGCGTTCGAGCACCACGTCGCGGTCAAGGATTTCCTCTTGGAGAATGGACTCCAACGGGGCGACTTCGCCGCGGTGGTGGGGGGACCACCGGTATACTGGGCACGACTGGCCGGATTGCGGATTACGGCCGAAGTGAACGGCGCGGCCGACTTTCTTGGATCCGGCCGTCAGGGAAGAGAACAGGCGATCCGTTCGCTCCGGGAAGCGGGAATAAAGGCCGTGATCGCCAAAGGGCAGGCGCTTGAGAAGCTCGGTCCGGAAGGCTGGATCCACGTTCCCGGTACGAGGGACTATTTCGTCCTTTTCCCGGCCGCATGGATCGGCAAGGATCCGGGCTCCGGTTCAAAGGGACAAGGCAAGAAACGACCATGAGAATCCCGGATTTGCGGAACATCCTCACCTTTCCGGCCGTCTATACTTGGTTCCAGAGAGCGGTGCGCGGAAACGGCGATTTCGTCTACACGACCCGGCACATCAGGGCCGAAGAGGGCGACCGGGTTCTGGATATCGGCTGCGGCACCGGAGAGATTCTCAGGCACATGCCGAAGGTCGACTATTTTGGATTCGACATGGACGAGAAGTTCATAGGTGCGGCCAATGAAGCGTACGGGAACCGTGGAACATTCTTGTGCCGGCATCTGGCCGAGGACGCCGTGGGGGACTTCTCGACCTTCGACATTGTCTGTGCGACCGGCGTTTTGCATCACCTTGACGACGAGGAAGCCGGTGAACTCTTCAGACTGGCACGACGGGCGCTGAAGCCGGGCAGGCGGCTCGTCACGCTCGACAGTTGTTTTGTAGACGGTCAATCCTTTCTTACACGGTTCACGTCGTCGATTGATCGCGGCAAGTATGTCCGCAAGAGCGACGAGTATGTCGCGCTCGCTTCTCAAGTGTTTCGGGAGGTCAAACCGACGATCTACCCTGCCCTCTTCAGGATCCCTCAGTTCGTTATCATCATGGAGTGCAGAGACTGAGCACAATGTGGTTCAGAGTCGGCATCGCGGCCCAGGAGTCTGGGTGAGGTGGACCCGGAGATGAAGGGCCTTTTTCATGTTTTCCTTGACAGGATCACTCAGGTCATTATATGCGACTGAGGGTTGCAAATCTTTCACAAACGTGGTAAAATCCATTTTGGCAATAATATTAAGTCATTGGTCAGGAGAATAGATATGCCGCGGCTCCGAATTCCTTCACAATATATCGGAGGCCTGAAGGAATTGCTCGCGCTAAATGATCCTACAGTCCTTCAGTTGACTGAAGTTTTGGAAAATGCTCCTCCAACCCTGGATCCGGACGACTTTCAGGCCTTCGTGAGCGAAAACTTCGGGGAGCGTGTCCCCCTCTCTCCTGCCGGGATCTCAGTGTTACTAAGCCTGCGTCTTCTCCAGTTGCGCTTAGACCTCGATACCCTCCAACTTATGGAATTGGTCAGTGAGGCAATGGATGAGGGAGAACATGAAGAATTGAAAATCCCGGAAGAAGACCGAGGGCCTTTTATTGATCGAGTGGTAAGGCTTCTGAGCATTGGATCGTTACTTTATCCGACTAAGGCCGCTTCTTTGATCCAGGCACATGAGTACCTGTTTGCTCATGCGCGAATCGTGACTGACATCCGGCCGGTATTTGGATCAGATGTAACAAGAAAACCTGCGGCTACAGCCATTATCCACACGCTACAGCTTACATGCCACCATGAAGACGACGTCAAACATTATTACATTGCTATGGACAGATCTGACGTCGAGCTCCTGAAAGACGTCTTAGACCGAGCCATTCTGAAGGCCGACAATCTAGGAGCATTCCTGAAGGACAGTGGAATGACTAGTATATGGGAATAGGCAGGACTCACTAGGAGACGGAGGATATATGAAGAAACCCTTTGCCCAACATATAGCAGCATCGATATGCTTTGAAACGCTACTCGACCCCATCAAAGAATGGATGCAGGGAACATCGCTCTCTTCCTACAAACGAAAAAGGGAGACGGAATGTTTTGTCGTTAGTAAGGAGGTGATGCAACCCTCCGCGGTTCTTCAAAGTTCTTCTGTTCGACCTACCCGACGCCAAAAGGAGGAATTTGAACGCTTGGCGGAACAATGGCGGAACGAGGTCATGTTCCTGTCTGATACGGAGGAACGAATTACGCATCCAGCGTATGAGAGAATTATAAGTATGGGACGTGCGATAGTGCCTTTACTTCTCAGAAGAGTACAAGAAGCTCACGAACACTGGTTTTATGCACTGGAGCGCATAACCGGAGAGGACCCGGTAGACCCAGAAGACGTTGGAAATGTGGAGAACATTTCTCGCGCTTGGGTTGAGTGGGGGCGCAGTCGGGGACTGCTCCACCAATGACCGATAGACTCCTTATTCGGGTAAGACAAGCTTTTCCAAAAGTCCGGCCATTTGACCGGCCAACCTGGAGTCCTCCTGACAACAACTACAACTGCATTGCTTGGGCGGCGGAAGATGTTTCAGAGTGGTGGTGGCCGGTAGGAGATGTGATAGGGTCACGTGGAACCCCCAAACCTTCTTACTGGCCGGCAGGAGTTCCGAGAGAGAAGACTATACCAGCATTTATTCAAGCATTCGAGACCCTCGGATATACCAAGTGCGACAACGCTCAACTTGAGACCGGCTTTGTAAAAGTGGCCTTATATGCAAAACTTGCCGGAACGAGCGGACCCACAGGACAAGCAAAGAAACAACCTACACATATGGCTAGACAACGACCAGACGGAACGTGGACCAGCAAACTGGGAAACGGCCCAGATATCATTCATGAAACACTTGAATGTGTCGAAGGCAGAGATTACGGAAGCGTCGAAGTAATCTTGCGAAAACCAATTGTGTAGTTGTCGCCCCGATATTGTGATGAGGATTTGGCACTGTGCTTTGTTTTTGATCCAAGATCGCGTAGCGGTTTCTGCGTCCGCGTAATTCCCGCTCGTCTTGGTTTGCCACTTCCACACGTTGTAACAGGGACGATTGAAATCGGTGAGGCGTACGCAGTATTCAAGGGGCGTCACTGCAATTCATTCTCGGGGACAGGACGGAGCGGGGTGAGAGCCTTTCGGCCTGCGACGGGACTCGGTTCCGCCGGGATCAGCTCCCCCCTCTCGGGTTCTCCACTGTTCCGTTGCACACATGGACGTCACACCCTCTCAATCAAAGCCGGGTTGGCCCTGCACCATTCCACCATTCTGCGGAATCCTTCTTCCAGCGGGCATTTCGGAGTCCAACCGAGTTTCTCGCCGGCATAGCGATTGTCGGCCACCCAGGTATTCGTGTCCCAGATTCGATCGTTCATGGATGCCCATTGAGGCTCGTCGGTGATGTTCAAAACACGCCGCGCTGTGTCCACCACGGTACGTATGGTCGTCTGAACGCCGGTTCCAACATTGTAGACCGCTCCCGGTTCCTGACCTCGGACGGTGGCAGCCAGCACAAATGCGTGTACCACATCGTCAACGTACACGAAATCTCGGGCTGTTTCCGGGTTTACAACCGGGGGAAGGCGATTCTCGAATCCCTCGCGGATGAGCGTGGGCATGAGGCGGGTCGGCTCTTCGTACGGGCCGTAAACCGAATAGAGTCTGAGGGTGGATATGGACGTTCCGGTGCTCTGTGCCGTGTAGGTGCAGAACATCGTAGCCGAGGCTTTGGCCACGGCATAGTAACTGTTGGGTTCCGGCCGCTCCGTCTCTCTCGGCGGGTGGTCTTTCAAGCCGTATTCGGAGGACGACCCGGCGTGGACCAGGGCTTCGAATCCGGTTCTCAGACAGGCCGTCACCAGGTTGGCGGTCCCCACTGTATTGGTGTGAAGAATCCTCAACGCGTCGGTCTGGGTGGGATACGCACCGTGAGCAGCCAGGTGAAACACCCATTCCGGACGAACGGCCTCGACGACGCTGTTTACCCTTTCCTCGTCCCGAAGATCCGCCAAGTGGATCCGCACGTGGCCGCGTATGTCCCGTATACGCCGGTCCGAGTGGTTCTCCCGCAACACGAGGTGAAGCTCGTGCCCATCGGCGAGGAGCCGTCGAGCGAGATTATTCCCGACAAACCCGGACGAACCGGTTAGAAGAACTCTTGCCATATTTCACCGCGAAGAAAGAAGAATAAACCACGAATGAACACGAATGGACTCGAATGAAGTCAAAGAACCAGTCGCTCCCTTTCGAGTCTCGGCTTATCCTTCTCGTTCCCAGGCTCCTGCCTGGGAATGCCTGTCCGCCGGGCTCTGCCCGGTCTTCGGCTCGGAGTCCTAGGGGCTTTCAAGGTCAGTTGCGATCCCCGAATCATGGGGGTTTAGGAAACGGAGCATTTGGTCTCCTGATGGACCCTCCTGCATCCCTCTTCATTCCGGATCCTTTGCCGTCACCACAGGTTCCAACAGGGCCAGAATGGCCTTTCGTATTTTCTTTGCCATACCAAACGCTAATCCGGCTTCACTTTCGTCTATAGGCTCCCAATCACCCGGGTATCGGGCCTCAACGGAGTAGCGATTGAGGGGTTGCACCTCCAACACATGGAACTCCAGAGTTTCGACGGCCTGCAGTAAGTTGAAGAGGACAACTAGGTCATGGGTTCTCGGGACATCAACCCCGCGGAAGACAAGCGCCGCCTTCAGGTATTTCTCGGCACATTGTTGGCAATGATAAGAGACTGTATCGAATGGGCAATCTTCCTTCATGGTAAGCACATATTCGGCATTGCGGAAATCGTTTTCGGCCTTCTCCACCCAGCGCCGGACTTCAGCAATAATGTCACGCCGCGTGCTCATAGATTACCTTGCCTTCTCGTTCGACCTGTCGGGCGATTGACCCGGAAATATTCTTCTGTCGCTCGTATTGCTCTGGAGTCATCACGATTAAGTCCATGGGAATGTTCCGATCGGCCAGCAACATGTCAATTTCGTTGGCCTTCCTTCGCAGCGAACCTTCAACGTCCATTACTATTAACAGATCGAGGTCACTGTCCGGTCCAGGTTGTCCGCCGGCATAGGACCCAAAGAGGATTATGCGTTTGGGATGGAACTGGGGGACAACGCGGCGTATCACCTCATCGAGTACTTCTTGTATGTCTCTGCACATAGCCTCATCCACGTTACTGCTCCATACTACCAAAGACAGTTCATCGAACTCCTTGATTTGCAGTACCGTTTCCCTGCGATTTTGGCAAGCCCACAGGCCGGTCTCACATAAACTTCGTGTAATCAAAGACATCCAGGTACTGTTCGGTCCAAATCCGCACCTGTTCGATCTCCTCGGTGGAAAGCTCCTCGGCCGTCGCCTTGTTCGCCGCCGGGGTTGCCCTTCGGATCGTGCCCCAGGGATAGACCTCTTCGAGAGCGCCTCCGTTCCACGTGGGCTCGCCGAGTGTGGCCGCGGCCTGCACGCCGATCCCTTCACAAACCGCACCGAGGGTACGTACCGGATCGGCTATCACGTCTTCGAGCCTCACAATGTGGACGCGTTGCGGGTATAGTTTCCTGAATATCAACGCGTGATACTGGTTGATGACCCAGGCAGTGAGATACCGTTCCAAAGACATGGGCACCGGCCGCTTCTTGGTGTCCGCATACGCGGACCACGGGTTACGTACCACGTGCAGGACGTGAGCCCCGGGCAAGTCGCTCATGATCTTGGCAGCGTCAACCACTACAATGGGGCTGTATCCGACGTAAATCTCCTCCTGTCCGCTTCGCTTGTGGTCTTTCCATGCTTCGAAGGTCGCCTGAAAAAATGCCGCGACGTTGCCGGCACGGGAACGGCCCCTTGATTCCACCCTTTTCACGAAGTTTTCACACCGTTGATCATCATCGAGATCAAAGGGCATATGCCTGAATTTACTCACACGCGGAGTGCGGGCCCGTACTTTGCACTCCTCGTCGATTATGGCCTTATAGTCCTGGAACGGGGTAGCCCCCAGGCCGAACTCGGGCCACCTGTACTTCACGGGAAACATGGAGGTCAGGTGGTCCTGAACGAGTATGGTGCCGATCTGTGACTCGAACGGATAGACATACATTTGAGGGTGTCCGTCCAAGAAGCGGTGCGTCGTGTTGCCGCCGTTCTCATACATTGCCGAAAGCATCAGAAAGCGAGAATCCATTATTGCTCCTGTAATTCCGAAACCTTGAATGAATAGAAGAGCAGCGTGCGCGACTCCGCGGACACATTGGGGTCGGCTCGAAAAGGGAAACCCGAGCTAAACGTCGAAGGAACCCACTCCACCGAAAAGATCTGGCTTCCATATGGCCAAGTGACGCTTCCCAACAGATCGCCCGACATCATGTCCACCGCATGAATGCCGCATAGGGCTTTCTCTCCATCCAGGCCCGGAGCGTACGCAGAGAATCGTGGAAGCACCCGGGAGGTGCCCACAAACATGATCCGCCCGAAAAAGCAGAGACCCCGCGTCCATCCGGGCAGGCGAGTAATGGGATGAAACCGGCCGTCTTCCAGATAGCCGACTTCACCGTAACCGCTGTTGTCTACCCAAACCTTTGTGCCATAGTGCCTGGCGGAGTGGGGCCTCGTCAATCCTCGGGCAATGGGTTCCCGTGATAACCCGGAAAAAACCACCCCCCGCCGGTCCACGGGAAAGGCCGGATCACCCGGCCGAAGCCCCGTGATTTCATCGGTCGAAGCGGAGAAGTGAGACTCCGCCGGCGTATCCCCTGCCGCAATGGAATTGAGCTGAAGATGATTCTGCCCGAACACGGGCCCGTTGTCCGTTTCAATGCATTTGGGCCACCACGCGCGCGAATGCCTTCCGGACGGGGACAACCGCACGACCGCGTTCTGGCCGACCGAGTTGGCATACAATTCATCACCGATCATTGCCAGATCGTGGATGTACAGACATCCGGGTAAAAAGCGCGTACGTATCGGCAGCAGCACGGACTCCGCGGACGTTTCTCCCCCCGGGACGTCCAGACGTTCCATCAATCCACGGGCCGGCATGAGGTCGAAGATCTGATTGGGATTCCTGGTCGATGCCACATGCACCACGCCCCTTACCCGATCCACCGTCAGCCCCGACGGATGAGGCATTCTCATCATGGAAACGGATGGTTGGGAAGCTTCATCAACGCACATGGCCAGCACCAGGTGTTCGTATTCCCTGGTGACCAGCAGAGTGATCCCGGACTCCTCCAGGGTTTCCCACCATTGCCCCGTCGCCCGGTACTCGAGTAGGCGGCGGTCAATCCGGCCCGCGTCCTGCCAATATGCCGTGATCTCGGACGGATCACGGAATTCTTCGCCATGGGCATCCCACAGGGCCTCCAGATCGGCCTTGTCGGTATTCTTCATGAATTCCCGTTGCCTCTCCCCGATCCAGCCGGCTGTTTCACCGTATGCAGCATTTTGAAGGCACCCCAGTACATTTTCACCGCGGAATAATAGTTGGTGGTCGATTCGCCGCCGTGACGCACGGCCGATACAATCGGCACTTCGAGTATCTGAAACCCCATCTGTTTACACCGCAAAATGAATTCCAGGTCTATCAGATCACCGTCCTCCTGAAGATCGAGTTGCCTGCACACCTCACGGCTGAAAACTTTGGGGGTGCCGTTCACATCCCAAACCGGAAGATCGAAGAGCGTACGGCATTCCACATTGTAGAGCACCGACCCCATTCGCCGCATGAAGGGATGTCTCAGCCTTCGATTGGCCTTTATGACGAGTGCCGGATTCGTCACGGCCACCATGACGTGCAATGCAAGCGTATACGCATCTGTCCGGGCCGAATTCGTATAGCAGATCGTATCGCCTCGGGCCTCGGCAAGGCCTGTTCTGACCGCGCGCCCCCAGCCCGGCAGGTCGTTCTGGAGCACCCGCACGGAATCATGTTCCTGTTCCAATTTGCGGCAGCGTTCCAGGGAGCCGTCCCGGCTCGCGTTGACCACGAGAAGTATTTCTGCAGAATGCTTCAAACTGTCCAGAGCCTTGAAGTAGCTCTGTGCGATGTGCTCGATGTGATCCGCCTGGTTATAGACGGGAAGCACAATGGAGACGTCGGGTGTTCCGCTCATCACCCCTGCTCTTTCAGTGCCGAAATAGCGGTCCGGTACAGACCTTCCGCGGAAAGCCCGTTGCGGTCTCGCAGGCAAGTCTCCCCATCGCACGCCGCGGCCATTCGCCTTACACCGCAACGGACGATCCTGCAACCTATGCCGTGTTCGGCCGCGACTTCCGCAACCAGGGACCCGAGCCCGCAATCCACGTAGTGTTCCTCCACGGTGAGGGCCAGTCCGACTTCTCCGAGTCGAGCGGCAAGGTCTTCCGAAGGGGCCGGCCGGAGAGAAGAAACAACCGTCACGCATGTCTCGATGCCGTCCTTGGCCAACTTCTCCGCTGCCGCGACAGCCTCGGAAGAGATGCTTCCCAACGTCACGATGAGCAGATCTCCGCCTTCCCTCACCGTTTCCGCCCGTCCCAATCTGAATCTCCCTTCCAGCCCGGGCAGAGTGTAGTCCTCTCTCTTGCCGATGCGAAGATACACGGGACCCGGCAGGCCGGCGGTCGCACGTATCGCCTCGGCTGCCTGCATGTGATCCGCGGGAGCAACCACCGTCAAGCCCGGCTGAATCCGCATGATTCCCAGATCCTCCAAGGCATGATGCGTTATTCCTGCATGACCGTACTCGAATCCTCCTCCCACTCCGATGATCCTCACCGGGAGATCATGAAGGATCGGGCCGTTCCTGATCTGTTCATATCCGCGCATCGAGGCGAACGTGGCAATCGAATAGACGTAGGGAACATATCCGCAGGATGCCAGGCCGGTTGCCAGGCCGATCATGTTTGCCTCGGCCACGCCTACGTTGATGAATCGTTCCGGGTAGGCTTCCGCGAATTGCTCCAAGACCATGAACCCCAGATCCGCGGTCATAAGGACAATGTTGGGATCGGATTCAGCGAGCTTGCACAGTGTTCCGGTAAATGCGCGCCTCATGGTTCGACGGCCTCCAAATCTCTCAATGCCTGCTCGTACTGTTCATCCGATAACGGCATATAGTGCCACTCCACCTTGCCTTCCATGAAACCAACGCCTTTGCCGCTGACCGTATGAGCCTGGATGACATGGGGCGGCCCCTTACGCGTATCCAACCCGTGGAGTACTCCGGCCAGTTCCCTCGGATTATGACCGTCAACTTCGTGGACATCCCAACCAAAGGCACGCCATTTCTCACCCAATGGTCTCAGATCGATAATGTCCTTCGTCCTTCCCAGGGCTTGTTGTCCATTATCGTCAATGATCGCGACTAGGTTGGAAAGCTTGTGATGACCGGCGAACATGACGGTCTCCCACAGTGACCCTTCATTGCACTCGGCATCGCTCACCAGGACATAGCTGCGGAAATCCTCGGATCTCATGCGAGCCGCCATCGCCACACCTGCGCCTATGGCCAGTCCATGCCCCAGAGATCCGGTGGAAAAGTCGATGCCCTCCAACCGATGCTCGGGATGGACCCCGAGCGGACTATCGTCGCAACAATACGTCCGCAACAGATCGTACGTGAGAATCCCCTTGAGATACAGAGCGGCATAGAGGGCCAGAGCGGCGTGTCCCTTGGAGAGGATGAAGCGGTCACGGTCCGGTTCGTCACTCCCCGGCTTCCTCATCACGTCGTTGAACAGAACCGCTATGATGTCGGCGACCGAAAGTGCCGACCCGATATGCCCCACATTGGCCCGTTTGGATTCATCGATAATAATCCTGCGGATCCAATGCGAGGTTACCGTGCCGTCTCTCGGTATGGTGGATGTGATGAGCGCTGTACCGGTCTCCATATCACAAATTCCCAAAATTGCTTAAAACCCTCAGGCCAATCTCCTGACTCTTTTCCGGGTGGAATTGCACTGCATAGACGTTGTCCCTGGCCACGGCACACGTGAATCGTATGCCGTAATCGGTTTCCGCAGCGATGTCCCGGTGGTCTTGAGGATCCACATAGAATGAGTGGACAAAATAGAAGTACGAACCGTCCTTTATTCCGTCGAAGATCGGTACGTCCTTGCAAAAGCTTACCTGGTTCCATCCCATGTGGGGGATCTTCAGATGCATATTCCGGTCGAACTCCCTGACCTTGCCTCGGATGATTTTCAGCCCTTCATGCCTGCCGAATTCCTCGGACTCATCGAACAGAAGCTGGAGCCCGAGGCATATGCCCAGGAACGGTTTGCCGGATCGGACAAACTCGACAACCGGTCCGATAAGGTTCAGTTCACCCAGGTTTTCCATGCATTTGGGAAACGCGCCTACACCCGGCAAGACCAGCTTGTCCGCACTCGTGATTTCTTCGATATCTCTCGAAATGACCGCTCGTGCACCAACCTTTTCGAATCCCTTTTGCACGCTTCGCAAATTGCCCATTCCGTAATCGACTACAACAATCATCAATACCTCGATTGCCTAGTTCAGGTGCCCAGGGCAGGCATCCCGCGCGCTGCGCGGGACCCCTACAAGAGGGTAGCGTCCCGGCGTCACTGCGGGGCGTTCGCCGAAATAACTCCGGGCACGGAGGCCCGGGCTACGAAAGAACTCACCGACACGCCTCCTGC
Organism: Pseudomonadota bacterium; assembly: GCA_043806215.1. Lineage (GTDB taxonomy): Bacteria > Desulfobacterota > Desulfomonilia > Desulfomonilales > Desulfomonilaceae > JAVHLK01. The sequence continues at coordinate 52,833 of JAZDHD010000176.1, read as the reverse complement.
CTTTGTGGGACGGGCGTCCCTGCCCGTCATCTTCCGGATCTCATGCAGCTGCGAGCCTTCCCCATCTCCGGGCACGGAGGCCCGGGCTACGGAAGAACTCACCGACACCCCTCCTGCCTTTGTGGGACGGGCGTCCCTGCCCGTCGTCTCCCCGGCGAAGGCCGGGGTCCAGGGATCGTCCCGGCGCTACCAAGGCGGTATGGCTGCAGGACCGGCCCCCGGAATCGTGACGAACCTACTCCAGAATTCCTTTTGTCGAGGGAAAGCCCTTGACCCGCGGGTCCTCTTCGACCGCTTCCCTTAAAGCCCTTCCCAACGCCTTGAACAGGGCCTCCGCGGCATGATGCGGATTCTCCGCCGTATGCACCGCGGCATGCAGCGTGATCCGCCCTCTGTCGACCAGTGCCTGAAAAAAGACCTGTACCAGATCAAGTTCGAATTGGCCCGTGCTGCGGCTCGCCAACGGGTTGACATACACGAGCAACGGCCGACCCGACAGATCGAGATTCACCGATGCCAATGCCTCATCCATGGGGACCACGGCCGAGCCGTATCGACGAATCCCTTTCTTTTCCCCGACGGCGCTTCGCAAAGCGTCCCCGATGCACAACCCGACATCCTCCACCGTGTGGTGATAATCCACATGGAGGTCGCCTTTTGCAGCGACATCCAGATCAAAGAGGCCGTGCCGCGCGACATGGTCCAGCATGTGATCGAAGAAGCCGATTTGGGTAGATATCGAGGCTTTTCCCGACCCATCGAGGTCGAGCTTGACTTCGACATCGGTCTCTGCGGTTTTCCGGTTGATCCGTCCAGTTCTCACGTTGTATGTACCTGTTCAGTCCAATGTCTGGACCGGTCTTCGCTTCATGGACCCCGGCCTTCGCCGGGGAGACGGCAGCCAAGACATGCCCGCCCCTGAAGATGACGGGCAGGGACGTCACCCTCTTCGGCAGGGGCCAGGCCGCCTTCACCCTTATCCCTAGACCATGTCGTCTTTCTCCCGCCGGATATCCGCGCCGAGTTGACACAGCTTCTTTTCGATGAACTCGTACCCTCTATCCAAATGATAGACCCGATGCACCTCCGTGACGCCTTCCGCAGCGAGGCCGGCTATAATCAGGCACGCACTGGCCCTTAGATCCGTTGCCTGTACATGCGCGCCGGACAGTTTCCGTACGCCGTCGACCATCGCCGTCCTCCCTGACACCCGGATCCGGGCTCCCATACGGACCAACTCCTGGACATGCATGAACCGGTTTTCGAACACTCGTTCAGTGATTCGGCACTGTGTATCTCCGAGGGCCATGAGCGCCATATACTGGGCTTGAAAGTCCGTTGCAAAACCGGGATACGGATTCGTATCGACGTCCCGGCTCTTCACACGTCCATTGGCGCATACCCTGACGGACCGCTCTCCTACGTCCAGTATCAGACCGGCATCGTCCAAACTCTCCAACAGCGAGGAGATGTGTGCCGGGTCACACCGGGAAACGGTCACGTCCCCACGAGTGATCGCCCCGGCCATCAGATAGGTCCCGGCCTCTATGCGGTCGGGCATGACCTCGTGGACGATTCCGTTGAGTCGGTCCTTTCCCTCGATGACGACGGTGTCCGTCCCCGCTCCGTCAACGCTTCCGCCCATACGGTTGATGACGTGAGCAAGTTCCGATACTTCCGGTTCAATGGCGCAGTTTCTCAGTACCGTCGTACCTTTTGCCAAAGCCGCGGCCATCATCAGGTTCTCCGTGCCCGTCACCGTCTTGAGATCGAACGTGAAATCGGTCCCCTTGAGCCGTTTCGACCGTGCCTGGACGTATCCTCCACAGAGATCTATGGCCGCTCCCATGGCTTCCAGACCCTTGAGATGCTGGTCTATGGGCCTGGCGCCGATCGCGCATCCTCCCGGAAGGCTCACATCGGCACGGCCTTCCCTCGCCATCAGAGGCCCCAACACCAGCACCGACGCCCTCATGGTTTTGACCAATTCGTATGGCGCCGTATGATCGGCGATCTCGCGGGCCTTTATCCTCAACGACCCCTGGGTGAAGTCGTCCAGTTGAACACCCAATTGCAGCAACAGCTGCTTGACCGTGCGGATGTCCCGCAGCACGGGTACCTTGTGAAAGGTCATCTCATCGGTGGTGAGCAGGGCCGCGCAGGTTAGCGGGAGAGCAGCATTCTTGGACCCACTTATTTCGACCGATCCGCTCAGCGTCACACCGCCGCGAATAACGATCTTGTGCATCGGTCAGATTCCTTTACATCTTGTGCCGGGATTTGTCTTGCAGGCCCGGAGAACATTCATGGCTTGGGTATTTTCAAGGGCCGTGAATGATCGTATGAACCACTTCCATTGAGTCTGTCCGGTACGCCGCTTCACACGGATCCGCGCACCCCGACGCTGTATACCATCTTCAGTCCGATCACGCAACATGTTAGGGGAGAATGAGGCAGCGGGGGCAGATTCCCAAAACCCGGGGGCGAGAACCTAACGGTGTGGGGCTCAGGGCACGTAAACCTTATAGGCACCTGCTGTCCACTATGTAGCCGTTTTTGCGGGCTAAGCAAGACTCGGACCACTTTCCACACCGGCTCCTTGCAGCGGTCACATCAGGAATGAGGGAGGATTTGAGCGTCTTGGTTCGTGTCTTGCACAATACTGCCCCCATTACTACCACAGCCCGCAGTTTCGAGGTCGATCATTCAGGCCGATCATTTCGGCCTCAGTTCAAGGAGCCGGCACTAAGCCGGCTCCGACCTTCGATCTTGCCGACACACCCGATGGTCTCACAGCAGCGTGACCGATGGGTTGGTGCAGGATTGTCGGGAAACCGTATCGGGGATTATCTCGAGAATTTCCGTAACGCACTTGATCGATGCAACCGTGCGTTGATCCGAAGTGGGAACTTGGAAGGAGACGCTTATATGACAAAGCCCGAAATCATCGCTCTTATTTCCGAGCGTGCCGACATCACGAAGACGGCTGCCGGCAGAGTTCTGGATACCTTTGTGGACGTAGTGCATTCGTCGTTGAAGAGTGACGAAGGAAAGATACGGATATCCGCACTCGGTACGTTCCGGGTGGTCGAGATGGCATCACGCCGTGGAGTCAACCCCCGCACGGGAATGGAAATGACCATTCCGGCAATGAGAGTCCCTCGATTCACGGCGGCAAAGGTCCTCAAGGAGATCGTACAAAGCAGAAAATAGTTGTTGCCGGTCTCGTTTCAATGTGTCATGGTACATATTTCGCCGGTTACGGCTAAGACAAATGACTCATGCAAACACTATGGACGAACAGTGGGGCGGTGCTGACTGATTTTTTTATGTGTTTTGGGAGGGAAGTATGGTGGGCCATAGTTTGCGCGTCTGTTTGTGGGGCCTCCTGATTGCATTGGTCCCGGGGTCTGTTTGTTTTTCGGCGACGAGTCCCAGGTATGCTTTCTACGATGAGGCCCAAGTGCTGGAGGTGGTTGGACCGAATTTGCTCAAGCTGAAGCTCGTCAAGAAAGACAAGGTTGTCGTTGTCCGACTGCTTGGAGTGGGGTCTCCACGCAACAAGGACAGAGTCCGCACGTTGGGGTCGGAGATTCTGGCATATATTCAGACGAATAGGATGTGGGAAACGGCGAGGAGTTTCGTGCGCTCCCGTGTGAGCAAAAAGGTGGTCCAACTGTGGGTCCGGCGCTGGGACCAATATGATGACAAGAATCGGCTGCTGGCCTATGTCATGATTCCTACGGACTCCGATGAATCCCAGGATCTCAACGGGGAGATAATCCGAAAAGGATTGGGATTCGTAACCAGGGACTATGTGCACGTGACGTTTGTGCAGTACCGGCAGCTCGAGGAAGAAGCGAGAAAGGACCGCCGAGGATTGTGGCGCGGCCTGACCATAGGAAAGGTTACTTCCTTAAGTCACTAAGTGCTCCGTTTCACAAACACGGTCGCACAAGGATGTGGTGAATCTCGCTTTCAGCGGGATGAACCGTCCCGCGGGACGCGGGATTCGCGGTCTTTTCTCGATCCCGCGGGACGCGGGATTCGCTTCGCTCACCGCTGCGGTGCCTGTCATGAAGCCTCAGACCTGTTTCGTGGGGTCCCGCGGAACGCGGGATGCCCGTCATCTTCAAGGGCGGGTGTCCCGGCCCTCCGTCTTCCCGGCGCTTGCCGCGGCCTGCGCCGTCGGACTATTGAAACGACATGAGTTCGATCAGATCTTCTCTGGAAAAGCGTTTCAAGAGCGATTTGTCGTCCTGCTTGATCACTGATTCCATGAGATGCATCTTCTTAGTGATTATCTTGTCGATCTTTTCCTCCAGCGTATGCTCCGTTATGAGCTTGAACACCTGCACGCCTCGCATCTGACCGATCCTGTGAACCCTGTCCGTGGCTTGCTCCTCGCGGGCCGAATTCCACCAACGGTCATAGTGAATGACCACGGAGCCTCCCGTCAAATCAATGCCCAGGCCTGCCGCCCTCAGCGATGCGGTGAATACCATACAGGAAGGGTCGGTGTTGAATCGTTTGATGGCTTCGGCACGTTTGCGCGTGTGGCCTTTAATCGTTGCGAAATCGATGGTACGGTCATGGAGATAGGACTCCATGAGTTCCAGCATCTTTACGTACTGGCTGAACACGACAACTTTCTGGCCCGATCCGAGGCTCTCGTCCAAGAGTTCCACGAAGAGATCCCATTTCCCCGACGCATATTTTCGATAATTCCTGGAGTCTTTCTCGAGAAGGACCGGATGATTGCAGATCTGTTTGAGATAGTTCAGGACTGCGAATATGTGCATGTAGGGCACTTTTTGACCGGGATCCTTAAGAGCCTGCACAAGCCCCGTTCCCTGGTTTTCCACCACGTCCCTGTAAAAGCGTATCTGGTCGGCACTTAACAAGCAATGACGGTAATCCTCGATTTTGGGCGGCAGCTCCTTGAGAACTTGTTCCTTCTTACGCCGCAATGTGAACGGTTGAATCATGCGGGAAAGCTTCTGCTTGACGTGCGCATCCGATTCTTCCTCGATGGGCCCCCTGAAATGACGGTCAAACAGAGAGTCGGACATCAGGTACCCTGGAAGAATGATATCGAACAGGGATTTCAGATCGGTAACACTGTTCTCAATGGGCGTTCCGGTAAGACCTATGGTGCAAACGGAGTCGAGAGCCTTGACGGCCGCGTATGTCTTGGTGGACTTGTTCTTCACTGCCTGAACTTCGTCAAGGACGATCAGTTCATAGCGGTACTCGGAGAGCATCTCGATGTCACGCAGTGCGATGCCGTAGGACGTGACCACCAGGAGGTGCTCGGCAAACCCTTCCTGGAATTGTCGATCCGTACCATGGTAAATGTAGGGATCGAGGCGGGGACAGTACTGCATGACCTTTTCTTTCCAATGGCTGAGAACCGTGGTCGGGCAGATGACGAGGAACCTCATCTTGCCGATGTCGGCCGCTTTTTTGTGCACGATACCGGTCATGAGGGCCATGACCTGGTGGGTCTTGCCAAGCCCCATATCGTCACACAACAGACCGGACAACCCATTTCCGTAGAGAAACCAGAGCCAACCATAGCCATTCCGCTGATAGCCCCTCAGTTTGCCTTTCATTGCACGAATCGACGGCAGCCGTCCGGTAGGTTGGAGCTGCTCCAGGCTTTCAAACCAAGACCGGACCCTGGCGGATGAAAAGCGCTTGTCCGGACGTTCGTGGAGTGCCAACAGCCTAAGGTACTCGGCTCTATCCACAGTGAGGGTGTTGTCCCGGGTGAGGGCCTTCTCCTCGATTCCGTCCAGCCACGAAAATTCCTGCGAGAAGGTATCGATCCACTTATCCCCGTGCACGAGAAAACGCCGGTTGTTCTTTCTGGCTTCATAAACATCCCGGAGAGGAACTCGGATATTGCCGAAATCATAACTAATTTCGAGCACAACACCCGACTCGTCCAACGCTTTGTGGTCCAAGGTGATTTGGTCGAACGAGTCGATGGTTTCACTATTGAGAACGGATTCGTCGACAAAAACCCGCGGCTCATTCCTCAACAGGTCTCCGTGCTGTTCAAGAAAAGACGTGATCTCCCGGGCGGGAATCAGGATCTTCTTCTGTGGTGAGAAGTACTCCGCCGGCAAGCCTCCCGAATTCACCGCAATTCTAAAGAACCCGTGATCGGGAAACAGGTAGTAGCTCCCAAAGAGTTGTTGCTCCAGCCGGGTGCGGTCCAGAAACGCGCGGGAGGAATCCGCATCCGGATCCGGGTTTTCCACAACCGGCGTGATACACAGAGAAGAAGATTCGTCCAGTTCCACCGTGAAACCGGTTTCCAGCTGCCGGGAATGTATGAGTAGATCTCTTCCTATGGCACCCTTCTTCTCTCCGGTTTCTATAATCGACCCAATGTGTGATCTCGGAGGCACCAGGCGGAGGATGACCGACTCTTCTTCATCCAATGCCTCCAGGGTGAGTTCATGCTTGTGTTCCATGAAATTGAATACGAATTCGCCTCCCGTGCGCCCCGACAAGAGAAACCCGACTTTGGCGATGCGATGCCAGATGCTGTCCTCCAGGTGTTGCCTCCCGGATTTCAATCCGCGTCGGTTGAGTTCCGCTTCCGCTTCGGAGTACTGCCATGGTCTGCGTCGCAATGAAGGCACATTGGGGTCTTTGAGTTTTCGGCCGTACATCCGCTTGAACAGAGTCGAGTCCAGGTCGCGGCGGATGATATCGAAAAACTCGTGAAGATATTCATCGACCAGCCGCTCACCCGGCATGAAAGCCAGGATCTCATCTTGCGAACGGTCGGAAAACGAGATGCGCAGCCCTTCGCCTCCATGGTTAATGCGGCATTTGAATCCGAGAATGGAATCGCCGAAGTTCCTGTAACCATACCAGCTGATTTCATGCCAAAGGCTCTCTTGAAAGTCCTCATCGAGCGTGCGGAGCTTTCCCGTATCCGGATCGGGCCGGAGAATGTAGCGGACGAAAGATACGATGTGATGACAATAGGTTCTCGTAGAGGACCGAAAGCAGCCGCAGGTGGCCCGGGCCAGAATCTTGGTTTCCGGATCAAGCACAACGTGGACGTTTACCGGCTTGCCTGCCGGATCTGAAATAAGACCAAAGTACGATTCCCTTCCGAAGTTAATGTGTGAAATTCGCGAGCCGGCAGCAAGCCGTAACCCCTTTTTCAGAACTTCCGAGTTAAACTGGCGTGTTATGTCTGCAGGAAGCTCTGCCCCCCGGGCCCCACCTGATGCGCCCTTCTTAAATTCCAGCACTTTTCCGAACATTTAATACTCCTGTAACCAAACCCGCAGCCCATAGTCCACGGGGCGTCGATATCATAACAATTCGCCACTGTCAATATTAAATCATCATTTTAGCTATTGCAGACAACCGACATCCACTAATCAATTTATTCCTTTTTGATTAACCTAGGAGTTACTATAAGCTCCTTCTCCTGGGTCAATTCGCGAAAATTACTAAGCTTCCTTCCCCCCCGCAGAGAAAGACATTGCACAATTCCGAGGATCTCTTAGAATCAAGAGGCCCCACTCCGGGGAACCATGACCGGGAAAGTGATGTGGAATCTTGAGCGGACCAGGGCAATGAACAAAGCAAAGATTGTCGTCGGACTATTGATTCTCGTGTCCGCGGTGGCCGGGGCCGTCGGATGGTATTATCTCAGGCCGGCCGAGATACCCGAAGGCCTGGTATTCGTCAGTGGAAACATAGAGACTACGGAAGTGGACCTGTCGTTCCGCATAGCGGGCCAAATCAAGACGCTGAATGTCGAAGAGGGCGACCGCGTCAAGAAAGGTCAAATCATTGCCGAATTGGACACGGATACGCTCGATGCCCTCAAAAGGATTGCTCAAGCGGAGATCTCAGCCACGAAGGCGGTGTTGGACGAATTGGAGGAAGGTACGCGTGAGGAACAGATAGCCATGTCGCGGGCTCTGATGAAAGCGGCTGAAAGCCGATTGCAGAACGCGAAGGATGAACACAAGCGATATAGCGAGCTGTTCCGTGATCATGCCATATCCGCGTCTCAGTTCGACCGCATCGACACGAGTCTTAAAGTGGCTCTCGAGGAGTACAACAATGCTTCCGAGCGCTTGCGGGAGATGGAAAAGGGCCCCCGGGAACAGGCGATACGCGCGGCCCGGCACAAGCTCGATAGAGCCAAAGGGGAACTTGACAAGATCGAATTGGACATTCAGCATTCGGTTCTCGCCGCGCCGATCTCAGGGGTCGTTCTGGTCAAGGCGAACGAGGTGGGAGAGGTTATTCTCCCGGGTGCAACGGTTGCAACGGTGGCCGAGTTGGATGAAGTGTGGCTCAAGGGCTATGTAGGGGAACCGAAACTTGGGTTGCTCAAGCTCGGACAGGAAGCCGAGATCACCATAGACACGTTTCCCCGCAGGAAGTTTCCGGGAGAGTTGACGTTCATCTCGTCCCGGGCGGAGTTTACCCCAAAGAATGTTCAGACGAAGGAGGAACGGATCAAGCAGGTGTACCGGGTAAAGATTACCATCCCCAACGAGGACCACGCCTTGAAAATCGGAATGCCGGCCGAGGGAAACATCCTGGTTGAAAGCAATGCGGCCGGCAACAGAGGTGAGAGGCATCGTGCCAAATCCAAATCTCAATAGTCGCGATCCGGTTCCGGTAATTCGCGCGGAAAATCTGGTCAGGGATTTCGGGGAGACCAAAGCGGTGCGAGGTCTCAACCTGGTGGTGCGGCAGGGCGAGATCTTTGGGCTTGTGGGTCCCGATGGGGCGGGAAAGACAACGACGATGAGGATGTTGGCCGGTATTCTCGAACCAACCTCCGGCGATGCGTGGATAGACGGTATTTCCGTGACCGAGGACCCCGAGGGAATAAAGGAGCACATCGCGTACATGCCCCAACGTTTCGGGCTGTACCAGGATCTCACCGTGATGGAAAACCTGATCTTCTATGCCGACCTGTTCAGCGTGCCAAAGAAGAACAGGACCGAGCGACTTGACCTGCTGTTCGGATTCAGCCGTCTGGGCCCTTTCAAGGACAGGATTGCCGGAGCACTGTCCGGGGGTATGAAACAGAAGCTGGCGCTGGCCTGCGCGTTGATCCATTCGCCCAGGCTCTTGTTGCTCGATGAACCCACGAACGGAGTTGATCCTGTATCTCGCCGGGATTTCTGGAAGATCTTGTACGGACTTCTCAAGCAAGGGATTACGATCTTCATTTCGACGGCATACCTCGACGAAGCCGAACGCACGACCAAGGTGGCGCTGATGCATCACGGATCCATCATCCGACTGGGCAAACCGCAAGATCTCAAGGATCTGGTGGCCGGCATCATTTTGAAGCTGGTTTCCTCCGATCTTGCACGGTCCAGGATTGTATTGGCCGATGCTCCGGGGGTTCTCGACGTCAACGTGTTCGGCAACAGTCTCCATATTCTGATTAAGGACGAGAAGGTCGAGGACTCCGTCCGCGAGAGACTGTCAGGTGCCGGCATCGAAATCCTGTCATTGAAGCGGATCGCCCCGGAAATGGAAGACGCGTTTCTTTCATTAATCCGCGGGAATGACACACAGCTGTGTGCCTCCGGTTAGACCTTGATCCTCACCGATAACAGGTAGTCTGGAGCCGTTTTTGAGCCGGAATGATCGAGAAGTGGCCGTCTTTGCACGTGATCTGACCAAGATGTTCGGCAGTTTCACGGCCGTGGACCGCGTGAGTTTTGAAACGTTCAGAGGAGAGATCTTCGGTTTCCTTGGTCCCAACGGAGCCGGCAAGACTACGACCATTAAGATACTGTGCGGTTTGCTCTCGCCTTCGTCCGGCTCGGCAGGCGTAATAGGGTGGGACGTGGCGACACAACCGGAGCAAATCAAGCAGAACATTGGGTACATGTCTCAACGGTTCACCTTGTACGAAGACTTGACGGTAAGAGAAAACCTCGATTTCTTCGGAGGGGTATACGGCTTGAAGCCGGCCGGAAAAGCCGAACGGGATCAATGGGTCCTCAAGATGGCAGGACTTTCCGGTAAGGAGGACACGCTGACCCGCGACCTGCCGCTGGGTTGGAAGCAGCGGCTTGCCTTGGGCTGTGCGGTGCTTCATGAACCCCCGGTCCTGTTTCTCGATGAACCCACATCCGGAGTGGATCCTCTGTCGCGGCGGAGTTTCTGGGACCTTATCAACGAACTGGCCGCCAAGGGGGTGACCATTTTCGTCACCACCCATTACATGGAAGAAGCCGAGTACTGCCACCGGCTTGCATTGATGGGCAGAGGCAGGATTATCGCATTGGGGACTCCGGCCGAGCTGAAGACGGACCGGATGACGGAGTCCGTCATAGAGGTGGAGTGTGACGATCTGATGAGGGCGGCCGGTCTTTTTGAATCGGAGCCCCTTTTCACCGAGACCGCCATTTTCGGCAATCGCCTCCACGTTGTGACCCCCGACCCGGAGGCCGCCATGGAACGTGCTGTTCAATGCCTCGAAGGTGCCGGTATTTCCGCCGTCCACACGCAGATCATCACCGCGAGCTTGGAGGATGTGTTTGTAACGCTCACGGCCAATGACGCGAAATAGGCCGCTTCCGGAGACTCGATGAATATCTTCCGCACCTTGGCTGTTTCGAGAAAGGAGGCGCGACAAATCCTCCGGGACGCACGATCCTTGTATCTGGCGCTTGGCATCCCGGTGATGCTCATGCTTCTGTTCGGTTACGCGCTGTCGTTGGACGTGGACAATATTCCTCTCGCGGTTTGGGATCAGGCCCGGACCGTACAGTCCCGCTCAGTGGTCTCCGACATGACGAGTTCCGGTTACTTTCGTCCGGTTCTGTACGCCGATTCATACCGGGAGATCGTCGCCGCGATAGACAGAGGCAAGGTCAGCGTAGGTATTGTTATTCCGTACGACTTCAGCCGTAAGATCAAGGCAGGCTCGACCGCCTCGGTGCAGGCCTTGGTGGATGGATCCGATTCGACTCGTGCCGGCTTGGCCATGGTCTACCTCGAGACGATCCTCTCGATATTCGAGGCGGATCTTCAGCAACGCGAGTTGGTCAGACAAGCAGTCCAGAGTCGCATCAACCCTCCATTGGAACCTCGGGTGAGACTGCTCTACAATCCCGAACTGATCAGTCGGAACAACATAATCCCCGGTCTCATCGCCATAATCATGATGGTTATCGCGGCTCTCCTCACGTCCCTGACAGTGGTCAGGGAGCGGGAAACCGGGACCATGGAACAGCTGATCTCGACCCCCCTGAAGGCCGAAGAACTCATCGTGGGGAAGCTCATCCCATATTTCGTCCTTGGATACGTGGACCTCCTTATGGTCTATCTGATGGGAGTCTATGTATTCGGGGTGCCCTTCAGGGGAAGCTTGCTGATAATGTTCTTTGTTGCCGGGATATTCCTTGTGGGAGCCCTCTCTTTGGGGTTCCTTATTTCGGTGGTTGCCGCCAGTCAGTTCTTGGCCACGCAAATTGCTCTGCTCGGAACGTTTCTCCCGGCATTTCTCCTCTCAGGATTCGTGTTTCCCATCACCAACATGCCACACCTGCTTCAGTCGATTACCTATGTGGTGCCGGCCAGGCACTTCGTAACCATCTTACGGGCAATCTTCCTCAAGGGAGCGGGGCCGGCGGCCATTGCAGTTCCCACGCTCGCTCTGGTGGTTCTCGGGTTCTTGATTACGTTCGCGGCCGTGAAGAAACTGGGCAAGAGGTTGGCATGAAATACGTCGATTCCGGCCTTAAGAATCGGCACCCACCGAGGGATGGTGAAGACTCTGCATCAAACGAGTCCGCTCGCAGCGGATCAGTCGGATCACGCTTGAGGGATAGCGTGAGGAGAGTGCGGCATCTTGTGCGCAAAGAGTTCATTCACATAAGACGCAACAGGCAGAATTTCAGGCTCCTGATTATTGCCCCTCTCATTCAACTCGTTGTGTTCGGGTCGGCCAGCAGGCTGGATGTCAAGAATGTGTCCACCGTGGTTGTCGACTTGGACCGGAGCGTGCTCAGCAGGCAAATCGAGGATGCGTTCTCACGCTCCGGATATTTCACCATCGTAGGGCATGTCGATTCCTACAACGATGTGGACGGTTACCTCCAAACCGGGAAGGCCTCGCTGGCACTTCTCATACCACCCGATCTGGAACGCCGCATTCAAGGAAACAAGACGGCTCAAGTGGGAATCCTGATCGATGGAGTGGATACCACCACTGCCGGCACGGTTTCGGGGTATGCACAGTCCATTCTTCAGCGCTTTTCGATCGATGTCATGAACGCCCGTGTGGACAAAATGCAGGGAAATCTCTTTGACACGGCCACGCCGCGATTAATCGTCCCGGAGATTAGGGACGCTGCGCGGGCATGGTTCAACCCAAATCTGGATTCAAAGAACTTTTTTGTCCCCGGAGTGCTGGTGCTTATCATGCTCGCCTTGTCCATAATCCTGACGTCGTCGATAATCGTCCGTGAGAAGGAGCTGGGCACCATAGAGCAACTCATGGTCGCTCCCATCAGCCGGCTGGAACTCGTGCTCGGGAAGACCATCCCCTGTTTCTTGATCGAGGTGTTTACCCTGGGGCTCATTACTCCCCTGGCATTTCTCATCTACGACATTCCTTTCAGAGGATCCTTCCTTTTCTTCATCGGCACCGCCCTCCTGTTCCTCATAACATCGTCCGGGATCGGGGTGACGATCTCGGCATTCTGCAAGACCCAACAACAGGCGGTGCTGACCTCGTTCATGTTCCTTCAGCCGGTAGTTCTTCTTTCCGGCTATGCTTTTCCTATTGAAAATATGCCGACGGTGGTTCAGTATCTCACGTACCTCAATCCCTTGCGGTATTTCATCACCATTGTGCGTGGAGTGTTTCTCAAAGGGGTCGGCTGGGAAATCTTGTGGCCCCAGGTCATTCCCATCGTTCTCATGGGTCTCTTCTTTATAGGATGGGCTTCATTACTCTTCAAGAGGCGAATTGACTGATGGGGGGGCCTTAGTGAAGAATATCGTCGTCATAGGTGCATCCGGTTATGCAAAAGTCCTGGCGGACATCATCGAAAAGCGTGCGGAATTCTCCATCATAGGACTCATCGATTCCTATAAGCCCATCGGGTACGAGCTCATCGGTCATAGCGTCTTGGGCACAGAGCACGATCTTCCCGCCTTGGTCGGGACATACGCGCTCGTGGGCGGCGTTTTGGCCATCGGCGACAATTGGGACCGATACCGGATGGTATCATCCATCCTCGGTCTGGTCCCCGACTTCACGTTCCCCACGCTCGTTCATCCCTCGGCCTGCCTGGCCGGCGATGTGGAAATCGGACAAGGAACCGTGATAACCGCGGGCGCCGTGGTGAACAGTGCCTCCCGAGTGGGTCAATTCTGCATCATCAATACCAGGGCCTCGCTGGATCATGACAATACCATCGGAGACTTCGCGAGCCTGGCCCCGGGGGTGACGACGGGAGGCAACGTGACCATCGGCGAATTCACCGCTGTTTCATTGGGCGCAAGTCTCATCCACGGCATTACCGTCGGGCCGCATGCCGTCATTGGTGCCGGTGCCGTGGTTGTGGACGACATTCCGGGATTCAGTGTGGCATGGGGGACTCCCGCCAAAGTCGTCAGAGACAGGGGAGAAGGAGAACGGTATCTCTGAGAGCGCGGTACGGCCGGAGTCGATTGGGCCATCGCTGCGGACTGCACGACCTTGCCCGTCGGGAGGACGGGCAAGGCACACTGCGAGTCAAATTGACCAACGTCTCATACTCCGATGAGTCACATAGACGCATTATGGCGTTCCACGGTACACCGTTCATTTGGGGTCTCCACGCCCATGGGGGATTAGCGCATGATTACAGCGTGTTGAAGAGATTTCCATCGAAGCGGATGTTGGCATCCATTTTGCTTACTCAGGTTGCAGCCCGCGGGCTGGAAAGGATCTGAACTGCAACAATGAAAGGTCTCAATCCGGTCGCATCATTCTCAGCGCATGCGGAAAGCAGTTTTGAAGAAACGATGAAAGACAAGGACATCCCCGGCATTGGCGTTTCCGATGAGCAGTCGGCATTTCCGAATTTTCTGCAATTGGAGAATGAGCCCACGGCAACCATCGACCTCCACGGCCTTTTCACCAGAGATGTTACCGCCTCCGGCAGTTTCGACATACGCAGTGGAATTTGGACAACGAGCTTTGGCAAACTGATTCAAGCTCTTCCCATTCCGGCATTTCTGGTGGACCGGTCCAAGAGAATCGTGGCGGCGAATCAGGCATGCGGCCGAATCGGCAAGGACTACGAACTCGCCGTTGAATCCGAGTTCGAGGAGCTGTTTCCCGATCCTGCAGCTGCAAAGAAGGCCGGCTTGATACTGGAGAAGATACTTGACACGAGAAAGCCTCAGGTCAGTGAAGGAATTCTTCAGATAGGAAGCAGCCGTATTTGGGGCAGAATGAGCTTCCGGTCCATCCGCATAGTCTCTGAACGTCACATAGTGGTTCTGATCGAGGACTTAACTGCGGAAAAGAGACAAATACAACTCCAGAAAAAGCATGCAATGGAATTAAGGGAGGAAATCTCGCGAAGACAACGCGCCGAGGATGCGTTAAAGGGAGCTCATGGGCAACTGGAGGAACGGGTCAAGGAACGCACCGCTGAGTTGGTTAAATCCAACGTGGACTTGCGAAGGGAAATCGAGGACCGGAGGAGGGCCGAACAAAGACTTACGCTGGCCAAGAGAATCATCGAAGGCGGCAATGAAGCCATAGTAGTGACCGATTCCAACGCTACGATCATCGATGTGAACGCGGCCTACTGCAGACAGTGCGGCTATGCAAGGCACGAACTCATCAACCGGAATCCCCGGCTTCTCAAGTCGGGAAGTCACGGTTCCGAGTTCTATGAAGCGATGTGGAACATGCTGCTGACGACGGGTGAATGGCAGGGTGAGATATGGGGTCGACGCAAGACCGGTGAACTCTACCCCAAATTGCTTTCCATCAGCGCCATCAAGGACGACTCAGGGGGAATCAGCCATTTTGTGGGCTTTTCAACGGATATTACCAAGATCAAGCGGACCGAGGAGAAGCTGTTGCAGTTGGCCCACTACGATCAATTGACCGGCCTGGCCAATCGGGTGTTGTTTCGGGAGAGGTTGGAGAGAGCCATTGTTCAAGCGGGTCGTACCGGTAGATCGATTGCGTTGATGTTGCTCGATCTGGATAGATTCAAAGAGATTAACGACACGCTCGGTCACCCTGCCGGAGACCGGGTAATCAACGCGGTGGCCCGTCGACTCACCGAATGCGTGAGGGAGAGCGACACGGTCGGCAGACTGGGAGGTGATGAGTTCACGGTGGTCTTACCGGAACTCCAGGACACATATGAGGTGAACAATATCGCCAATCGGATCCTTCGGTCCCTCGAACAGCCTTTCCACACAAACGGCCGCAAGGTATTCATTTCCACGAGTATGGGAATTACGGTCTGGCCTGCCGATGGGGAGGATGCGGACAAATTGCTGCAAAACGCGGATACCGCTCTGTATCGTGCAAAAGATCAGGGAAAAAACAACTTCCAGTTTTTTTCGGAGGAAATGAATCGAGACCTCGTGGAAAAGACGGAATTGGAACTGGCCTTGCGTGCGGCACTTGAGCATGACGAGCTTCAGCTCTTCTATCAACCCATAATAGATTTTGAAACGGGCCGGATAGTCAGTTCGGAAGCGTTGCTGAGATGGCGGCATCCGGAACTCGGTTGGATCCCGCCGGAGAAGATCATCCGTCTCGCAGAACAGACGGGGCTGATTCTTTCCATCGGAGAATGGGTTCTCCGGCATGCTTGCCGGCAAGCCGGTGAATGGCGGCGAATGGGCCTTCCTTTGCGGGTTGCTGTAAACGTTTCCGGTCATCAACTCAGTCGCCCGGCGTTCGTCGAGGAGGTCATTCAGATAGTGGACGATGCGCAACTGGATCCCTCGCTGCTCGAACTGGAGCTGACGGAAAGCGTGGCCATGAGCGATATCGAGAGGACGGACGAGGCTTTTCGGGCATTGAGAGCCCACGGCATACGGGTTTCAGTCGATGATTTCGGCACGGGGTATTCCTCCCTGAGCTACCTCAAGCGTCTTGCCGTGGACACACTGAAAGTGGATAGGGCCTTCGTGCAGGACATAGCTTCGGATTCGACCAACAAGGCAATAGTGGCGGCAATCGTCGCGATGGGACATAGTCTGAACCTGAGAGTACTGGCCGAAGGAATAGAAACCCGGGAGCAGCTCGGCCATTTGTGGTCACTCGATTGTGATGAGTGGCAGGGGTTCCATTTCAGCCGTCCCATTCCGGCACGGGATTTTACGGCCATACTGAGAGACGGCGTCAAAGCTCCCTTTTTCAGTTTCATTTGGAATCCGGACTTATCGGTTCATGTGGAAAAAATCGACGAACAGCACCGGGTGTGGTGCAAAAGAGTGACCGAGTTCTGTAAATCGCTCTGGTCTAAGACCGAGAAGGACGAGCTTATCGAATTCGTGGATTTCCTGGCCGATTATGCCCGTATCCATTTTGGGGACGAAGAATCGCTGATGCTGGAGCACTCGTACCCGGGCTATGAGGATCACAAAATCGCTCACCAGGAACTGACGACCAAGATAGAGGCAATGAGGAGCCGTGTTCACCGGGAGCCTCTCAAAACCGGCAGGCTCGTTGATTTTACCACCGAGCTTCATTCTTGGTTTACAAACCATATCCAGGAAGTGGACCGGGAACTCGGACGGTTCTTGCAGAAGGTCGGATGACCGGGCGTGCCGCCGTCGGTCGAAAAGTCTTTGCTTAGTGTTCCATGGCATAAACCTCCATGATAGAGCGATCACAACTGGCCATGAAAATTCCTCGGTGTTCCGGGCCGAAGACCGGGCAGAGCCCGGCGGATAGTCATTCCCAGGCAGGAGCCTGGGACCGAGAGGAAGCCGAACCGTCTTCCCGGCGTAGGCCGGGAACCAGGCTCTTCTTCCTGGACCCCGGCCTTCGCCGGGGAGACGGGCGGGACGCCGGTCCCATCCCGCGTCCCGCGGGATAGGGGCGCACCTGCGTGTGCGCCCAAATGCGGGCGGACACATAGGTCCGCCCCTACCGTAGCCCGGTCCCGCGTTCCGCGCGGGATGCCCGGATCTTGTTATTGCCGGCACCCGAGACGGCTGCGAGACGAAAATGTGCGACCGCAATTAGGAAACGGAGCACTTAGTCTTGCCGTATGACTCTCGGATTCCTTTTGTGGAGCTACACGAGGATGGATGACATTTCAGGGCGGAATAGCCCGGTTCTTGAGTTGAGTTCCCGGGAGCGCGTGCTGAGGGCCGTCGCTCGCCAACCCTTGGACCGGCCGCCCATGGGGGAGCTTTGCATCGACGACGCACTGGTTGGCAGCGTTCTCGGCCGGACCGAAGTTGGCTTTTCCTGCCGGCGGGAGTTCCTGGAAATTCTCGGGCTCGATCTGATCTGCCTCCCGCCTCCGTCAATGTCAATAGAGGATCTTATGAGCGACCGACCGCCGCCCGCACCCAGTGAGTGGATCGACCTGGAACGATGGCGAACCGAGAGCGGGGCTTTCGTGTTTGCCATGCTGAACGGCGGCTTCTTCTGGGCCAATGTTGCCATGGGTTTTCAGGATTTCATGATCGCCCTCTACCGCGGGGACGAGAGCGTCAAGACGATTTTCCGCAAGGCTGCGGGGGTCAACGCCCGGTTGGCCCGCTCGGCCGTGGAACGGGGCGCCCAGGCCTGCCTCCTTGCAGACGACATCGCCTATAACGGTGGAACGTACGTTCCCGTATCCATGATGGATGACCGGTACTTCCCGTCCATTGGTTCCCTCCTGGGAGAAATGAAAGAACTCGGTGTTCCCGTGTTCTTTCACTCGGATGGCGACCTGAGAAATGTGTTGCACGCGATTGTCGGTGCGGGGTTCGCCGGCCTGCAGGGACTCGAAGAAGCCGCGGGCATGGACTTGGCCGCGGTAAAGCAGGAATACGGCCCGCAGATTTGCTTGTGGGGCAACCTGGACCCGATGCATCTCGTTCATTCCACGGACCGGGAGGAAATCGAACGGCAGGTCCGCCGGGTCATGACCGCCGGCGCCCCCGGCGGGGGATTCATCTTTGCGACGAGCAGCGGCCTCTTCGCGCAAATGAGACACGAGAGCGTGAGATGGGCCTATGAGGCCGCAAGGCAATTCTGCCGTGGCGGCTCCAGCAGGGCCTAACCCAACTCCCGCGTGCAGGAAGGGTGCCGCTTCCGACGCGATTACTTCGCTTCGCAATGACTACGATCGGACTCGTCATGTCATTGCGGCGGGCGGAGCGGGGTCAGGGATTTCGACACCATCCCGGCTCATTCCACCATCGTCATGATCCGCTACATCTTCCCCGAATTCCCACGAATTCCCTACTTGGCCATTCGCGAACTCGCCCCGGAGGTACTTGTGACACCAGCCGGTTAAATGGTCGGGGGGAGGCCCAGAGGCACCATCCCTGCGAAATCTAAGGCCTTGCGATGTCTTTGAATTTCCTTGATCCGGGATGCGGGTCAACATGAACTCTGGACGTAAGGAACATAGTCCGATATGATGACTCTTTTCATCCTTGGAAAGGAGACATGATGGCGAACCGTTACGAACAATTCCTCGGCGCACGGCCAGGGATTGTAGTGGATCTTCTGGATGATTCTTCTTCGCCGTTCAGGTTGAGAACCGACGGAGGTTTCGAATTTTCGATAAGTGCCGAAGACTTTCACAACTACTACAGGGAAGTCGGAACCCCGACATCGAACCGCTGGAGACACCTCATGACGGATCCGGAAAACGGATTTGTCGAGTCCGGCAAGATGATGAGAGTGATGGATTTGGTCAGGTCTTTCGAGGCGGCATTTCGCGATTTCGGCAAAGCGAGGGCTTTTGTCAGGGCCGCGGCGAGAATGATTGTCGAGCACCCCAACGCGGATTTGATCAAGCTAAAGTCATGGGCTGAGCAATCAGGTTATGATTCGGCCGCAATCGGTGATGAGGAACTCAAACGTCTCATTGAAGCGGATGACGATATCCGGGCATTCCTGATGGACGATTCATGCGCGGTGGTGCAGTTGCCCGCAGGGGCAAATAGTGACGAGTATCATTTTACGGCGGACGGGCAGGAATTGCAGCAGGCCGCCGAGCCGCCCGGTACGAGCGCAAAGAAGGCGCCAGCGAAGCCGCGGCGATTGGCTATGAAAAACGCGGAGATACGGGTCGAGGGAGACATCCTTGCCATCACGGTGGATCTTTCCAAGGATCTGGGGCCTTCGAAATCGGGCAAGACCACGATCGTGGCCACCAGTGAGGGAAACAAGGCGATTCCGGGAAGAGACGAGAAAATCGGTTTGAACATCTATCGGCAAGAGAGCAAGAAGCCTGCCCGTGGAAGACGGGCCGCGTTCAAGAATGTCGAAATGGCGGTGACCGGAGACACGCTGATTCTCACCGTGGACCTGTCCCAAGAATTGGGTCCCTCTAAGTCGGGAAAGACAATCATTATTGCTTCAACAGGCGGAAATCAGTTGGTCCTGGGGCGCGAAGAGAAAATCGGACTGAACGTCTACAAGAAGATAGACTGAATAAGAAACGCAATTTTTCCAGTTTTTGCCGTTGTTATCGAGACAACGCACCCGGACCCGTCCGCAAGGACGGTCCCATCGACATATCGGGTCCCGAGGCTTGCGGACCCTTGAGATGCCGGAAAAGGAATAGAACCGTTCGGTCTTTCTTTTTATCAAAGGAGGCTTTTTTCATGTTTGTTTTCGGTACAGCAGATGACGTGTTCACCATGGCCGTGCGCATAGAAGAAAACGGCGAAGCTTTTTACCGGGGCGCGGCGGCAATTTCTCAATCGTCCGAGGCGAAGCAGATCCTCGAACAACTGGCGGAAATGGAGGCGGGCCACGTCTTGACATTCAAGACGCTGCGAAGTCTGCTGCCGGATTCACTTCCAGCGGACGCGGTGTGGGATCCCGAGGGTCTTGCCGAAAGCTACCTGCAAGCTACGGCCGATACTCACATATTCACGAAAGAAAAGGCCGAAGACCGCTTGAAGAACGTGAAAAGTCCCATTGACGTCTTCGATGTGGCCCTGCAATTCGAAAAGGACTCCGTGACGTTTTTCTTGGGGATGAAGGAGATTCTTCCCGACCCCAACGGTAAGTCGGAAATAGACAGACTCATTCTGGCCGAGATGGGACACATCAACATGTTGTCGGGCGCTCTGAAAAGGTTCCGGGAGACCGGTACGGCAACGGTTGCGTGAACGTTCTCCGCGGGGAGTGAGGTGGACCCCGGCCTTCGCCGGTGAGACGGCGGGCACACGGCCCGGCCCGGAAGAAGACGGGCAGGGACGCCCATCCCACGAAGAAGACGGGCAGGGACGCCCATCCCACGAAGATGACGGGCAGGGACGCCCATCCCACGAAGATGACGGGCAGCGTCCTCTCCAGTGGGACCGGCATCCTGCCGGTCGTCTTCCAGACTGAGCTTCGGGGCAGTCTTCCGTAGCCCGGGCCTCCGTGCCCGGAGAGGCCTTCTCGTTCCCGGGCTCCGCCTGGGAATGCCTGTCCACCGGGCTCTGTCCGGTCCTGGCGGGACGGGCATCCTGCCACTCATTGACGGGCGAGACGCCTGTCCCACCAAGGGATTTTCGTGGCCCGTCGTGCCCGGCCCGGAGTCCAATTCAATCACGCCTCTTCACTTCCTCCATCGGGATTTCCCGGCATTAATCTTGTCTTGATCCTCTCGCCTTTTCGTTCGCCATCGAGCACTTCGAGACTTGCAAGGCATCCCCCGTCGTCCGTACCCAGGCATGAGAGGACTCGACACTTCAATGGAGAGTCCCGCTCTCCGATCCGTATGATGTCTCCGACCGCCAGGAGTTGTCCTCCCTTGAGCATGAATTCCCGTTCTTTCTTCTTCGCCATTGCCTCCCTCTTGGTGCGTATTGTCGACGTTCACCCGAAAGCCCTCCCGGAGGAGCCCGGGCAGGATACTTCCTGCGGGCATGACGGTTGGTCTAAATCCCGGCCCTAACCGAATCGTCCCGTCACATACTCCATGGTCTTTTCAACTTTTGGATTTGTAAAGATCACGGACGTCTCTCCGTATTCAATGAGCTTGCCGAGGTACATGAACGCAGTGTTATCCGAGACCCGTGCCGCTTGCTGCATGTTGTGGGTGACAATGACTATGGTGTACCGGCCTCTCAGTTCGTCGATCAAGTCTTCGATCTTTGCGGTGGCTACCGGGTCCAATGCGGAACAAGGTTCGTCCATGAGCAGCACTTCCGGCTCTCCCGCTATGGCCCGGGCAATACAGAGACGCTGCTGTTGTCCGCCGGAGAGGCTCAGGGCGTTTTCGGCCAGCCGATCCTCCACCTCATCCCACAGGGCCGCTCCCTTTAAGGCACTTTCCACGGTCTCCCGCAGGATTCTCCGGTCGCGGATCCCTTCAACCCGCAGTGGGTAGATCACGTTGTCCGCTATGGACATGGGGAATGGATTGGGTTTCTGGAACACCATGCCCATGAGCTTCCGGAGTCCGATCACGTCCACGGACGGTTCATAAATGTTGGTCCCGTCGAGCATGATCCGTCCGGAGGTCTTCAGTCCGTCGATAAGATCGTTCATCCGGTTTATGGCACGCAAGAGTGTTGACTTGCCGCATCCGGAGGGTCCGATCAACGCGGTGACAAGCCCTTTCTCCACATGCATGGATACGTCGAACAATGCTTGAGCAGAGCCGTACCAAAGACAAAAATCCTTAATTGAGAGCAGAGTCCCCTCGGGACCGTTCTTGACATGGTATACGGTCTCGTTGGTATCCTGATGCTCAGCCGCCATGTATTCCACCTCCGTGGAGCACCGCCCGCCTCGTGCCCACACTTCTTCTCCGCACTCATCAGCCGGAAACGATTCCGAGCAACAGCCTGAAGCAGACCACATCCGACGCGTGCAATAATACCCCATCGGAAGGACGGAGGAAATAGACCTAAAAGTGGCCGGTGAAGAACTTTCGTTTCAGACGGTTGCGAAGCACGATCGATGCCGCATTCATCATGAACACAAGGGATATGAGGAGCAGGGTCGTGACGAAGACCATCGGCTTGGCCGCTTCGGAGTTCCGAGACTGGAAACCGACGTCATAGATCTGGAATCCAAGATGCATGAAGCTTCTCTCGAGATGAATGTACGGGAAGAAGCTGTCGATGGGCAGTTCCGGCGCCATTTTGACCACACCGATCAACATCAGGGGGGCCACCTCGCCGGCACCTCTGGCCATGGCCAGAATGAGTCCCGTCATGATGCCCGGCATTGCACGGGGCAAAACAATGTACCGTATCGTCTGCCATTTCGACGCGCCGCAGGCAAGCGAGCCCTCGCGCATGGACTGGGGAACGGACGCCAACGCTTCCTCCGTGGCGACAATAACGACGGGCACGGTGAGCAGGGCCAGGGTCAAGGAGGCCCAAAGGAGCCCGCCGGTGCCGAAGGTAGGACTGGGAAGCCTCTCCGGGAAGAAAATCTGATCTATGCTCCCGCCAAGCACATACGCAAAGAATCCCAATCCGAAGACCCCGTAGACGATCGAGGGAACACCGGCAAGGTTATTGACGCAAATCCTGACAAGGGAAACAAGCCGCCCCTGCTTTGCATACTCCCTCAAATACAGGGCCGCTATGACGCCGAATGGAGCCACCGCCAACGACATGAGGACCGTCATGCACAACGTCCCGAATATTGCAGGCATGACCCCGCCCTCGGTGTTCGCTTCACGGGGCTCGTCGGTCAAGAATTCCCACCACCGGGAAAGGTATATGCCGAGCTTTTCCGCGAAAGTGAGCGAGTTGGCCCGATAGAACCGAACCATATCGGATATCTTGAGCTTGATTTCGCGGCCTCCCACGTCGGACGGCGTTATGGTGAATCTAGCGTCGAGTTCCTTGAGGATCGACGCTTCTCTGGACAGTTCATCGTGGAGTGACCGCAACTCCTCCTCGCCTGCTTTGGCATCCTGTTGTGCCTTGAGATACGCTGCGCCGTGGGTTCCATGATTCATTCCGATCTTCTTGAGCCTCAACCGGTTCCGCTCGAGTGAGTGGTTTATCGCGCCCATCCGGTCGCGCTCTATCTCTTTGATCTTCTTCCTTCTCCTCTCGGCCTGTTTATGTTGCAGCCTGAGTTTATCCCAATTCAGCGATTCCCCGGACACGATGTTTCCGTTAAAATCGGCCGACTTGATGGTACCGATAAACGGGCCCCATTCCAACCTCTCGATAAAGATCAGGTCCCGGGGGTGGAGGACCTCGGCTACGTTGAAATCGGCGACCCAGCGGAAATCCTCATTGTACAGATCAAAGTTTCCCGTGCGGTACAGATTGCGTTTCGCATAACCCTTACCGCGTTCAGGCAATTGCCCGTCCTGTACGCCGATGCTCTTGAGGGTCTCCGGGCTCGGCCGAAATATTTCCGAGCGCGTCAACTCTCCGGCCAAGACGGTCCCGTCTTTGAGTACAACCTTCTCGATGGGCTTGGGATAAAACGTGAGAACTCCATTGTAGACAATGAGAACCACGAACCCGATAATCATCAGGATGCCGATCGCAAGTGAACCGCCCAACCCCCAGAGAAAGGGCTCGCCCCGTGCCTTGAAATCCCAGACCAAAGATGCTTTTAGGGATCGCTGAGGGGTTTTCATGCACACTATCTCTTCTCCGCTGTCCTTTCCATGTCCGGTCGAAGGGATCACTGTCTCTTTACCTGCCCTGTCGTGCGGTCCCGGCCGGTCAAGAAAATCCGCTTGCAGCCGGGACCCGCCGGCGGAATCGTTGGGGATACTGCCGCGTGCCGGCTACTATGCCTTTACAACTGCATGGAACGTTTGCGGAAGCGCAGACGTACCAGCTCAGCTATGGTGTTGATAACAAAAGTCATAGAGAAGAGTATGAGCCCGGTCAAGAACAGGACACGGTACAGCGTGCCGTCTTTCGGGGCCTCGGGAAGCTCCACGGCGATATTGGCCGACAGGGCCCTCAGGCCGTTGAATACGTTCCAGTCCATGAGCGGGGTGTTCCCGGCGGACATCACAACGATCATGGTTTCACCCACGGCCCGGCCCATGCCGATCATTACTGCCGAAAAGACGCCGCTCAACGCCGTGGGAAGGACGATCCATATGGCGGTTTGCCAGAGGGTGGCCCCGCATCCGAGGCTCGCCGACCTAAGGTGTTCGGGAACCGCATTGAGCGCATCCTCAGCCAGCGTATAGATGATCGGAATCACCGCGAACCCCATGGCAAAACCGACGACCAGCGTGTTCCGTTGCACATAGGTGCCGACAACCCAGCCCCGAGGATCCACTCCCACTGCTTGTGCGGCCATTGCGGCGACGTAGGAAAGGATCACGGTCACAGCGGCGAGCCCAAGCCACCGAAACATATCGAGAATGGCTGAATACGGCATCCGAAGACTCTTCAAATATCGGTTGAGACGGTATCCAATGAGCCTCGAGGCTCCAATGCCGACGACGATTGCCATAAAGGGAAGGGTCAAGAGGAAGACGAAAGGAGCCGAAGATCCCTTGTCGCTGCTTAGCCATAAGCGGAAGTCTCCATCGAAGAACAGATACTCGAAAGCCGGTCCGGACAGATACGCTGCGTAGACGGCCGCCCCCACAATCGCGAACATAAGACAGAACTTGGGGATTCCCTGGAACCGCAAGGCAATCGCGGGCGGAAGCACCTGCCACAGGTATGCGGCCATTATGAGCGACAACGGTATGACGACGAATGCCAGAACAATTGCCGCTATCCATGTTTCGACAAGAGGAGCCAGAACCAATGCGGCCACGAATCCCAGCACCACCGAGGGTAGGGATGCCATGATCTCCATCACGGGCTTAACTTTTCCGCGGATCCTGTGGGGCAAGAACTCGGAAGTATAAATGGCCGCCGACAATGCCAGGGGAATCGCAAACAGGAGCGAGTAGAACGTGGCCTTTATCGTACCGAATATCAACGGCCGTAAAGACAGCTTCGGCTCGAATGCGTCCGTAGCCCCGGTGGATTGCCAGGTATATGAAGGTTCCGGGTAGCCTTCATACCACACCTCTCCAAAGAGCGTTCCCAACGATATCTCCGGATGCGGAATGTCAAGCTCCCAGAAACGGGCCGTGCCGTCACGGTTCAAAGCAAGGAGGCCGTTGAGCCGAGGAGACAGAACGAGAGCCTGCAGAAGACGGGACCTTTCTCCCGTTTGCGAGAGACGCAGGATCGTTTTCCGGCTCGTGCCGTGACGTATCAGGATCTCCCCGGAGGCATCCGACGTGGCGAATGTTTTTCCCCGGCGACTGGGACTTAGGCCGGTGACGGCCGATCCGTGGGGCTCGAATCTCCTGGTCCGCACGAGAGTATGACCGTCCTTGGAATGAGCATCGTCCCGTTTGAGAAGGAAGTAAATGTTCACCGAACCGTCCGAGCCCCCCATTACCAGCGAGCGGCCGCCGAGGAGAAATCCGAGTTCGGTGATTTCCACCCCGTCCGGCAACAAATTCACCGCCTCGGCCAAAAAGGGCTTCTCGCCTGCCGCCGTCCGGTACCGGTACACTCGGCCATTCTTTTCGGCAAGGTAGACCGAATCTCCGGTATCGTTAACCAGGGCAAACACCGCGGTAGTTGGTTCCGGTAGGGGCGGCAGGGCCGTTTTGGTCACCTTGGTTACGGACTTTCTGGTAAACAGATTCAGCTTTGATTGTATCGAGCTGAACGTTCCCGCTCCTTTGCCGTCCACCACGAGCAACGTCTTCGTAGGTTTCTCGCCGAATTCGACTACGCGGCAGTCGATTGCCGTGATTGGGCTGTGGGTTTCAGAAAAGAGGATTTCCTCTTCCAGTTCGATCCTGATGACGACTTTTCGGATCTGATTACCCGGGACGGTCGAGTAGACCGCCCCGTTGTCGGTAAAATCGTCCTCATTCAGCTTCACGGCCTCCTTGGGAAGCTTGTCGGCAGGCAAGACGGTGTTCTCAAACCGTATTTTCCCGAGACGGACCGTGCCGTCCGAAAACCCGAATGCCACATCGGACCCGTCGATGTCCCGAGAGAAGGCGGTTACCTTTTTCCCCCCAAGCGCGAAGGAGGGGGTGGTCAATGACCTGCCGGTCTTCGCGTGCCAGGCGACAACTCCGCCGTCTGCGCCGACGGCCGCCGCAATGGTGTTGTAATCGTCAAGGAAGACCCCGAGCGGTGATTCCGGCGTTTTCCCGAGACGGTAACCGTATTGCGCGTCGACCGATCCCCCCTTGAACAAAGGGGCTATCTCATAAATGAAGAAAACCATCATTCCCAGCACCGCCCCAATCACCAAGATGCCGCCGATGGTGATGACGCGGTCCGCCAACTTATCGACGAACAGAACCCACGCCCTGGTCTTCTTCGGTCCCTTCATTCTAGAATTGATCATTTGCAAGACTCTATGTCCCCAATAAGATTACCGGATGCCCGCCTTTTTCATATCCTCGTCGGCCAATGCCTTGGACACGGGGAAGAAACCGTCCTTCACCACAACCTGCTGCCCAGGTTTCGAGTAAACGTATTTGATAAACTCCGCCATGAGCGGTTCGAGCGGTTGATGGGGCTTCCCGTTGAAGTAGACGTAGAGAAATCTCGCCAAGGGATAATCCCCGGAATACGCGTTGGCAGCGTCGGCTTCGTAACACTCGCCTTCCTCGACGGCCAACGGTACCATCCGTACGTCCGCGGTCTTGTACCCGACTCCCGAATAGCCAATGGCATACTTGTCCGACGCAATACCTTGAACTACGGCCGAAGAGCCCGGCTGCTCCTTTACACTATCCCTGTAATCGCCGTTAAACAGCGCCACTTCTTTGAAGTAGGCATACGTTCCCGACGCGGAATTACGCCCGTAGAGTGAAATCGGCTTATCCGCCCAGTCTCCGGTGAGTCCCAAATCGCCCCAGGTCCTCATATCCTTGCCGCCCCCCTTGTGCGTCTTCGAGAACATCCCATCGAGTTGCTTCAGAGTAAGGCACTTGACGGGGTTGTCCTTGTTGACGAAGACCGCCAACGCGTCCACTGCGATGCGGACCACCGCGGGATTGTAACCGAACCTCTTCTCAAAGGCATCGGTCTCCTTGGCCTTCATCTGTCGCGACATGGGGCCGAATTGTGCGGTTCCCTCTATTAACGCCGGCGGTGCAGTCGACGACCCTTTGCCTTCAATGGAAATCTTGATCCCGGGGTACGCGGCTCTGAAACCCTCGGACCAGAGAGTCATGAGATTGTTCAGCGTGTCGGATCCAACGGCCTTGAGATAGCCGGATACCCCGCTCACCGGCTTGTACGGTTGGAGCTCCGGATCCAGTTCAACGGCACCCGCAACGGTCGAAAAAAGCACGCCCACCGCAAAGGCTGCGGATAGGATTGTTCTGCTCACCGTTCACCTCCTGATGGTCTTCCCCACATACAATAGAGCCTTCACAAAGACTCATCAATCAGCTTGGTATTTCTTTGTTAGAATTGTGTTAAGACGCGGTGCATTGCTTCACAAACTCCCACGACCGGCGGGCCGCAGCCTCGAAAGCGCATTGGCATCAGCGGTCGGTGTCTTCAGAAGACCAAGGACAGGGCAAAGAAATGGCCGATCACCTGTTGGCCGAAGAACACGTATGCAACGGCCGCGGTCGTCAGAAACGGTCCGAATGGAATGGGGGTCTTGGCGGACGAGCCCTTGACGGCAATGCCGGCTGCAGCGATTGCAGAGCCCACGAGAGACGCGCAGAACAGGACAAAAACGACCCCATACACCCCGGAAAACGCCCCAATCATTGCCAACAGCTTGATGTCGCCGCCTCCCAGCCCTTCGGATCCCCTGATCTTCTCGTAAATGATGGCCGGAAGGTAGAGAATGACGCCTCCAAACAACGTGCCGAGGAGCGATGTCTTGATGTTCATGTCGGGTATGAGTCCGAATGCCGAGACTATGACCCCCACCGCAATGCCGTTGAGCGATATGACGTCGGGGATGATCATGTGGTCCAGATCGATCCAGAAGACGACGATCATGGCACAGCAATACGGGAAAAACACCAGAAAGGGCGGTGCAAGCCCGAATTGCTTGTATAGTGACAAACTGAGGCACGCAGTCAGGAATTCTATGAATGGGTAGCGGAAAGAGATGCGGCCGGCGCAGTCCCGGCACCTGCCGCCCAGGAACAGGTAACCGAGCATGGGTATGTTGTCGTAGAAACGGATCGGGTTGCCGCAATCGGGACATTGCGAAGGAGGGTGGACTATCGAATCACCCATGGGGACCCGCACAATGACCACGTTGAGGAAGCTGCCGATAACGGCACCCAGGAGGAAAGCAGATACAGTCCAGAACGGCTCAAGAATCGGCATGCGCACACCCCGGAAATCCATCCCCACTACCGCTGCGCGTCGGCAAGACGGGAGACGGAAACGGTTCACGCCTATTCATCTACCACATTACCGGTGATTTACGTCACTATCTTTTCCCCGCAAACGGTCGGCCGCGATAACGGCGAGAGCGAAACGTTCTTCGACCGATGCGGCTTCCCGCATCGTGCGGACCACAACGACCATGTCTTCACGCTCGATGTTTTTGATGTCGAGGTTTCCCCGCAATCGCCATTCTCTTTCGCCGGACCAGTCCTTACCTGCGGAGCCGAGCAACTGAAAGCGATATCTCTCCTCGGGCGGCAGCGACTCATAGACCTTTTCGTCGCCATAAACGACCCGGCGGGCGCCCAACTTCAACAGCACTTCTTTCTCAACGGCTATCCCGTACGGTTCGAAGGACCAACGCGCCAAACCCGTTCTCCATTTGATCAGTGGGAAAAGATCGGGAGGAAGGCACTCGGTGAAGGAGACCACCGGCACCGTTCCCCGTATCATTCGGCTGCTCCCTCGAATCAGGCCTTCCCGGAGGATTCGAATCAAGGTGTCGAATGCGGTGTGGGCGGCGTCGCCATGGCCTGCAATCAAGGATCGGCAATATTCGGCCATGGTTTGCCCGGGCCAGGGGCCCGGGCACGAGCGGGTGTAGTGAACCAGGCAGCCGCGGCCTGCAACCTCCTCGATGGAGGTGATTACGCATGCTCCCAGGCGTTTTCTCCAACCGGAATCGAAGACCCCGACCGTGTTTTCCGGTTCGGCCTCATGGGTATGGACATCCGAGCCGGCCTTGTTGTCCGCCGGCCGGAGCGCTCCGCATGCTGCGCCCGGCGAGTCGTGAACCGTATCTTGGCCGGAAGCGGTGTTCCCGTTTCCCAATCCGGCCGGAACCGGCAAGACGGAGATTCGACCGATTGAGGGAGGCGGCTTCGGGCAGATGTCGACCCCGAGGATGTTTACGTTTCGCTGTTTTGCCTTGGTCAGAATAGCTTCCATGTTTCCGCCGGGACGGATTTCCGCCACCAGCAGCGTTGAGGCAAGTTCAGCCACGAGGGCGTCACGCTCGACCGAACGGACCGGTCGCGGGGCAGGTGCTCCGGGGGAGAAAGAAGACATGAACAGGGTGCTTTCCCATTGGAACAAATCCCTGTAATCGTATATAAACCTTTCGCGCTCTTTCTCGCCGGCCATGAACGGTAAGACGCGGTCGCAAACGACAATGAGCGGCGATCCTTTCGCAAGAGAGCTCACAATGGAATATGCAAGATTGCCGTAACTCGAAACCACTGCCGTACGGTCGTCACGCGCGTACTCGACCAGGCGCTTCACGCCAATGAGCCACGGGTCGCCGGGTGACACACTCCTGGGTTTCCTTGAATTCAAGACGGCAACAGCCGGCATGTGAAGAATGGCCCGGCTGCCTTTGGTAAAGAATACCCGGGGCTTCTGCGGTTTTGTGGTATCGGGGCCTGCTGGAACGGTAAGGAACAAGGGATGGATGCCGAGACTGAGCCATTCCTCCGCCCGGTTCGCAGCGCGGCTCAATAAACGGGGCCCGGGGATGCACGGAAGTGCCTCACCCGAAGAAGCCAACGCTTCGCAAAGTCCGTTCAGGCGTTCTCCGGGATCGTGAATGTCAAACTCGTCAACCGAGGATATGACGCGGGTTCGTTCGTTGTGGTCCAACCTCCCGTGGTCGGCTAGAACCGCAGCCGTGAACAGAACGGCGCGGCGAAGCGCGGGGCGGCACGGCTCATCCGGAACTAAAACGCCCGACACCGGACCACTCCCTCACTTGCCGAATCTTCTCGAACCGCAGGTTGTTTGCCGTAAGGACGTTTCCATTGCATCGGCGCATCACCATGGGGTCCGCCCGGCATCGTCGCCCGAATCATCGTTTGAGGTCGTTCAGGCTTCTCTTCTTGAAGAAGAACGCGGGACTGGCCGGATAGCCCGCAGTGATTTCAACACCTTGTCTCCGTCGTCTAACCTTTACCCGGCGAAGCCTCATCCTGAATCTGGGTTTGTTATGTCTCATGGAACAATCTCACGCTGCGCCTGTTTCCAACGCCGTATTGCGGAGTTGAAGCCTCCCGTTCCGGCGCTAAGTGCCCCGTTTCCTAATTACGGTGTCGTATCCAAGGCAGCAAAGCCTGCTTTGGTAGCGCCGGCCTCCCCCGCGTTCCGCGGGGTATTCTTTAGTGGAAACAACGTACTATCTCCCGCCCGGCAGGGACGCCGGGACGCTACCGCGTGTTTAGAGAATGTGCGACCGTATTTGTGCCATAGAACACTAAGGTGCACCGATGGAAAGGCCGCCCTGCTCCGGATCCCGATCTCCGAAGATATGCCGGCCTTTCCTCATTCGTCCCTTCATGTGCGGATCAGAAGAAGAGATTCTCCAAGTCGGTTTCCATTACATACACCGATCCGTCCGTGTCTTTGAAGAGCGCCAGCTTTTCCGCCAGCTGGTATTTTCCGTCGGAAATCACGACAACATCGCCTTCGGCGGGTGTCAAAGACATCAGTTCCTCTTTGGTGACTTTCCAAGGGATCTCGTCCTGATCGAGGACATACTTCCCGTTCCAATCCCGATTGTATGAGGTGCCCGTCTTCTTGAAAAGGTCTTTCGTCGTATGCCACCCTTCAGACTCCACCACCGGAAGGAGATCGTCCTGCTCTCCGACAGGAATCACGAGAAGCAGCTTCTTTTCTGATCGTGCCATGTTGAATCCTTAAGATATTGTTCGATGACGCTGTGTAGATGAGTTGCCGTCGTAACACCGCAGGCGACGGCATCCAGTTACTCGCCTACAGGTTCAGGGTAACGTAAGAGAAAGGGTCTGGTTGTCCTTTCCCAGCGGCTGCAACTCGCGGCCTTCGAATCTGAGCCGTATGCCTCCTGCGTTACCGGTTTGCAGGGAGAAGCCCTCGTTGGCCGTAAAAACCTGGATGTCGCCGGGAGCCATCATAAACTCTTCCGCAGCCCCGGAATCCGGAGTTACCCGTATCCAGCTGTTCGCCAGTGCCTTGATTTCGAGAGTCTTCTTACCCGCCTGATTTCGAGGCGGCTCGGAAAACGCGGTTTGGCTCCGGGGCTCATCATTGGGAGGCACCTCTTTCTTTGGGGCATATCCCGTGGGCTGAGCCGTTCGGACACCCGGCTGCGAGACGGTTGTTCCTCGGTCGGTTTCCAGAACCCGAGTCACTGCGGTCAAGAGGAGAATGCTCAGCGATACGATTCCTGCCGCGGTGAGTATTCCCGTGAACCAAGTGGTTGAAACAAAAGAACCGGCAATCGGCTTCTGATGAAAAACCGGATGCTCTTCTTCTCCGTAGTCCGGGAGTTCTCCGTCTTTGGTAAACGCGTCGAACCTTCTCATGGCTTCTTCCGGGTTGAGCCCCAATTCCCGGACGTAAGACCGGATGAATCCTTTCACGAAGACCCGCGGAGGCAACAAGTCGAAACGGTCGCTTT
This sequence comes from Pseudomonadota bacterium, assembly GCA_043806215.1. Classification (GTDB taxonomy): domain Bacteria; phylum Desulfobacterota; class Desulfomonilia; order Desulfomonilales; family Desulfomonilaceae; genus JAVHLK01. Next base: position 20,834 of record JAZDHD010000176.1, on the reverse strand, counting down.
CCAGGAACTCCAAATTGGAGACCGCGATCTTGGTGCTCTCGGCGATGTCTTCGAGGGTCTTACCTTTCTCTTCTCGGAGGCCCTTTAAATATGCTCCAAAAGACTCCATCTGTGAATCCAAATCTCCCGGCCTCACTGATTTATGCTTGTTAAGCACTCGAATTTATGTGAAATTCGTCATGATACTCAGTAGCCGGTGACCATTCATTCCCAAGGGCCACCTCAGACTCAGACCAGGTTGAAGAAGGCCAAGCTTTGGACTTGGATTATCACTCCGGGAACGGATGATCAAGAGTTTATTGACAAGAGAAGCAACTCAGAGATGAGAAGGCGATTGAAAAAGTGGTCGCATCGGTATCCTCTTGTAATAGTGGTAATTTCCCTGGGAATAGGGACCGCCTTCGCAGGGCGGCTCGGCGGAAATCCCGATCCGCTTTGGGTTGTTCCCACGGTCGTGGTCTTGGGTATATGGTCGCTTGCCTTCCGGCGGGGACCCGACGCGTACCTTTGGCCGGCTGTTGCAATGGCGTTCATGCTCCTGGGATTCTTACGGGGCTCCGAAGCCCTCACGTGGAACAGGCATTTCGAGCCGCCATGCTCCAAAGCCGTGGTTCACGCTACGGTTTTGGAAGCTTCGAGAACCGCGCCCGATGCCCGGGTCCTCATTCTCGACCGCGGTGCCGTTGCCTCGGCGGGCATGTCGCTTCCCGGTAAAGGCCGTCTCGTCCTGAGAGACAACGATGCTTCCCTCGGGTACGGCGACAGGATTGCCTTCTCTTCGCGCATAAGAAAACCCGGAAACAGGAAGAACCCCGGCGAATTCGATTGGGAACTTCATTGTACGAACAATGGGATTGCCTGGCTCGCCTCGGCTCTGGGCAAGGACTCCCTCGTCGTCCTGCACAGGGGCTCGCGGCTGACTCCTTCGGCGCTGGTGTTCCAACTTCGGGACTCCATGTCGCGCTTCCTGGAGACAGAGTCGGCCCTTTCTTTTCCCGAAGAAGACTGGCGGGCGGTACGCGCCGTGCTGAAAGGTATTGTAATCGGCGAGCGAGGAGATCTCGGCGTCCCGGCCGGGGCAGGCGACACCCGTTCCCTCAGCCGGGTCTTTGCAGTCTCGGGCCTTGCTCACATGCTTTCCGCTTCAGGGCTGCATGTGGGGATCGTTGTCCTGATGGTTGCGGCAAGTGTGAGGACGGGCGTACGCGCTGTGCCCAAGGTCCTCCTGTGGTTGCCGGCTAATAAGGCGGTGGCTGTGGCTGCCGTTCCGATGATCGTTCTGTACTGTTTGATCGTGGGATCGAGGATTCCGGCCATAAGGGCCGCCATTGCGGGAGTTGTGGCGGCGTGGGCGATCGTGAACGACCGGCAGTGGAATTCCTTCAACACCCTGGCATCGGCCGGTCTGCTCATCCTCCTGGTTTATCCGCTCGCTCTTTTCTCCCCGGGATTTCAACTTTCCTTCGCCGCAGTTGTCGGCATTCTCCTCGCAGTTGCTCCCCTCTGGGACAGGCTCAAAGGAAGCGGCGCGTTCCATGAACCGGGCCGGTCCCTTAACGGTGCTGCTCACCCTCACCGAGCGTTGCCCGCGGTACTCACATGGTTCAAACGCCAGGTCGGAATGCTCCTCTTGACGACCGTCGCAGCAGGCATAGCCGTTATGCCGTTTCTGCTGGAGATCTTCCGCACATTTCCCGTTTATACGCTGTTTGCCAACCTGCCGGCAGGATTCCTTCTCACCGCGGCATTGTCCATCGGGCTGCCCGCAACCGTGATCGGCACCATGTTCCCCAAATTGGGAGCAATAGTCCTTGTCCCGGCCGAGGTTGCGGTCTTGGGAATCGTGAGAATTGCATCCTTCTTTTCGGGTCTCCCGGGGAGCGCCGTCAGTCCTCCCTCGTGGGGGGCGCTGCAATTCACCCTGGTGTCCGGAGCCGCGCTCGCTTCTCTGTGGTACGCCCGCACGCTTTCCCGAAGTCGTCTTCTGATCGCTGCCGCGGCCTTGTCGGCTGCGGTCTGTTCGCTTATCCCCGGCAATTGGTGGAATGCCGATGGAAATCTCCTGACCGCGGTCTTCCTCAATGTAGGGCAAGCGGACTCGGCATTTGTAAGGGCTCCCGGGTCAAACGGAATCATAATCGACGGAGGCGTTAGGAACCGATACTTTGACGCGGGGCAAAGCATCCTTATTCCATTCTTGGGATGGAGCCATGTCCGCTCTTTGGACGGAATCGTGGTCACTCATCCGGAAGCGGATCACATGGGCGGAGTGCTTTCGGTTCTGAACACAATTCCGTCAAAACGGCTCTGGCTGAACGTTGTCGAAATCTCCGCGCCCATTCATGAAGAGCTTGTTCATACGGCCCGGACCCTCGGGATTCCAATTGAACATGCCGATAGATCATGTTTCCCCGTCAAGTTGGGCCGCTCCACACTCGTCTTCCTCAACGCGGCGCGGCGCGGGATTACGGGCGAGGCGTCGTCCAACGCGGTGAACAACGCATCGGTGGTTTGCAGGTTGGCTTATGGCAATGTTTCATTCCTTTTTGTGGGAGACCTCATGAAAGAGGGTGAAGAAGAAATTCTGGCATCAGGTGTGAAACTGGACGCAACCGTGCTCAAAGTGGGGCACCATGGGAGCCGCACGTCCTCCACCGAGCGCTTCATCGATCGGGTGAGGCCGGCGGTCGCAGTCGTAAGCGCCGGCTATCCGGCCCAGAGAAACCTGCCCAGCCGAAGCGTAATGGAACGATTGGAATCCCGAGGGGCCAAAGTCTACTGGACCGGGCGCGACGGAGCAGTCTCCATTCGCACGGACGGCAAGGACACTCTTCAGGTGGACACGGGAAGAGGTTCCCACGACGTCGTGAAAGTGCCGTGAACGCCGGACGTGATGAAACAATTCCGTAAGCTGGTTATCATATATCCATAGTGCGGGGTTGCGTCTGCACATTCCGATTCCCCGGGATTCGGAAAAGCCGACCCATGCGGAACATTTTAAGATGGCCGGCATGGAGAGAGTCGGAGTATAATACTTTTCCGCCGTTTCGGCGCCGGCCGACGCGGAACCTGCGAGAGTGGCGGAATTTGGCAGACGCACCGGACTTAGGATCCGGCGGGGCAACCCATGGGGGTTCGAGTCCCCCCTCTCGCACCACGCCGGAAACGGTCTTGGAGAAAAGTGTACTGTGCCCCGCTCCCGGAAGTCTTGGCGGTAGGAGCAAATCATGAAAAATATCGTAGTAGCGGCTCTGGTTGCCGGACTGATCGTCGTAGTCCTGCCTTGTCCGGGGGGGGCCCAGTATTATGGGTACTCGTCGCCGTATTTTACGGCACCCCGACCTCCACAGGCCCCTGCCGGGGCGGAGGGGGTGCAGGCTCCGAGGCGGCCGCTGTATTATCGAATGGGGCCTAGTCCGTTGCTGTACTGGAAATGGAACCAATATAACGCGTATCAGGATTTCCAGAAGTTTCAGCGTAGCCCGCTCAACCCCGAGAGCGATCTGAGCTATATGCTGAGGACTTTCTGACCCCTTCGGAACACGGAGCGGGCGTAACGCGCGTCCATCCGGGGCCTTGCCTTTCTCAAGGCCCCGTCCCTTCAATTCTCCGATGCTTCATGCTATGATTCCCTCTCCAAATTTCCCGGTAAGGCTTACGGTTTGAAAAGGCTCCTAAAGATACTCTGGTTGGTGACGAAATGGTTCGTTGCCGGCGTAGTCTGTTTGGAGATTATGGCCTTCATTGCCATATCCGTCGGCAATTACATCCTGTACGGGCATGCCAGGGAAGGCAGCCGCGCGGTATATGATGCGTACACCTTGTTCCTGCAGGAAGGAGGCCCTCGGGAGACTCTGCACAATGCGGTTTCAGAGAATCCCGACAAGAACAGAGTGATCTGGCTCTTCGGGGGGTCAACCATGCGAGGAGCCACACGCGACGACGGAAAGACCATAGCCTCCTTTCTGGCCGCGTTTCTCAATGCCCCCCCGGACGGCCTTCGCTACACCGTGAATAACTACGGGATGAATTCCTTCAACTCCCTGTTGGAAACCAAGTATCTGCAAAAGCTTCTCATCGAGTGCGACAAACCGCCGGATCTCATCGTGTTCTACGATGGGGCCAACGACGCGAAGTACTTCGCTGAACACCGGACACCCCACGGACATCATGGATATCGGCGGGCACGGAGTCTTATCGAAAGCTATTACAGGAGCTGGTTCGGCCTGCTCAAACCGCTGAATGCCGCAGTGTATGCGTCGTTTTCCAAAGAGCTCTTCGACAAGATCAACCAGGTAGCGGTTCCCATCGATCCGGATTCCCGTTCCCTCAAGAACATGGTTGCCGAGGCGGTCCGAAGGTATGACCATGTGGACAAGCTTGCCGAGTGTTATGGGGCTGAATTCGTCTTATTCTGGCAACCCATCTTGTGGACGGAGGACTGCGAGGTCCCGGCCTCGGTTAAGGAAAAGGAACGAAGCTTTCTTCTCAATTCCGACAGGTTCGAAACCGTTCGGCACAACTTCTCCATTCCGTACCTGGTTCTTGCAGACAAGCTGAAACACGAGCCATACTTCGTGAGTCTCCGGGATGCACTGTGCAAGAGAACCACCGCGGTATATCAGCCGGATGGAGTGCACCTCACGGATGAGGGCAGAAAGATGGCGGCCCTCCGAATAGGGAAGGTCCTGGAGAAGCGGATCAAAGACGGCCTCAAGCAACCGGATACGAATCGTTGATAATGCCCGATGAGGCCGTAGAAGGGTAGGGTGGGTCCATGAAACAAGAAACCGCGGTAAGCGGGGCGGCGGAGATGACCGTCGGGACCTCGCCGATGGAGATCAATCGGTGACCCCTCCAAAAACCGCGTACATACTGCTCTGGTATCCCAAGCCCTCCGAGACCTTTATCTTCAGAGAGACCGTCAATCTCCGGAAGATGGGAATGCCTCTGGAAGTGTTCACGCTGTACGGCGAACTGACCGACGACATGTCCGAAGAAATGCGTGAAGCCGCTAAACAGGTGGAACGGCTCGGATTGGCCGGTTTGAAAAGTACGGTATCGGATCTGTTCTACTGGCTCAAACACCGGCATACGCAAACCGTAACCTCACTCGGGGAAGTGGCTTTCCGCCGCTGGAGGGGGATCGAGAAGTCAGGCGAAAACTTGTGGGCCGCACTGTGCGCGACAACGTTGGCAAGGCGCTTCGAGGAAAGAGGTATTGAACACATCCATGCTCCGTGGGCGAGCGGGCCGGCCACGGCGGCCTGGGTTGCATCGAGACTTACGGGGATCCCTTTTAGTTTCACGGCACGGGCCTGGGACATCTATCCGCCGGACGCATGCCTCCCGGACAAACTCAGAGACGCCGCGTTCGTTCGAAGTGAAACCAGGAGAAACATCGAGTATCTGAAAGGCATCGGCGGGGCCGGCGCGGCGGAGATCCATCTCACCTATAACGGCGTACCGCTCGAGGCCTATCACGAGGCACCGGTTCCCATGAAGCCTCCATACAACCTCTTGGCGCTCGGAAGATTCGTCGGGAAGAAGGGCTATGACTATCTCTTGCATGCGTGCAAACTGCTTGCAGACTCCGGATTGGACTTCCATCTGACGTTGGCCGGGGACGGGCCCAAGGCAAGACAACTCAAGCGCCTGACCCGGCGGTTGGGGCTGTCGGAACGAGTCTCCTTTCCGGGGTTCGTGAGGTATGACCAGGTGTCCGAACTCTTCAGGGGCACGGATGTGTTCGTGATGCCGAGTGTGGTGCATTCTTCCGGCGACAGGGACGGCATCCCCACCGTGATTATGGAAGCGCTCCTCCACCGCGTCCCGGTGATAGCTACCGATGTTTCGGGAATTTCGGAGGTAATCGAGAATGGTACGACCGGTCTCTTGATTCCCGAAAAGGACGCCCAAGCAATTGCCGCGGCAGTCCGGCGAATGGTTGAAGACCGCGACGCTGCGTTGCGCACTGCGGAGCTGGGAAAGGCTCGCGTACTCGAACAATTCGATCCGGTGAAGAACCATCGACGAGTGTTCGATCTTTACATGGAACAGGTTCCCCGGTAGACGAACCCAGATCTCCAGTCCGCACGTGCGGTTGCGAGTTCCGACGAGCTGAGATTGCCACGCCCTCCCAGAGCCTCGGGCTCGCAATGACAAATGTGAAGGCGTCCGCAGTATTCAAGGGGCGACACTATAGGTGCTCCGTTTCCTAATTGCGGTCGCACATTTTCGTCTCGCAGCCGGCTCGGGTGCCGGCAAGAACAAGATCCGGGCACGGAGGCCCGGGCCACGGTAGGGGCGGACCTATGTGTCCGCCCGTATTTGGGCGCACACGCAGGTGCGCCCCTACATCGTGGGACGGTCCCGCGTTCTGCGCGGGATGCCCGTCATCTTCAAGGGCGGGCGCCGGCCGTCGTCTCCCCGGCGCAGGCCTCCCCCGTGTGGGTCATATTGCCGGTGATCCCGAGTCCTTCCTCCATCGCCGGAAGAGTGATTTGATTCCTTTCCGGCCTTCCCTGCCCAGCACTAAGCCAAGGTAACCTATGCCGGCCGCGATGACCGGGAGCACCGCGTAGTGGAGCAGGAAGAGGAGCGTGCCCTGCCCGGAGATGCCCACAAACCCGAGCATGAAGAGCAGTGCGCAGATAAGAATCCCTGCCGGAATCTCCCACGTTATTTCCCGTGGTGCGAAACGGCTCATGAGATATCCGGCGAAGAAATAGCCGGAAAACGTAGTAGGTACTCCGAAAGAGGCCGGCAACTCGACGCGGAAGATGCCGACCACCCCGGCGAAAACCAGAGTGTCGACAAACCCCAGGAAGAAAGCGGCGACAATACTCGCGGCGATCCATTGCACTCTTGTCAACCTGTCCGCGAACGGCTTGACCAGTTCCCGCATAGTTGTTTCAGTCACGTTGCCCCCTAAACCGATCTGATCGAAATCTCCTCGAGATTGGGATGTCTTGTGGAATCAGGCCTCGGACGCCGGTCATCTCTTGATCATTGCGTCTCTTTCCACGCGGTACCGGTGTTTCCGTGAGGCCCCGCCGCCTGCTTCACTCCAGGCCAGGTTTATGTACGCGTCTTCAAATCCGACGATAACATAGTCGCCGTCAGGCAGCGTGCAGGTACTGAAACGGTCGCGGCCGAATAGACTGTACTCGGCCTTCAAGCCGTCCAAATGTACTACGTCTCCGACTTGCATGAATCCTCCTTACTGTTGTCCAACCCCGCTCCTCATGCCGGGCCACAACTCGCGGAGCCTGCAAAGGGCATCCTCCGGATCTGCCGGATCGACGAAAGGTCAAAAGAGCGCCCTCTCCGTGAGCGATTACCGCGAAGCCGTCAAAGTTTGGATGGCCGTAGCCGCCTTTCTCCTGGACATAAGCGATACTTATATGATACCATAATATGTTTGTCCAGAAGCATTTCCGGATCGGAACCGCCGCGCACAAACGGTCAAAACGGGTAACCGTACTTCTCGAACGTTCCCTTCCAGCACCCGGCCACCCTTTGCTTGGCGTCGTCGTCCGGATGATGGACGTTCTTGCGATAACCTTCGATTACTTCCAGGTATCGAGACACCTTTTCACGGAAATCGGCGAAACCGGACAGCCCGAGTGCCTCATAAGCCGACCGGAGCGTTTCACAAGGGCTCGACTCCAGATCTTCATATCTCATCTCGTAGAGTGAGCCCTCCGGGACGGACGGCTTGTCCCGTTCGTACAAACGGAATAACTCAGTGTACCATTTCAGGATGAGATCGTCCACCGCTTCGGGGGAGGGAATCTGTAAGTAGGCTTTGGACAACATGGTTTTCCACAACACGTGTGTCGACATGTACACCTCGTAGGGGTTCCTTACGATGTGAATGAATTTTGCGTCGGGAAACATGTCCAAGAGGATCCGGACCCGTCCCATGTGCGGGGGGGATTTGAGCACAATCCGTCTTCCATGGAGGAGCGTAAGCTTCTTGAGAAAGACGGTCAGCGCGGTTTTCCAACGTTCCAAAGCGTCTTTGGGCAAATCTGCGGGGTCGATCTCGGAGTGTCCCCGGTCACCGGTCAAAGGGAACAGTACGCGCAGGTACGGGGACACTCCCGACAGGGCGGCCAACGCAAACTCATCCTCCTGAGGAACGTCCGAACCGAACACGACATTATCCATCGGACGTTTCGACGGAGCGAGAACGTCGAAGACCGCGGCGCCGGCATAGGTGAAAATGAAGTGGTGGGGAAAGAAGGCCTGGTACGCTGAGGGTGCGGCCAGATTGTCGTCCAGACTGAGGAGGTTATGGAGATGGGTCGTTCCGCTTCTCCAATGCCCGAGGACGAAGAAGGGCGACTGTTCGATGCGCGCGGACCGGATTTTCCGCGCGGCGACTAAGGCTTCGCATGCGGCATAGACGTGATTGAGGACTCCCATGGCAACGAGATATCCGAGGCGGCCCAGACAGGCCGTGTCCACGTTGAAGTCGTTTCTTCTCAGCACATTGAGCAGCATGGACAGCGTCATGCCTTGAATTATCTGTTGTGTCACGGGGGAATTGCCGTTTGTTCCCATTTGCACTCCGTGATGCAAGGAGCCTCCCGGCCCGGCTTCATTGAGGTGCCGGCCGCCGGCGGCCGCCCCGGTGATCCGGAACGCGTCGATTGAGCGAGTCCTTTAAGTCGGGACGGCCTCAAATGCTTCTTGCAATGTGCGGCCCATGATGTCAAAAAGTCTGTTGACCTGCAAGGACCGGCCGGGACCGGACAGGCAAAGGTTCTCATCCGGAAGGCGGGAACACCCTTGACTGGATGGGAGCCGACGTGAGTATTCCCGAGGAGGCAAGAATGGCATTGAAAGGCAGAGCCTGGAAATTCGGAGACGATGTGAACACGGACGAAATAATTCCTGCCCGTTACTTGAGCCTTACGGACCCGGTGAAACTGGCCGGGCACGTGATGGAGGACGCGGACCCCGAATTCCCGGGCAAAGTTCGGAAGGGAGACATCATTGTCGCAGGCAAGAATTTTGGGTGCGGATCCTCAAGGGAGCACGCTCCCCTCGCAATAAAGGGCGCAGGAGTGTCATGCGTCATCGCTGTCAGTTTTGCCCGGATCTTCTTTCGGAACGCGTTCAATATGGGGCTTCTCATCTTTGAGTCGCCTCTCGCCGCACAAGGTATTCATGAGGGAGATGCCGTGGAGATTCGTCCCGAGGAAGGTCTTATACGGAACGCAAATACCGGCGAGACGTTTGAGGTGGCTCCGATCCCGGGTTTCATGCAGGAGCTTCTGGATCACGGCGGACTCATCGAACATATAAAATCGCGCCGGCCCGACGCCCGGTAAAGCCCTTGCTCCGGAATTCCGGACAAGCACGGGCAAATTGTTATATAATGATGAAGGGAATACGGCACGTCGCAACGGCACCGGAGACTACGGTTGGTTGAGTTCCGGCCGGGCTTCCCGTGCCGGGAGAATTCTTCCCGGAGGTTCTGTTCAAGGTGCGAATCCTAATGATTACCCCGGAGGCCACCCCGTTTGCCAAGACAGGCGGACTGGGAGAGGTCCTTGCGGCATTACCGGAGGAACTCGTGGACTTGGGCTTAGAGGTGGACGTCCTTTTGCCCAAGTACCGAGGCATAAGCCCTGAGGCTTATCCAATTGAGAATACGGGTCAAACAGTCACCCTGACCCTGAACGCCAAGGAGATAAACGCCGGGATTTGGCAGTTACGGAAGAAGAAGGGTTTGCGCTATCTCTTCTTGGAATGTGACCAGTACTATGACCGTGAAAATCTCTACGGCACGGCGGAGGGAGACTACGAAGACAACGCCGAGAGATATGTTTTTTTGACGAGGGCCGGGATAGAAATGGGGCCGGCAGCCGGGATCCGCTATGATGTGTTCCACTCGCACGATTGGCAGGCGGCCCTGGCCCCGGTGTACCTCCGGACTCTCTATGCCGGCGAGCAGCTTCTGGAATCCGGCGCGTCGGTCATCACGATCCACAACCTGGGATACCAAGGCATCTTCTGGCATCTCGATATGCCCCTGGTGGGCGTGGGGTGGGAGTTCTTCACCCCCAAGTATATGGAGTTTCACGGAAGACTCAACTTTCTCAAGAGCGGTATCGTTTTTGCCGAAGAAGTGAACACGGTTTCACCAGGCTATTGTAAAGAGATACTTACGCCCGCATTCGGATTCGGGCTCGAAGGAGTGCTCCAGGAGAAAGGGCCACATCTTACGGGCATTATCAACGGTGTTGATTACAAGGTATGGAACCCGGCAACGGATCCGCGCATCGCCTCGGAATTCTCCACAAGCGATCTTTCGGGCAAGAGCGCGTGCAAAGCCGATCTCCAACGATCGGCTCGACTGCCCCTGAAACCGGATGTCCCGGTTATCGCGATGGTGAGTCGCCTCAGCAGCCAGAAGGGCATCGACATCTTCGAAGGAGCGTTGGGCCCCCTTCTCCAAAAGGACCTGCAATTCGTTCTTCTGGGGACCGGAGATGCACGGTATCATGAAAAGTTCGAACAAATCGCCAAGGAAGCTCCCGACAAAACCGGGATCTTTCTCACGTATGACGATGAACTGGCACACAAGATATTTGCAGGCTCGGACATGCTCCTGGTGCCGTCGAGATATGAGCCGTGCGGGCTGAATCAACTCTATGCCTTGAAATATGGAGCGGTCCCCATTGTCAGATCCACCGGGGGGCTTGAAGACACGGTGGAAGAGTATGATCCCGATCTGGATGTCGGAACCGGATTCAAGTTCGTGCCGCAGGATCCCCCCGCTCTCGAGAGTACGATTCTCAAAGCCGTGGACGTTTACCTGAACAAACCCGAGCCGTGGAAACGTCTCATGATACGGGGGATGAGCCGGGACTTCTCGTGGACGCGGTCCGCCAAAGAGTACATCCGACTGTACGAAAAGGCTGTCGAGGGGAGGTACCGGTCGAGGTTGCGGTGATCCGCACCTGAGTCATTGAGTCGGGCACCGTTCGGGGTCTCCGGACCCTTGTTTGTACAAGTTTTCGGGGGGCGCATCGGACTTGACTACGGCGGTCCCCCATGCCTGCGCGAAGCTGAACCGCCCGGAGCCTTGAAACATACCCGAAGCGACATGGCGCAGACCGACCGGGAAATCTCGCAATTGCTCGAGGAGTAGGCAAGATGACCTCCGAAGTCAATAGCCGCAGATTAGAACTTCACTTCGAGGGAAGGAAGCCGGAGGACATACATGTTCCGGTTGAGACCCTCGCGCAGGTGCTCAATGGCATGCAGAAGACTATCCATCTCCTGGCCATGCACCATGAGAAAGTCGAAGTCCGTTATAGGGCCGTCCCTCCCGGCCATATCAAACAGCGCTACGAGGTTCTGTGCTCACCCATGGAGCCGGGAAGCGTGGTCGTTCCGGTCATAGTGGGGAATGCTTTCAGTGATCTCTTTTCCCCCCGGCATATCACTTCAGTGGTTGATCTCTTCCAACGGGCCGGGGAGATCCTCTCGGCGAAGAAACTCTCCGATCTTGGGGACCTTATTCCCGACGGGCTCATGAGAACGAGGGTCGTAGAGTCATTCCGATCCATGGTCCCCAAGTCGGGGAGTGGATGGAAGCTCAACGTTGCCGATAGAGACCGACGCGGGTTTTCTTTCTCCGAAGCACTCCAGGCTCCCCTGAAATGTTACCTGAAGCGGTCTACGGAAGATGAAGCAGTACAAACCGTTACCGGCCAACTGATCAAGATAGATTTCAGTGAACACAAGGTGACGATCCTGTATCCTGTGACGAATCGAGCATTGGATTGCTTTTACGATGAGTCCATGGAGGAACTGCTCCTGGAGAATAGAAGAGAGATGATTCAAGTGACGGGTAAAGTGATCCTCGACGACAATGACCTTCCGGCCAAGATTATCGACGTGGAGAGTATCTCAGAGTTGGACTTGTCTCCATTCCTTCTTTCGGAATTCCAGTACGATGATCGAGTGATCAGGTTCGACCCTCCTCGTTATTTGGAACCACATCTGGACGAGACCCGTCAATTGCTCTGCCTTGAGAGGGCTGAACTTGGCATACATGTCTTTGCTCCAACCCGTGAGGAACTGTTTGAGGAGTTACATACCGAAATGGAGATGTTGTGGTTTGAGTATGCGCGTGAACGGGATCACGTTTTGACGGATGAAGCCAAGGAACTGAAGGCGAATCTCTTGCAGAATCTCAGGGAGGAGAAGATTGCAGCGGGACAAGCAGAAGGTTGAGAAGTCGTTGAGTGCAAAGGGTTTTCGTAAAGACAACACTCACCATACATTCTTCATATACTGGACTCGGGACGGGAAGAAGACCACCGTTAAGACCAAGACCAGCCACGGCTCTTCAAGCAAGTCAATCGGGATATCGCTTCTCGGAAAAATGGCTGATCAGTGCCGGCTCAAGAAGGAAGAATTCCTGGATCTCGTGGACTGTCCTCTCAACCGGGAGGCTTACGAGAAGATCCTTTTGCGAAGAGGGGTTCTTTGACCTCACCACGGCAAGGGAACGGCTTCCACCTCTATTCTCTCTGCGTAATCTGCGGATAAATATCCGGAAAATTCTTCTCATTCAGGGGAGGGGCACCGCCGCGTACGCGAACGCACACGCTTCCGGCCATTCAATGATTGACTTCATCGCGGCTTCCGGATATAAGACCTGCGATTCCGATACCGGTAAATGACCAACGGCTTCGTTGAACGGATCAGACAGCGGCCTGGTGCAAAGAACGCGGGGCGCGGCCCGGATCCGCGCCGCCTCACAGGCCCAATACCGAACCGGCACTCGCCATGAACGACACTCAAAAACGTGCACGTCAACAAGAACTGTTTTCGATGGATGAATACCCCCCTCCCCCAAAGGAAGTGAAGCGCGCTCCTGCCGCCGAAGGGAAGAAGGGGATAAAATCGGCCCCGGAAGCAGAGCCGTTGGACGACTTCATGATACGGTTCCTGGCAGACCTTCGTAAAGGCAAGAAGGCTTTCGACATCCTCAAGAAATGTTGGCGGGAGGGGGTAGAGTTCAAGCCTCAGAATTGTCTCCTCCTGGGGAAATTCGCCGCAGATCGCAAAGAATACGCCCTGGCAAAGGAAGCCTACGAAGCGTTGCTCACACCTTCCCGGTTCGGTGAACCGTTGCCCGAGGACTTCCAGTTCAGGATCAGGAAATATCTGAAACAAGTCGAGCGCGCAGAAAAAGCCGCTCGGAAGCCGGCACAACGTGAATCCAAGCCGTCTCGGCGGGAGCAACCGTACACCGGCTCCCCTGAGCAGCGGAAGACAAGCCCGCCGGCCGCGGCGACACCCGTTGAGGAGGCGCGGAAGGCCGTTGCGGAAGAAGACCTGCCCTCACTGGAGATACGGTTTGAGACGGATTCCCGCCTGTTGTCCGAAGCCGTCAAAGCGCGGCGCTCAACGGATTTGGTGCATTTTGACTTGGCGATGCAGGCTTACCGGCATGCCTTCAGGGTTTCTTACGACCAATTGATATGTCTGTCCACCCTCCGGAATGTCCAGTTTCTCGCGTATCAGGAAGAAACGGCACGAAAGGTCATGAAGGATTTTCGCGGCCGGGCGGTCCTCGCCGACGAAGTGGGGCTGGGCAAGACCATTGAAGCCGGGCTCGTGCTGAAAGAGTACATCATGCGGGGTCTGGTGCGGTCGGCCCTCGTTATAACGCCGAGTTCCCTCGTGAATCAGTGGCGGGGAGAACTTCAGGACAAGTTTGATCTCGCCTTCGCCACGACCAACGACCCGGAATTCCGGGACGATCCCGCCGAGTTCTGGCACCGGCCCTTCCTCATAGCCTCTTTGGGTACGGCGCGGAGCAGCCGCCATTTCGATGCCGTCGCGTCGGGAAGCTATGACATCGTCATCGTCGATGAAGCGCATCATCTGAAGAATCAGGCAACCAGAAGCTGGAAGCTTGTGAATTCCCTGCAAAAAACCTTCATCCTTCTTCTGACGGCCACGCCGGTGCAAAACAACCTGGAAGAGCTGTACAATTTGGTAACGGTTTTGCGGCCGGGACATCTCAAGACCAGAAAAGCATTTAAGGAGGAATTCGTAACACGGGGAAATCCCACGGATCCGCAAAACAGGGAGCGGCTCCGACACCTGCTCAAGGAAGTCATGATAAGGAACACCCGTTCGGCAAGCCAGGTGCGTATGCCTCCCAGATTCGCCACGATTACCCGCATTAACGCCTCGGAAGCGGAGGAGACCTTTTACCAAGGGGTAGGCAAGCTCGTATCGGAGCTGTGCGCTCTCCGCAAAACGGGCACCACCCCAATGGCGGCCCGGAAACTCCTCGAAGCCGCCGGGTCTTCCCACGACGCGGCACTCCGCACCCTTGAAAAGATGCACCTTACCGTGGAGTCTCTGGAAACCCTTCGTTCCGAACTTGTGGATCTGGGGAAGAAAATCGGCTCCGGAAGCAAGATCCGCAAGGTGCTGGATCTCGTGAAATCCTCCCCCGATCGAAAGATCGTTTTTGTCAATTATCTTGCCACATTGGAATCTCTGAAACAGGCCCTGGACAAAGAGAAGATAGCGTACCGCGTGTTTCACGGCGGTCTCACACCTGCGCAAAAGAATAATGCAATCGAGGAATTCCGGTCCGACTGCCGGGTCCTCCTGTCCACCGGGAGCGGCGGCGAAGGGCACAACCTTCAATTCTGCCATGTCATGATCAATTACGATCTTCCGTGGAACCCCATGGAAATCGAACAACGTATCGGCCGCATTCACCGTATCGGGCAAACCGAGGAAGTCTTCGTGCACAACTTCTGCGCGGCGGGCACCATCGAGGATCACATACTCACGGTTCTCGACCGCAAGATCAACATGTTCGAGCTCGTGGTCGGGGAGATCGACATGATTCTCGGCCGGCTGCAGGACGAGCGGGACTTCGGGGAGATGGTCTTTGAAATCTGGACAAGACAACGGGACGACGCCGGGCGGTCCGAAGCTTTCCAAGACCTGGGCACACGGCTCCAACGGGCAAAGAGGGCGTATGAAAAGAGCAAAGATCTCGATGAAAAGCTCTTCCAAGAGGACTTCGGCGTATGACCACATCCCTGGATACAACGTTGCCGGCCTTTGCCTCGAACTTGTTGGAAGCCCACGGAGCTCTTCTCGAGCAAGACGATGACAGCATACTTGCGCTGTTGCCGCCCGATCTCGCGCAATCCCTGAATGTCCCCGAGGAGATCGTCCTGGGTGGAGAGAGTCATCCGCTCCTTTACGGCAGCCCCTTGCTCGACGGGCTCATCCGTCTTGCCGTTGACGAGGTGCCGGTCACCTATGCGGCACTGAATATCCCCTATCTCAAGAAGGACGGCTTTGATCGCCTCGTGTGCGAAGACGTGCAGCTTGTGGGAGCACGAATCAAGTCCATTGCCCGGGCCGAGGCCAAGGCCTGCTACCTGGTGGCGACGTGCCGTTACGAGGCGTTGAGCGATGAACGCAAGGAAGGACTGGTGCTCGTGGCGGTCGGCGAGGCCACGGGAGCCGTTATCGAGGGGTTCGAGGAGCTTTGGAAGGAATTTCCCTTGGAGCCGTTTACCGGTAACCAGGTACCGCCGCAGTTCTCACTGATCCCCGAGCGGGCTCTGGCCAATGCACTGAATCAAGCCCAAAAGGTGACTGAGGAAGAACTTGCCGGCTTTGTTTCCGGAATGCGCCGGAGGTTGCACCGCGACGTCGGAAATACCAAGGAATACTACCAGGCCTTGGCGGTGGAGATGGAGCAAAGCCTGTCGCATCACAATCTTTCCGAGGCGCAGCAGGAAGACCGGCGGGCCAAGATGGCGGATCTCCCCACAGAGATGAACGCCAAGATAAGGGATCTCGAACACAAGTACTCTTTGAAGGTCGCCATTACCGGACGCGCCGCTTTACGGTTCCTTGTGCCGGTGGTACGGCTCATGGTGCAAATCGACTGCCGAAGAATGAGCGCAACCGTGGGCCTCACCTGGAACCCCGTAACCCGCCGACTGGATCCCATTGCCTGTGGACACTGTGGTGCCGGGTCCAGGAGGGTTTACGCAGTCAACGGAGACGCGGACGTGCGGTTATTGTGCCCGGCCTGTAATGGAAGGAATTGACTGGCGGAACTGCACGGAATTGCATGTAAGGGTCGGTCAATTGTTTGAAGACGTCACTGTTGCCGGCTCCCGGAAGGCCGACGCCTCTTTTCCCTTGCCTTCCGGAACCTCGAAGGGATTGATAAGCGTCACACTCATCTTTTTCGAGCCTCCCTAAGCTTCTTCAGAAATGGCTTGCCGAGAAAAGATCGGTCGGGGTCGAGGCTAAGCAGCCTATTCAGCATGGGAACGGTCACGGTGAAAGCCAAACGGTCCGCCGGCACCATCCGACGCATGGCCATATCCGTGGCCCCGACCAGAGCTTGGGGTTCGGAAAGATCCGGGAACAGGGCGAGCATCTGACCGCAACCGGATCCAAATGGGGCCCGCACAGGGGGCGGATCCTCGGGACGCGCATGGTGAACCGCTCCATGCATAAGCACACTCATTTGATCGGGATTAACGTAGAAGGTGACCGTCTTAAGATACTCGGCCATTTCATCACGGATCGGGCCGATCATCACATGACCGTGAGACGGTCGATAGGGCGGAGTGGCGTCGAGCCAAGCCTCCATGAGTTCCGATGAGGCCCGCAGCCCTTCCTTTTCAAAGAGGAACTTGACAAACGCCTCTTTGCTGGGAAAACCTTGGATGCCTCTGATCCAATAGCCGCATCCCGGACACCCTCGTGAGCGTCCGGAAACCTCCAAGGTCTCGC
This sequence comes from Pseudomonadota bacterium, assembly GCA_043806215.1. GTDB lineage: Bacteria > Desulfobacterota > Desulfomonilia > Desulfomonilales > Desulfomonilaceae > JAVHLK01. Next base: position 4,001 of record JAZDHD010000176.1, on the reverse strand, counting down.
CGTTCTGCCAGTCGTTATAATGATCGAAGACGCATCGCTTGAGGCCGACCACAGGGGCGAACGCCGTCGGGTCCGGGGCGTCGTACACGCCGACGGGGCGGGTGTCGATCTCCATAAGGCGGCATAGCTCTTTAAGATTCAAGCCCATAGACGTTTCTCCTTTTCGATTTGAAACTGAAATCAAGTGCCGGCATTCCTGGTGGATCGATCCGGTATCAATGATTCCGGCTGAAAGGTCAAGCAGTCGCCGAAGGGCTGTTACGGCTTTGCACCGACGTCTTCCGCTTCAAAAAGTCTCGTCCTCTACTTGAGAAATGCCGGGTATACCATACTCAATTCTCCTTGCCGGACTTGGCTCCCGGCTTTGCCTTGCGCGTCCGTGCCGGCTTATCACCTCTCTCTTTCGGGAGCGGAGTTTGAAGTTGCTTGGTAAGGGTCCGGCGTCGAGTATCTTACTCGATGCTCTGAGATCCATCGCCAATCAGCATGAAAGGCAGATGTGCGGCCAGATGGTCAGCCGTCCCTTCTTGTCGCGGACACGTATCCATTTAGACTTGCGAATCGTACCCTCGCAGGAATCAAAGAAGCCCAGCCGTACAAAGCCATTCCTGTAATCCACGACCACAGGATTTGGCGCAGAATCACCAATGTCATCGTAGGACTGGATCAAACGGCTTCGGGAAGTCTCACATGGCTCGTCATATAGCCTGCGTCCGGTGTCGGGCCGAAGTCCAAATATGTCTATGCAGTCGTGTTTCTTGAACCTTCCCTCGTCGAACCAAGTCAGGAAGACCGATTCTGACCACGCCTTGGGCAACAGCCCTGACAGGTCATCCAGTTTGACCCAAGCCCTGAGGCCCTTCTCCACGTCATACACAATATTCACGAAATCTCGATCTCGGTCCACGGTAGGAAATCGCCTGAAACAAATTCCGTTGAAAAGATACCCCGATAGCGGTCTTGTCTCAACAATGTTGACTGTCCTTGTTTTGAGAAAACCGCTCTGTGATCTCTCATACAAGGTCACCGTTACTTCTGGAACAACCTGGTTGTGGAACTTCTTCATAGAGGGAGCATCCACGCAAGAGACTGCGAGTGCTCCTTTACAGTCGGCAGGAATCCTCTGGAACAAGGAACTTCGTTCAAAATAGTACTCTTCGACTGGAGCGTCCGCCCATACGGGCAGACATGCCCAGAATAGAAACAGAAGGCTCAATAATCCGCTGCCCCATAGCTTCCGCAATTGGCCGCCTCCGTGAAGAGAAGACTTGATCTAAAGTGTTCATCCTGGAAACTGGATGGTTCCCGTGCTCGAAAACGTTCGGTCGATCCACGACAAGAAGCGCAATATTCAGGCCCGATCAGGATCAGCCCAGTTTAACTGCTCGGAATCTTCACGTCAATGGGAACTGCGCTTTCAGTCGGCATCCGGTTACGTCCGACGAAGGTCCGCATTTTTAGAGCCTGCGTCTAAATTCCCGGAACACCATACTCAATTTTCCTTACCGGACTTGACTCCCGGCTTTGCCTTGGGGAGTCCGCGGCCGGAAATCTCCTCCAATCGCTGAGAAGAGCCGTCGTGCCAAGGGTCGCCCGGCACTCTCATGGCGTCGGAAGAGACGCAACTCTTCCGGCGGAATACCTGGTGCCGCTAATCGGGCGATCCAAGAGGTGACCAAACGGCAGGTTGGGTCGCCACGGGCGTCGGCAATGGAGAATGGTGTACCCGGAAGTCAGCGTGGTGGAGAGCACCGGGGCCATCCATCCATCCATCCATTCTTGCTCGCCTCGGCATGGATACGCTTCTACGCCTATTCCCGTTTCGTGGAAATTGAGTTGATTAAGGGGGTCCCCTTCCACACGCCACCGCCACCGCCATAAATATCTCGGCGTCGGTCAGATTGCCCAGGTCTTCGGCTTGAATGGTCTCCTGGTTCCCTCGTTTGTGGGCCTGCCGGCGGTGGAAGCCGTCGACAAGGACTATCCAGGAGATCTCAAATGGTTATGCTTATGAGTTTTGAAAAGAAGCCCGGATGTGCTATTTTTGCTGTAAGAGGGCCTTTTAGGAAGGATCAATTAAAGATGCCAGATCCATCGGGAGACAGAAACAGAGATTACCCTATTAGGGATGTGGTCGCTCTGGTAGGATACCCCGCCGAGCCGGTGGTTGAGTGTCACCGACACAAGTTCTTTCATGGAATTAGGGACCGATACAGCGTAGCAGCTCCCCTTGTGGTGGACTATGATAATCCTACTGCTTTCCCGTCTTATCGTTTTGAAGATCCAGACAAAGGTGCCGCTGTTTTTCTTTCGGCGGAGAGTCTTGGATATGCCACCACTCGGTACGATGGGTTTGCGCAGTTTAGGAAAGCATTTCTTTCTCTCGTGGATCTGCTCGGGGCGACTTTTGAGATCTCAGAACTGACACGGGTTGCTTTGTGGTACACTAACGTATTGCCTTTTGAGCGGAAACATGACGCGATACCGCTGAGTCGCTTCCTCAAGGTCGGAATGAGTCTTCCGAAGGAAATTCCGGCTAAGTATTTGGATGTGAACATAAATTTCACCATTCCCGCAGGAAAGGGTTTCCTCGAAGTCGCCGTTCAACCGCGTTACAAAGATTTCCCGGAACCCCAAGAAGCAATATTCCTCACGCTCAAGTACGAGATGAGACAGAAAATCGGGATCCTTGACGTCTCAAAGCACCTGGACGATGCCCATGAAGAGACCCAGAATCATTTTCGGAGTCTCATTAACCAGACGTACTGGAAATCTTTAGAAAAGAAGGGGGCACGATAATGACCGGATTACCAACGAGATTGGCTGACTGGGAGCCCTCTGGGAGGAGATGTGGCACATATTCTGATTACCTGAGACATCCTTCTCGTAAAGATCGGTCTGATATTCGCAACTACTTTGGGCGCGAGTTGGTTGTAGACAAGAAAACAAACCTGGGAGAGTTTGCAATCATTACTAAACCGCTGCGGCAGTTGTCACGGCCGACCCGGATAGAAGACGTGATAGAAATCTGGCTGCGGCCCAAGAGCACTTATCGCCCCAAACCTGGGGAACAAGGCCCCGAAGGAAGCGTGTTGTGGGATCTGGGAGACAAACTGTTATATTGGGTCGATAAGCAGAGCCTCAAAGAGCACTTTGCAATCAAGCGTATGCAGGCTGAGGTCCTGGCGTCACGCCCCTCCGCTGTGGAAGAAGCGTCAAAGGAAATCGAAGTTGATCTGATTACTGTTGAAGAAGGTGAGATCGACGAGAAAATTTGCGGGCGCATCTTCGGCAAGATCTTGGCTCAAAATACGAGAACAGTCAAAGCGAGAGTGAAGGTTGTGAGGGTTGGGAAAATGGAGCCATCCGTTATGCGTGGTACAGATGATTAGCTAAGGGGTTGATGGAGCAAAGGCCCTAATGGCAGGAACAAAGCACCCGTGGTATGATATTGCCGAAGATGGAACCATCTTACAAGGCGACATACTTTCCAGTTGCAGCGTCTATTTACCGTCAATTCCCGATGACGCAGACGTCATGATCCTGCTTGATGGCCAAGATTTGGAGGTTCCTCTTCAGATCATTAACACTGACTTGATAATCATGAGTCAGTCTTGTGACATAGAAAACGACAAGACTCCTCTCGTCATGGTGTGTCCGGTCTTAGCCTTGACGAGTTTTGTTGAGATGGCACGTTCAGAATGGCAAAAGGAAAATCCAGAAGACCAACCGACTGCGAAGAAGCTTCATGGGTGGGTAAAGAACCAAATCAAACAAACCCACAAGGGACAGATCATCAGCCAGTACTTGATACCCTCCATAACGCACAGAAAGATTAGAGCTGGGTTCCGGTTCGTGGACTTTGGGCGAACTTTCTCCGTCATGTACCCTGATCTCGAAAGAATGGCATTGTCACAGAAACGGTGGCTCAGAATAAAGCCGCCCTACAGGGAGCATTTGTCACAAGCATTTGGCCGTTTTTTTATGCGGGTCGCACTAGA
>JAZDHD010000175.1:0-5265 GCA_043806215.1 Pseudomonadota bacterium | reverse complement strand
TGGAGACGGTTCGGCACAAAGGCATCACTGTTCAAGGAGGTGTTTTCGGAGCCATGATGATGGTGGAACTGGTGAATGACGGGCCGGTCACCCTCGTCGTGGATGCCCCATAGTGCTTTATGGCATGAATACGGCCGCACAAGCTGAACCGTCTTCCCGGCGTAGGCCGGGAACCAGTCTCTTTTCCCTGGCCCCCGGCCTGCGCCGGGGAGACGGCGGGCAGGGACGCCGGTCCCATCCCGCGTCCCGCGAGATAGGGGCGCACCTGCGTGTGCGCCCAAATGCGGGCGGACACATAGGTCCGCCCCTACCGTAGCCCGGGCCTCCGTGCCCGGATCTTGTTCTTGCCGGCACCCGAGATGCCGGCAACTCACGCTTCAGTGGGAACTCAGGCGTTGCCGGGCGCCCACCCATCAGGAGACAAGAGCAATGTCAACGTCCGCCATTCCCACTCTGTGTAATATCTGCGATGAACACTGCGGCATTGTGGTTCGTGATGACGGCAAGACCACACGCATAACGGGAAACAGAGACCATCCCATAAGTCGGGGATTCACCTGCTTCAAGGGTAAACATTTCGGCGCCGTGCATCGATCCCCGCATCGCTTGACTCGCCCCCTTCTCAGGACAAAGGGCGGCCTGCGCGAGATTGCTTTCGAGGAAGCCGTTGACGTGATGGCCGAGCATTTTCTGCGCTTCAAGCAGGAATCCGGCGCCGAAAGCGTGGCATTCTACAAGGGCGAGGGCCTCAAGCACTTCGATGCCGCGCAGTACATGCGGCACTTGGCCAATGGATTCGGGTCGCCGAACTACATTTCCGTGGGAAGTCTCTGCCATTTCTCCCAAACACTGGGACATTCGCTCACGTACGGAGGCAAACCGAATCCGGACTTTCAACGAATCGGCGTTGCCGTCATCTGGGGATCAAATCCCGCCGTCTCATCGCCGCGTACATTCGGCGGACTGAGGAAAGCCCTTCGACAAGGCACCCGATTGGTTGTGATAGACCCCTCCAACACCGAGACCTCCAAACACGCAACCGTTCATCTTCGGGTGAGGCCGGGCTCCGACGGATTTCTCGCCCTGGCGTTCATAAAGCACGCAGTCGAGGTCGAAGGCTTGAAGCCCGTGGATGACCTGAACACGGGCTGGGAAGACTTGGTGAAACTCGTTCAAGGTCTTTCCTGCGACGACCTGCTCTCAAAGACCGACATCGGGCGGGAGGAATTCCGAGAAATCGCCCGCACCATCTTCGGTAACCGGCCCGGATGGACCAAGGTCGGGTTGGGCCTGGAACATCGTCCGGGCGGCGTGCAAACGATCCGGGCCACCGCGTGCCTTCAATCCTTGTTGGACCCTCTCAACAGGCCTTGCCCCATGTCGGCCAAGCTGAAGGCGCTCCCCGGTGCGGACGGGTATCCCGCCATGGCCGACCCCATAGGACGCTTCGAGTTTCCCCTGTTCACGGGCGGGCGTCACGAAGGCCAAGGCATGCTGTTGACCCGTGCCGTGCTGCAGGGCGATCCGTACCCCATACGAGGTCTTCTCTGCGCCGGCGGAAATCCCATGCTCACCTTCCCCTCGGTACGCGGTCATGGGTCCGCTCTCGAAAAGCTCGATTTCCTCGCGGTATTCGATCTGTTCATGACTCCCACCGCGCAGCGGGCCGATCTGGTCTTTCCCTCGTCCGATCATCTCAACAGCTTGGAACTGTTTGACTACGGCAGAACCGGGGTACCGTACCTGGGAATGATGCGGCCCGCCGCCCGCGAGCCACAAGGTTGGCCCACCTGGAAACTCTGCTTCGAACTGGCCGGACGCCTCGGGCTCGCGCACCTCTTCCCATGGAAAGACAATTGGGAGGGGCTGGCGTACAGACTCTCCGGCACCTCGGTCACACTCGAGGACCTGAAGGAAAGTGCCGGCTCGGCCGTTGCCTATGAATCGACGCCGCCCACAAGCAACCGGTGGCACACATCCGATGGAACCATCCACTATCGGTCGGTTAAGGTGGATTCCATCGGTGAACCCGGAATACCGACTCCCGAATCCGTCTCACTGCCCCAAGAGGCCGACCAACGCTTTCCTTTCTGGTTGAGCACGGGAGACAGGATCTTCCCCTATCAGCACGGGCGGTTCCGGGAGGTCCCGGCCTATCGGGACAAGTCTCCCGAACCGGTTCTTGAGGTTCACCCGAACGCGGCAAAACGAATGGGGGTAAGTCCCGGCGACCGGGTAGTCTTGTCCACGTCGTACGGATCCATTGAACTCCCCGTTCACCTGAGTGAAACCGTCCGTGAAGACTGTCTCGCCATGACGCATGGATGGGAAGAAGCCAATGCCAACGAACTGACCGGGTTGGACCATCTCGACTCATTGTCCGGTTTTCCCTGGCTCAAGGCCTTGCCGGCGAGAATCGATCCCAAGAGGGAGTGACGCCGCTTTTGGCCGCACGGCTATTCCGGGGCGGCATCCTCTTTCACCGGGGTCCGCCTTCCGTTCAATTCCAGGAAGAATTCCTTGCCTTCAGGGTCTGAGCTTATGTGCCGGGCAATCTGATAATACGCGGGCCTGGAAAAGCGCGCATGAAGCGAGCCGTTCCGTATCCTGCAATAAGGGATGTTGTCCTTTCCCATCCAGAAGCCTTCCGGATCGAATGGTTCGGTTGTTCCGTCGTTCAACCGGACGTGGAGGCTTCCGTCGCCCTCATCCTCGATGCCCTTGACGACGAATGGAGCGTCCTCCGCTTCCACCCCGCACACTTCCCTGCCCATGCGGACTTGATATCCGCCTTCGGGAGTCTTTTCGAGCATGGAGCAAAACTGGCGGTAGATTGCCGTGTGGATGATCTCCTTGCCGTTTTGGAACCATCTTCCGTCCTTGTCGATAAACAACTTCAGGTAAGGCGTGGCATCAAACACTTGCTTTCCTTCATCACCCGCTTTCCGATTCATTCGGCCTCCATTCCAGGGTCGGCTACCACAGACCGGCAAGATCCTTCTTGCGGTGAAGCTCGGCGTACGCTCGGTACCCGGCGAGAACCTCCTTGACGTACCGACGTGTCTCCAGGTACGGGATGTTCTCGATGAATACGTCCTGCGACATCTTACCGTTCTTTTTCACCCATCCGCGGACTTTTGTGATGTCCGCGTTGTACGAAGCCACGGCAGGAACGATTTGTCCCCTGAAACTCCGGAGGTTGTCGGACAGAATCCGGACGCCGTAAGCCACATTCTCCTCGGGATCCAGCAGCCTTGCTATTGCACCGGCAGGTATTCTCCCGTGTCTGCCGATCACTCCGGCCGCCTTTGGCGTCACCTGCATCAGTCCGAGGGCTCCTGCCGGCGACACTGCGGAAGCGTCATAGAGGCTTTCCTGACGAATGACCGCCCAGACCAGATCCGGATCCACGGAATGTCTTTTCGCGGCCTTTGCCGTGGCCTCCTGATGCACCCGTGGAAATGCCATGTCGATGAATTCGGCCGGGGCATCCTCGGGCGGATTCGCCATGGGGGCGGAAAACGCCCTTGAGAGAATGTCCCGCGCCTTTCTATACTGCTGCGCCCCGTACGCCGCCTTTGCAGTGAGAAAAACGACGGCAGGGGAAGATTTCATGGATTCCGGGAGCGCGTCCAGGTTTGCCAGAGCCAACTCGTGAAGTCCGCACTCCATGAGCTTTCCCGCGTCCGACACCCTGGGATTGGCAAGCTCCGCAGCCGTGAGTTTGACATTTGGAAAGGACAGGCCCCCCGGCCTCCGACGCTTCACGTCATCCCCCATGGCGCGGAGCAGTTCCGCGGACTCCTGACCATAGTAGTCCAGCGGAGAGGATCGAACGATTTGTTTGAGCAGATCCTTTGCTTCGTTGCCCCGGTCGAGATGCATCAAGGAGCGTGCCTGCCAATACAACGAAGCGTTCGTAATTCTCCCTCCGGGAAATTCGGTCCTTGCCCGGAGGAAGGCCTCGGCCGCATCCTCGTATTTTCCGGTCCGAAACTTTATCCACCCGGTCTTCCAATGAACATCCGTCTTGACGGACCGTTTCCCGGTCATCTTGAGCACTCGTGAGAAATGGGCCAGCGACTCTTCGAACATACCTCGCTCATAGGCGTTGGCCCCAAGGTTGAAAAGCGCCTTCTCCTTCATGGGCGGGTCACCCAAATCGATCAGCATCCTACAACACTGTTCGAACTCTTTGTTCTTGTCGAGCCGCCAGTAGAGACGGCTCATCAGGTAGAGGGCTTCCGTACGCTCCTTAACGGAAAGGTTGCCCTGGAGAATGCCTTTGAGAATCCGTAACGCCTCCTGGTTTTCCCGGCCCTTGTACCGGCACTCGGCCAGTCGCAGCAAGAAACTCATATTTCCGGGGTTTCTCTTGAGAAGATACTTGTAGGAATCCGCGGCCAAATCGAACCGTCCCCGGGCAAACAGACTACGCGCCCGAGCCAGTTGTTCGTCTTCGGTGAATGTCGGTCTGGGGATCTTTCCGTGCACAACCATCCATGCAAGATCCTCGGACGCTGCCAAGCCTTCCACGGTTGCGGGGTACGTGAGGAAAAGCTTGCGATAGTGAACCACCGCGTCGCCGTAGTTGCCGGTCTGCCTGTGGAGCTTGGCCAGGAGATACAGCAGACGCGGCACGGCATTGTCCCTCGCCTTTTCCGCCATGGCCGTCAACAGAGGTACGGCCTCGGCTTTGTGTTGCCGGCAAAGCACCTCCGCGAGTATCCTCTTGGCCTGCTCCGAGTAAACCGTGTTGGGCCGCTCTTCGAGAAGCTCCTTGAGAAGTGTTTCACTCCGTGCCGGATCTCCGTTAAGCCTGTACGCATCGGCCAGGAGGACGTATGCCGCCTGTCCGTAGAACGCGTCCCGGAATATCTTTTTCCAAACTTGATCGGCCTGATCAATTCTGCCGGCCGAAAAATGCTTGAGACCTTCCTCAAACATGTACTGCTGAGCGGGTCCGCCCGCAACCGTTATTCCGAGTGAATGGACCGGCCAGGTCACCGTTGCCGTCAAGGCTGCCAAGCACACGATGATACGTTTGATCGATCGAGTCGTCGCAATGGGCATGTGCGGTTGAGTTCCCCTCCTGTCCGTCCTCTTCGAGGACAACATCTTCTTTTTACTATAGTTTTGCCTTTTCGGGTTGAATCTCAGCATAATTGAGAGGAATCATTTGAAAATTATCGGCGTTCCTGCCATAAACCGTTTGGCAACAAACTCGGGGAGGAACGCCGATGGCCAAGCGGAATCTGCCACATC
>JAZDHD010000174.1:0-3080 GCA_043806215.1 Pseudomonadota bacterium | reverse complement strand
AGCAGAAGGCGGCCAAGAACGGGGTGTACGTCTTTGACGAACAAGCGCTTGAAGGATTACATACCCCAGACGATTTTCAACATTACATCCAAGAGCGGCTGCGACGTTGAGGAGGAGTTCATTACACGATAGCGGGTAGTGAGTCGTGAATCATCCAGGTGAATACGATGTGTTTGCGAGGGCGCCGGTTTTCTTCGTCCACAGATCTCAAATGACAAATGTCCGGGGTCAGACGTTGGTAACCATCGGAATGACTTGGGTCTGAGGCATCACAGCAGCGTGAGCAGTGTGGTATGTCACATGAAGTGAAGGATCGCGAACGGCGGGAGATTGAGGAAGAAGGTGGAGGCGAGCGAGCGACGCATGGGTCAAGCAAAGACTTTAATGGGTGATCCATGCCTCATGACAAGGCGCAGGAAGAGCTAATTAAGATAGGTAAACCCCCGGCTCTGCCGGTGGACTCAAAGATTTTGACATTTCCGGGAGTATTCGTTCCCGTGCGGAAGCCCAGGGGTTCCTGAAGCCAGGGAGACCAGATGGATAGATTCCAAGGATCAAGCGGCAGCCCCGGCACGTCCCGTAATAACGCTAAATCGATGGCCGAAGCCCGGGAAAAGAGGGCCGCTCTTCAGGGAGTCAGCAGATGCTGCGGGAACAGCAAACAAGCCGCCCCGGCGTCAACCGCTTTGAGCGGTTCCTGAATTCAAGCCTCCGGCTTTGCCGGAGGTATCTGACTTGCTGCCCTTGGCCGCCTTTGCACAGGATGAGCCGCATCGTCGCGTCATCTCCTCAGCCAAGATTCTCCCGGTTACCTCGTACATGGCTCGCGTTCGACAGTACTTTTGGGGTGGTTGAAGTAGTTTCTTGACAGCTAGTAATATCAATCGGTTACGACTTGTCCTTTTTTCTGAGATTTCCGGGGACATACACACGTTTTTGTTGACAGTCATGAGATCGTCTTGCAACATGAGATAATGGCTCGTCCGTCGCGCAGAGTGGTCCCCGGCTTTCCGCACCATGCCACGCAGCGTGGTGACCGGTCTATGAACGTGTTTCATGAAGAATCGAATTCAGATCACGCAGTGTGCTACCCTATAATCGTCTCGACCATCCTTTTCGCCACGGTATAGCCTTCCTCGAGCAATCGGATGAACTCGCCCTCCAACTCACCGTCGGCTGGGAGTTGTCGACAAAACTGGTGGACCCGTGGACCTTCATGTGTTACCAACAGGATGGCCTCAGGCGGGTCAATAGGAAGGAACAGCCTTTTCTCCTACAAGCCTAGTTTTGGCCTTCCATGGAGATTCTCACGAAGGCTTCCCAACTTATCTCTCAGCGACCTTCACGTCGCCCAGTTTCAACGAATCGCCGTCGGCCCAAGCAATTCTATCCTTCCCCTCCGTTTTGGCTCGATTTTTTAATTTAGTTGAGCGTTCTTGTAGTTCTCGATCCGTAAGTAATGACTGGGAACTGAAGGTTGTAAGACCGATAGAAACTGTCATCTTATCCAGTGGGTCGAGGAATTCAAGTGTGGCCACTTTTTCTTGAAGATGACGAAGAAAGGCTAAGGCTAACTCCGGCCTGGTGTTGGGTAGTAGAACCATGTATTCGTCTCCCCCGAAACGAAAAGCATGGCCGTGGCAGTGCAAATGTGCCTCCAACGTGCTCATGAATTTCGGCAAGACGTGCAGGTCAACCTTATCCTCTCTGTGCCGGGTGTTGAACCTCTTGAAATTGTCGATATCAATGAACGATACGCCGGTGGTTGTATTGCGCAAGGCAGCCTCTCGTCTCGCGATGGTTAGTCGCGGGAGGAACTGCCCTGGAGCCAACAAGAGCCCGAACTTCTCATCGTATTCGGGCGCTGGAGGGGTCAATTTCGATTCTAGGCGAGAGTATGCTTCCTTAATCGTTAGGAATTGAGTGACACGCGGTACTTCGAGCATAGGTCCTTCAAACCAGGAAGCTGACATCATGTCCAGAAGACGATCCATGGGCTCTCGTAGTTGATCGCGAATTTCACTGTTGCTGGTCTTCATAAAACGTTCTTCATTCATCTCGGCTAACGTTCGCCTTTCGTGAGCAACGACACGGCGTAACGTTGGAAGATCCTCTGAAATAATCACGTCTCGTGATACCCGGTGTTTCGTCTCTTTCAGAATGGCCCTGTGTTTCAGCACGACTTTTGGCAATAACCCTAGAGACTTTGCGACGGGAGTCGCTATATTATCGCCAAACCATCGGTCATAATGTTCAATAAACTTGGGCAATTCCGATTTTTGGTCATTCGATAATTCGATACACGACATCTGACCGGTCATTTCGCAGCACTCCAGCACAGGACGTCATTCAGGCAAGACAGGGATTTTATAGCCCCCACTTCGCAACCCTGCAAGCCTTTTTGTCACAGGTGTTGATCCTGCGACTCATGGAGAGGACCATGCGCCGGAACCCAAGAGATACCGAATCCACCATCACCGGCTGGGAAGACAGACAGACGCCGCGGCCGAGTTCCTTCATGATGACTACGAAATTCAAAGGAGTACTCATCCTCACCTCGGCAGTCGGGCGATCCCCGCCTCAGTCGTTAACCAGAGTTCAAATGGCTTACCCGGCCCTTCTTGAAATCCCTCTGGAGGTATTTGTGACGCCACCCGGACAAAACATCGGGGGGAAGCCTGGAGGCGGAAGGCCCAAAAAACATCCCTGCGGGTGAGCGGTACCCTGCGGAACGTGCGGCGACGAGCACAGGGTGCAATTCGGACGGGTATGAAAAGCGAGTTCAGCCACGTGGGGGGGCAAAGGGGCCGGACGGAAGGTCCGCAGAAGCGATCTCGAAGAAAAAGGATTTGACCACGACGAACGTTCTCGCTACCGTATTGACAGTATATTTACAGGGGCGGCGTATGGATGTGAACTATGATCTTCACGGCTTCATATTTACTATAGTTTTGCCTTTTCGGGTTGAATCTCAGCATAATTGAGAGGAATCATTTGAAAATTATCGGCGTTCCTGCCATAAACCGTTTGGCAACAAACTCGGGGAGGAACGCCGATGGCCAAGCGGAATCTGCCACATC
>JAZDHD010000173.1:0-26911 GCA_043806215.1 Pseudomonadota bacterium | reverse complement strand
CCGGACCCGGAGGAACTTCCCATAGGGAATTGAGTATGGTGTACCCGGAATTATGCGGAATTCTGAAAGAAGATCTCTCGATTGCCGGATTAACGATCCATGCCTGATCGCTACGTAACCGCCAGTAGTTCTTGTAGATTTTCAAACTGTTCCCGGGTTAATAGAAGAGACGTATCCCCCGTACACAAAAAGACATTGGGCGGTTTACAGTTCCTCTTGGCCCATTTTTGGGCCCGGTTGTTCGTTATGCCCTCAATATTCCGATGGCATTTATCACCCGTCTTGCTCTCTCTTGGAACAATTTGAAATCCCTCGGTGAAATGTTCTGATAGGCGATCAACCTCTATTGCCCAATACGCAAAAGGCCGTCCATTTACCGTCTCTTCATAGTATCGTTCTATGTGGACACAGCAATCCACGCCACTCTTTTTGATGCATTCGGCGTCGATAACCGATATGCCGCCTTCGTAGTTCTTGAAGCTATCACTTGTAAATCGTTGGCGTTCCTGGTCGTATTTATCGCGATGTAGGGCTCTGACAAGTTGCATCGGTTCTCCACTGCAAAACGGCTTAAGTAGTCCATGGCCTCCTCGTAGTTGAGACCCTCCCTATAATCCAGTTCATCAAAATCGACACCTATGCCGCGTTCATGGGTCACTATTAATGACAAATCGGCGTTCACACAGAATTCAACTGCCTCAATTCCTTTGTAAAATACCACATAGACCGTGCCTTCGCTCCCAGGGAAAGCGTCTGAGCGAAGCCCCAAGACGGCTCCACGCCCATATAGCTTTACCGCCATATCGATGACTTCATGCGGAGCCGGCCTGCCAACCCCAAAATCCCAGCCTTCGGGCAACGAACCAAAAGACTTGATTTTTTCAATCACTCTGTTTCGCGGAGCCGGGCTGGACAAGGCGGTCAACCAAAACTGGGTTAAAGGCTTTATAATCTTATTCATTTTTACCACCAAAACACTTCTGGTTAATCTCGTGCATCGTAAGCAAAGGCTGCTCTGTTTGTTTCTCGAAATCATTAATCAGTTGAGAGAGAGTCTGCATCATCGTCTTTGCGGTGGTAAATGACATTTGAACTACGGCTACCGGCATTGGACCGCTATTGACTACCATGAACACATCACTTAAACTTAATCCAACAGTCAACCCGTTGATATACAGCTTGGCGACGTTTGGGTCCTTGAGGAGATCTATCAGATCAATTTGCTGTACGCTTTCCGCGGTCTTTGCCATAAAACCTCCCGTTACTTTTCCCCGAACGAGATGCTCCCCCTTTTTGAGACAAGAAGAGCATACATCTTCATTGTTGATAATATCTCAAGGACCGCGACGGGGCAAGCTATTTTTCTGGACAAATCTCATTCATTTCTCTATTCCCACGGAGTCACCCTTCCTGAGTCTCCATAATTCCTGTTGGAGTTCCGAGGAGTTACTGGTACACCATACTCAATTCGTGACACATGAGTATGCCCCCTGAGATGCGCTTATGAGTCAAGGAGCACGAGTGGCGGCTCCGGGAATGCCTCGTCACGATAGCCGGCGAGAGAGAAGAGAGCCGGCCGCTTATCCATGGAGCACCGCGGCGGCGCATGTGGAAGGTCGGGAGGACACACTGGTCAAAGCCTCGCCGCTCCCGGAGATGGTAAGCGATTGGCAAGAATTCCTAAACAGTGGGATTGGAGCAGACGACGGCGAGATCTTACGTCTCCACGAGCGAACCGGTAGACCCCTTGGGAGTGATGATTTCATAACGCGGCAGGAAAGCGGCCCTGCCGGCATAGGCGTTAACTTTAGGATTCCGGCTGCCAACCCGTATTTCAACCGGCACACGAACCGAGGCATGCGCACCGTTTTCGGTGTTGAGATGCAGCGATCTTAATGTGCCGAAGGCACTTAGGAATTTAGCCGGGGGATTAATCCCCCGGAAGAATTGGGATAAAGCGAGCATGATTTCCGGGCCTTGAAAGGTCCGGCTAATCCCGCGAGACGCGGGACTGGTCCCTTCGGGACGTTATGAATGAACCCAACTCCCAGCCGACCAACAGGCTTAAGTTAACGCCTATGGGCCTTGCCGGAGTATTGCATAGACGGAGATCCGGACCCGGAGGAACTTCCCAAGGGAATTGAGTATGGTGTACCCGGAAGTCGAAGTTCAGCCACGGAATTCAAGGCTCCTCCTCACTGGACGGGAAATAGTTGAAGCACTTGAGGTGGATCGGGAAACCATTCAAAGAAGGAGCCAAGCGAACGTGTCTCAGGTAGTCTCGACGAAGGGCGAGGCCATACCGCGGTTATTCCAGATGCTCTTCTCCAAATCAGTTCTTTCTCTCAGTTCTACTGCTCCGGTCGGACATACTCCCACACAGAATCCGCAACTCCAACATCGAGCGTCGTCAACAACGATTTTCTCTTCCTTGCCGGTGAAGATCAATGCATTGTAGATACACGCTTTGGCACACGTTCCGCATCGGGTGCATCGGTCGGGATCTATCACCGGAACGTAGGGACAATCGGGAGGCATGGCGAACGGACAGTTCTCCGTGGACTTCAAGACGGACGCATCGCGGATTAGGGGGAAGACCTTTCCTGTAAATTGAGAGACTGCATGGTAAGCTTTCTTCTCCATCCAGTCCGTCATGCCTTGATAGATGTGATTCAGTCTTTCCGGACCATGGAAGTAGAGAGCAGATCCTACTCCGACGAGTGGGCAACCGGCGAGAAGGTATTGCAGAGCATCGTCGCTATCCTGGATCCCGCCCACACCAATGACGGGTATGGTCGTGACTCTTCGGATGCGGATTACCCTTGCCAGGGAATAGGGCAAGAAGGATTTCCCCGACACGTAACCGCCGATACAGGGGGCTCCGAACGGCACCATGTTGTCCACATCGATGAAGACTCCGCCGGGAGCATTGTGCGCTGTGATGAAGTCCAGACCGGCATTCGTCCAGCGTTGAATGAGCGCTTCGAGTGGTTCCAGGGTCGGGCTCAACTTCAAGCCCACCGGGATGGATACGGATGATTTTACTCGTTCAATGATCTCCGTTGAACGGTTCACGTTTCCGGCAAAAACCTTCGCCGCAGAAGGCGAGGAGAAATTGAGTTCCAGCATGTCGGCGTCCATGTCCTGGAACTTCATCGCCCGATCGAGCCACAAAGGCATATCGTGAGGGTCCTCAAAAAAGCTCGCAATGAGTACTCGCGAGTCCCTGTGGCAGACTTCGGCCATACTACGCACGCGGTGAAAGACCGTCTCCATGTCTTCGACGTGAGGAGCTGCCAAAGAAAAGAGAGCGTCGCCGTATGCCCGTCCGAAACGCTTGAGAGGGAATTGATAGGGCCGAAGTCGAATCCGGTTCGCCGGGTCTGAGGTGAATGTCTTGGTGATGATTCCTCCAATGGGCCGGCGAATCAGGTCCGAGCACTGGGAGGCATCGAAGGCCGCTTCAGACGAGGATACGAGAATCGGGCTCCTGAACCTCAGCCCCAAAACCTTTACAGAGGTATCTACGGGTTGCATGACTTCTCCTGTCCAAACAGATGAAGGCGCGGGATAGAATGTAACTCTCTCGTCCGATTCTGTCCACACCCCCTTTCATTACATCACGGTATTTCGATACATCGTACTTAATTGTTGACAACCGTGTCTGCTTTTCTCCGATACGCTTGCGAGTTCCGAGTACACTACGAAATTACCGAATACGTTGATCTGTTGCGGTTACAGGAGTGAACTGTCATGCCGCTCACTACTGACGAATTCGTGGTTCACGGCAAAAACACGATCGGCCGAATACTGAGCCGAACAAGAGGACCTTGACCAAATAAGAAACGCAAAGGCAATTGAGTATGGTGTACCCGGAATTCCGAAGCGCCTGGTGTGGGGGGAGACATATACGTTTTCTTATGACGTGCCACACGACCCAATTTCGCGGTCACACGTCTGCAAAATTACCCGGCATCTCGTCCGTCGAGGATGCCCACGGGGATCTCGTCAAAGTAGACCGTGGATTCTGGATCATGGAATCAGTGGACATATTGACGGAGTTCTGATCAAATGTCCATCGGTTCCCACTGGGTCGAACCCAATTCAGCCGAGGAGTGTTCGCGTGCTCCACCGATCATTTTGCCGGCAACGGAACCGACTTACGGCCCTGTAACCGATCTGGTACAGGGACGTCTACAGATAGGGAAACCGAAAGAACGCAAGAGAGATGCGACATCTCCATATCAAAGCAGCCCGGTAACGGACCGGAGTCTTAACGCTGCAACTGAAGATCGAGGAAGGAACTTTAGATTTATCGTGGCACGGAGATGAGGGGAGAAGTGAAATTATGAAAGACCTAACCAAGTTGTCGGAAGAAGAAACACTTGACCCGAATGACTGGGAGTCCATGCGGTGTCTCGGCCATCAAATACTTGACGACGCATTGGACTATCTGCAATCCTTGCGGGATCGCCCTGTATGGCAGCATGCACCGCAGCATGTAAGAGCGCACTTCGAGGGATCCGTCCCTCGTGCTTCCCAGCCGGCGGAAGAGGTCTACCGAGAGTACACCCAGTACATACTCCCACATCAATTGGGCAATAACCACCCACGGTTCTGGGGTTGGGTCGCTGGAACGGGAACCGTGATGGGGGTGTTTGCCGAGATACTGGCGGCGGCAACGGATGCTGTGAGCGGTTCCTTTTCCTACCTGAGTAACAACTATGTCGAGATGCAGGTTCTCGACTGGTGTAAGACCTTGCTTGGGTACCCTCTCACTGCCGGCGGGCTGATAACGAGCGGGTGCTCGGCTTCAAACCTCATCGGCTTGGCAGTGGCACGTAATACCAAGGCCGGATTCGACCTGCGTAAAAGGGGCTTGTGGGATGCACCGCAGCAAATGACTGTCTATTCTTCGGACGAGGCTCACTCCTCGATCCAGAAGGCAGTGGAATTGCTCGGCTTCGGGAGTGATTCGTTGCGCTTGATCCCTGTAAACAAGAACCTTCAGATTGACCTCGCTGCCTTGAGGACCGCAATCAGGGATGACCGCAACAATGGATTTTTCCCAATCTGTGTTGTGGGGGTCGCCGGAACGACCAACACAGGCGCTATTGACGACATCAACGGCCTCGCAGACATCTGTGAAGAAGAAGGATTGTGGTTCCACGTAGATGGTGCATTTGGCGTCTGGGCAGCCATCGCTCCCGTGTCCAAACACCTCGTCGACGGACTGGAACGAGCCGATTCGTTGGCTTTCGACCTGCACAAATGGATGAATTTGTCCTACCCCATCGGCTGTGTTCTGGTCAGGAACTCCGAAGATCATCGCAGAGCGTTCTCGTTGAGCCCGACGTATCTCGCGCACGGTGAGGGTAATCGCGGTTTGACCGGTATCGACGTCCCGTGGCTCTCAGACTATGGTTTTGAATTGTCGCGCGGCTTCCACGCGCTCAAGGCGTGGATGAGCCTCAAAGAGCACGGCACCGAAAAGTATGGACGTGTCATCCAACAGAATATCGACCAGGCGCATTATCTGGCTGGACTGGTTGAGGCTTCTCCAGAACTTGAGTTGGCATTACCCGTCTCACTGAACGTTGTCTGCTTCCGTTTCACTCGGCCGGGCTTCGACGACGCCACCCTGGACGACCTCAACAAGCGAATCGAGATCGAGCTTCAGGAAACCGGCATCGCCGTACCTTCTATTGTCAGTGTCAGGGGCAAGAAGTACCTGCATGCAGCAATCACAAATCACCGCAGCCGTCGGAGTGACTTTGAGGTTCTGGTGCGAGAGACTGTACGAATCGGCACTGAGCTCTTGCTGAGTCGCGAATGCCGTTGACCGGCTACCCAACTGGCAGGCTTGTGTCGGTGGACCATGGAGGTCCTCTTTCCTCAGCTCGGTGTCAAGATCCAAGTCCGACTGTTACTTCCTTGGCCGAGCCGGTTTCTACGGGCGGCCAAGCGACTCTGGGAGCAGGCCCATTCTCAACCGGGCAAACGGCTTGGTGGACGCTCGACCGTTGTGATTTTTCGCAGTGGATCTGGAGGCTATTTCGGCTGGATCGTTATCTCACTGCGGAGCGTCGGTGAAACGAGGATATGGGTACACCAGACCTCCTTCAGGAATTAGCGGAACGATATTACACGACCAATCCATTGAGCGAATAATGCTGCCCCCGGAACGCCAACTTGCCCTCATCGCCAAACAGTTTCCAACACTCTGGAAAGAGGTTGACGCCTGTCGAGCAGAACGTTCAAGATCCTGGCCCGCCTGGTGTTTTCTTCCGAGAGATGAGCTGGCGGCGATCATCGAGCCCCGCTTACCTACCATGGTAAGCGACGATCAACGAGACCGACAACTCACCTGGCTCAAAATGGCTACCACAGTGATTCCCCGGAGAGTGTGCGGAGGCGTGTACCGGTTTGATCCGGACATCTACGAATCGTTGATAAAGACTTCCATACGGGGACAACTGCCGGTCGATCTCTTTTACAAGCTGCCTCAGTGGGCTGTTTACATCGAAACCCCAGGTCGTGATACCTATTACGGCGTCAAATCTGAAGGCTTCGTGGCATCGCTGAATTTCTCGGCAAGAGATGAGGGCGAGGTTATGCTGAACATGCTCTCCCTCTTTGACGAGACGGAATTCTTTACTGAGTGGCTCTTTCTGAAGGAAGGGTTCACGATAGAGGAGTCGGTCTCAGAGGCTTTGGATCGTCATAACAGGGTGAACGCGACCATGAAATTGTCAAAGCCGCCAAAAGACCTCGACCTGGAGGAAGTGACGGCTCATGTTGTGCGACCGTATTTGTGCCATAGAACACTAAGGGCCCGTCTCAAAACAAATCTTACAAGTTGATTCCGCGGTTTCGTGTCTCCCGATAACGTCGGGGGCAATCCGGGGACACGATTCCTAGTTTTACGAGGTCGCATGACGCCGCTCGCAAGAGCGGATCATGTCCCCGATTGCCCTTACTCCCTTTTTCCGGCTCACAATCCCGGCCTTGAAAGACCGGTCTACTGTCATACCGTCCCTCCGGGACGTTAAGGCTTCCAAGCCTCTACAGGGGCGGCCGAAAGTAGCCCGGTACTTCAGTGCCGGGACCGGCGTCCGTCGACCGACATGATTGTAACCGTTATTCTGTGACAAATCCTAAGTCCCGAGGATATCGGCAACTACATCTCGCGCCCAGTACGTGGTTTGCCCGTGGCGCGAGAGTCGTCGGATGCCGTCAAGATGATTTCCCAGGGTAACGATCGCAGGCTCCTCAGCCGATTCTCCATTCTGTTTGACAACTTGCGCAAGCCCCACGCAGGAGAGCAGGCCGTTACAAAGGCAACGCCGATCTTCCGTGTTGCGTTGCAAGCCGCGTTTAGCGACAAAATCCGAAATCGGTCCGGCCTGGCAGCGGTGGAAAAGCCGGCGCGTTCCATCCGGGGCCGGTTTGCCGAGCCCTCGCTGCTGCAAGAGGCCAATATCGCAAACCCGACGCCGAGCGGAAAAAACCGCATCGTCCGCAACGGTGTCGTTCAATTGAACTACTTTGAACGGGTACCCCGTGGGAGAGAAAAGTGTCGTCCTGACCAGCACGGCGTCATCTGTTCCGTTCTTGAGCGCAGCGAGAATCGCAATGCGGAAGGCCGGTTTCATGCCGGATTCCTCGGCCAGGGCAAAGACCGAGCCCACCTGTACACCCGTGGCTCCGGCTTCCAGAGCTTGTTGCAATTTCTCAGGAGTCCCATAGCCTCCGGCCAACCAGAAGGGAAGCCCCACTTCTCGGATAGCCTGCAAGTCGGGTTCGTCGATTTCGCCATAGAGGGGCTGTCCATTGCCATCCTTCCTCATGGGCCCTTGCGGACCGGCGTTGTGGCCTCCCGCTGTGTGGTGCTCGACGATAAAGCCGTCGGGTGCTTCACTTTGGCTTTGAGCCAGGGCCTTGGCCAGGTTGACCTGCGACACGATCGCCAGAAAAGCCGGTCGGCGCAGGGGGGATTGTGCCAATTTGCCGCCGGCCGCCAGTTGGGGATCGAAAGGCAAGTGGAAGGCCTCACCCGCCTCACGATACAACAGCAACAAGTCGTTGGTAACGGCTTCATGGCGAGCCAAATGGGAACAGATCGCGGGTAGGCCGTCGGGGTTGCCCGCCCCTACGATTACTCCGTCCACACCGGCGAGCATCGCACCGTACATCACGTAGATAAGGGGCACATCGATCTTCTTCAAGAAGTTGATGAATATGTTGCCTTCATGCCCTTCCTTGGCCAACCAGACTTCGGCAAAGCCAGTGGCAATCAAGAGTTCGACAATGCCGTCGTCCAGGGTGAGTGCCGTGGGCACGTCCTGCCGAACCGGCAGCGGAATGGCATCGCTTCCATCCTGCGCATGCACGTTATGCATGGGAACACTCTTGAAACGAGTGCTTGGCGCTTTGCCGCCGTCAATGAAGTAGCGGTCACATATATTTCGGCCGATGGCGATCCCGAATTGCGCATCAAAAGCAGCCAAAGCGCGGCGAATATGGCCTCCGGGATCCCCAAGCTGTAGCAGTCGCACGTAAACCGCATCCAGGGCAGTACCGGAGACAGTTCCGGCCGTTGTGCCGGGCTTCTCCATAGCCACGGCTTTGGCCAGCCGCCAGTTGGATACATAAATACCCATACCGCCTTGTATGAGTTTCACTTCTTGCAGAAAGTTCATGATCCGACACCTCATATCACATGCTTTACACCAGTCTGTAGGCACGGTCGTCAACACCGGGAGTAAACGGGGGATGTGCATACGGATAAACGTAAACGTCTCTTCTAAAGAGTTTCAGCCGTCTTTTTCGACTTCCGCATCGAATGTCTTGGCCGTCACGCGTAACGCTTCCTCCAGGGCAGGTTCCGCCGATTCATTCGACCGGCCGTGTTCACACTAACACGGCCGGGGATTTCTCCGCAATGGGGGTGAAAAGCCGGAATCCAAGATCTCGTTTACTGCGGTCGTAGTGTGGACCCTCCGAGGTCCCGAATGCAGGTTCCGAACCGGGACCTGTCGAAAGGGGACCGGGAAAATAGGTCGGATCCGCCTTCGGCCGGACAACAGATCCAAATGAGTTAAGAGCGGACGTGCCCCCCGTACACCTGTGTCGGCTTCAATGGCGCTGCGGACGAAATGGTAGATAACCAGTCCCCCCAGACAAATGGTGACCATGAAAACGGCGGAATACGAGAGCAGCAGCTTCAGGCTGATCGGGAGGTTGCGGAAGCGTCTTCAGGTTGGGCACAAGATTCAGGTCATGGTCTATGAAGGCCGCATGGAACTGATACCCTTCAGGCCGATTCGGCAGGCACGCTGCTTTCTGAAAGGTATTGACACGGACGTCGAGCGTGAAGTGGATCGGCCATGAACGTTGTTGATGTCTCCGGCCGGCCGGCATACTTCGCGGATGGGCCAAATGCCGATCACTTTGTTCCAGCGATCCAGAGCACATCAGAATTAGTTGTACCGACCATAAGCATTTATGAGGTGTTCAAACAGTATTCACGGCATGGCTCGCTTTCGTCGAGTTAGGAAGCGTCAGCACCTTCTGGTCCTGTCCGTGGAATGGATATAGGCCACTTGCATAGCTATTCTTGCAGGTGGAAAATCAGCCGCAGATTTTTCACTCTGGGGCCATCAAGAACCCAAGGGTGTAACTTCTCAAAAACCCCGGGCGAATTCCAAGAATTCCCCTCCCCGACCCTCCCCGCAAGCAGGGAGGGAGCGCTTCCCCCCGCTTGCGGGGGGATAAGAGGGGGGAAATGGCCCGGACTTATTGAGAAGTTACCCAAGGGTTGGTGTAGGTTGATACACTTCGCGGAATTCACCGGCTGTCACTCCTCGTCCAAGACCTCACGAACGGTTTGCAGCATCCCTTTCATATTATACGGCTTACCCACAAAGTCTCTTGCCCCTGTCTCAATGGCTTCCTTGGTCTGACCGTTTGCAGCAAATCCACTGGCTATAAGAACTCGCGCCTTTGGGTCAATCTTCAGGAGTTCCCCCAAACATTGCTTTCCACCCATCTCCGGCATCACAAGATCGAGAATGACAAGTGAAATATTTGCCTTGTTTGACCTGTAAACGTCCAGCGCTTCTTTCCCGTTACATGCGGTAAGCACCTTGTAACCGGATCGCTCCAGAATCCTCGCACCCAAGTCTCGTATGAACTCTTCGTCATCCACCAATAAAACCGTCTCAGTGCCGCCCCTGGGAATGGAAGTGACGACCGGCTCATCGGACAACAGGGTCCCGGACGTGACAGGCGGAAGATAGACCTTGAACGTGGTTCCACGACCGACCTCGCTGTAACAGTTGATGAAGCCGTGATGCTGCCTGACGATCCCAAAGACCATCGCCAAACCTAATCCCGTTCCCTGGCCCGGACCTTTCGTCGTGTAAAAGGGCTCGAAGATATGCTCCAACGTCTCCTTGTCCATCCCTGAACCAGTATCTGAGACACGGAGGAGGACGTACGGACCCGGCTCGGCTTCCAGATGTGATCCGGCATGATCCTCATCAATGACAACATTCGAGGTTTCGATGACGAGCTTTCCGCCTTCAGGCATGGCGTCTCTGGCATTCACGGCGAGATTCATCAACACTTGATCCACTTGAGTGGGATCGGCGTGGATGCGCGCCAGATCTTCTGCAAGGACCAGATCAATATCAATCATCTTGGGAATAGTACGCTGTAAGAATTTATGGGTCTGACCAATACGCTGATTGAGATCGATGTCGAGCGGTTTTATATCGGTTTTTCTGCTGAACGTGAGCAACCTTTGAACCAAGTCGGCACCTTTTTTCCCGGCTAGAAGGACTTTTCCCAGGTCATCACTGAAGCGACCAGGCAGATCCTCGTCGCCAAGAACCAATTCGGAGTACCCCAAAACCACCTGCAGCAGGTTGTTGAAATCGTGAGCAATGCCGCCGGCCAGAGTCCCGATGGATTCCATTTTTTGAGCCTGGAGGAGTTGCCTCTGGAGTTTCTTGCGTTCAGTGAGGTCTCGTAGGATGCCCCGGTATCCGGTTATGGCGCCCTCTCTCTCAAAAGGCAGTGATGAGGTAACCAAGCAGTCAAGCTCTGTTCCGTCTGCCTTTCGCAACTTGACTGCATAATCTTTCACAAAACCATTTTTCTCTAACTCTTTCTGGAACCTTGGATGGTCAGCCGGATCAAGGTACAATTCAACAATGTCTTTGCTGAGCATCTCCTCTCTCGAATATCCGAAGAGTTCACAAAAAGATAAGTTGGCATCCGTTATGGTTCCATCCCTTGCAACAGAGTACACGCCATCTATCGATTGTTCAAAGATGGTGCGGTACTGTTTGTCACTCTCCTTCAGCCTTTGTTCGGCCTCGGCTGCGTAGAGCACCTGAGCAGTAGTGCTGCTCAAGGCATTCAGTTGGGCGTCCTCCTCTTGAGAAATGGTATGTTTGCTGAATAGCGCCAGCACGCCGAGCGTTTCCCCGCTCGGCGGACGCAGTTGATACCCCGCAAACGACACAAGACCCAATTCCCGCGCCCAATCGTGGTCGTGTACCCGCGGGTCGTGAACAACGTCGTTGGTCAGAAACTTGTGCTCTTGCCCTGAGGCTATACGTCCAATCTTGTACGCTCCAAAAGGAACTCGCCGGTGCGTCAAACCATCAGTATGAGTGTACCGCCCTGAACTGGCCAGCAGATGAAGACATTTGTCTTTGTATTTACAAACATGGGGTTCCTCGGTCACAGTTGCATGCACGCACCCGTGTTGGCACAGATCGCCGGAGCGGATGCGCCAGATACGACAAAAATCGGTTCCAAAGATGTCCACCACACCATCGGTAATCATCTTTAGTTTTTGTACCAACTCCCCAGGAGCAAGCAGAGCCTGCTGCAACCGGTTCAGTCGCTCTTGGCGTTCCAGGAATCTCAAACGCGCCTCTTCCACCTTCCTGCGCTCGGTGATGTCCCGGATTATGCCCCGGTATGAGGTAATCACTCCTCGTTCGTCTTTCACAGCGGTCAAGGCGCAGTGAGTAATCATCTCTTCGCAGTTCTTTTTCTTGACGACAACCTCGTATTCCGCGCTTCCCTGCGCATTCACCATCGCAAGTATCCGCCTTCTATCCGGCGGATGAGCGTAGACATCCCGCTCCAGGTCAAGACTCAACATTTCCTCTTTGGTGTCGTAATCGAACATAGCGACGCCCTTCTTGTTCATGTCGAGAATTCTTCCTCCGGGTGACGTGATAAACAGGCCGTCTAAGGACTCCTCAAAAAGGGTTCTGTATTTCTCCTCGCTCTCCCGCAGCGCCTCTTCCGCTTTCCTGCGGGACGAGATGTCCTCGATCATGGAGAGATAGTAGAGAGATTTCCCTTGTTCATCTCGAATGCTGGAAGCCGTAAGCTGAATCCATAACACTTCGCGGTTCTTTCTAATGTAGCGTTTTTCCATCTTGTAAGACGGGATTTCACCTCGCGACAGCTTCTCGGCATACCCAACATCCGCCTCGATATCATCCGGGTGGGTGATATCAACGAACGTGAGTTTGGTGAGTTCGTCCTCCGTATATCCTACCATTTCGCAAAGTGTCGCATTAACGGTAACCCACCGATAGTCCAGGCCGACCACGGCTATCCCAAGCGGACCTTGTTTAAACACGTTGCGAAAGCGTTCCTCGCTCTCTCTCAACAGCCTTTCTGCTCGCCTCCGTTCTCGACGCATCTCAGCTTCGCGTAGTTCACGTCTGATTGCCGGGACTAATCGAGCGCGGTTGCCTTTCATAATGTAATCGTGAGCACCGGCTTTCATGGCTGCCACGGCAGTCTCCTCGCCTATTGTCCCGGATACTATGATGAAAGGAATGTCCAGCGCCCGGTCCTTTACCAAGTCCAGCGCCGCGGTGCTGCTGAAGTTCGGCATACGATGATCGGAAATGACAAGGTCCCAGACACCCTCGTCCAGGGCTTCCACCATAGCCTGGGCTGTGTCAACCCGCTTGTATGTCGGCTCATAGCCGGCCAGATCCAGTTCACTGACCAACAACAACGTGTCGTTTTCTGAGTCTTCGACGATCAAGACGCTCAGAGGTTCAGTCATGGCAACCCTCCCATGATAATCATGAATCCCTCTTCTTCGTTGGTGAAGAACCCTCCTGATACGGCTCGCACGATGACACTTCACACGTTCGGCGGAGGCTCATTCAGAATCAGCCAGTACATCCCTAGCTGCCTAATTGCTTCTGTGAACTGTGAATAGTCCACGGGTTTGCGGATATAGGAGTTAGCCCCCAAGGTGTAGCCGCGGAGCCTATCCTGCTCCTCTTTCGAAGAGGTAAGGATGACGACGGGAATAAGTTTGGTGCGCTCATCTGCACGTACGCGGTGCAACACTTCCAATCCGTCAACCTTGGGGAGTTTCAAATCGAGAAGAATAACCGTCGGGGTCTCGCGTGGGTCACGGCCGGAATATTCGCCGGCGCCGAAGAGGTAATCCAATGCTGCCGCTCCGTCATGAACTACAACCACAGGGTTCGTGATGTGGTTCTCTTCAAGTGCGAGTATGGTCAATTCTTCGTCGTTTGGGTTGTCCTCTACCAAGAGAATGATTCCGTCCTTCATGACCGTCCTCCTAAACCGAGAGTAAAGTAGAAAGTTGCGCCCTCTCCAACCACACTGTTTGCCCACACTCGTCCGCCGTGGCGGTGGACTACCCGTTGCACGGTAGCAAGCCCGATTCCGGAACCGGGGAACTCTGTTGTCAGGTGCAGGCGCTGAAAGGCCCCGAACAGTTTGTCCGCATAGGCCATGTCAAAGCCTGCGCCGTTATCCCGCACAAAATAGACCGGCCCTCCGTCATCGTCTTCCGCTCCGAATTCGATTCCCGCGTCCGGCTTGGTACTCGTGAATTTCCATGCATTCGCCAGGAGGTTCTCCAAGGCCACACGCATGAGTCCTCCGTCACATTCGGCATCCAGTCCTGGTGCGATGATCGTGGTCACTCTCCGATCCGGGTCTTTGTCCTTAAGCTCTGCAACGATCTCTGAGGCCATTGCGCTCAGGTTAACCTTCTCTTTTCGCATCTCTGCCCGCGTCAGCCGCGACAGTTTGAGCAGATCATCAATGAGTTCCCCCATTCGCCGGCACTCTGCCACAACACGCTGCAGGTAGTCCTGCCCTTTTGCGTCCAGCAGGTCACTGTACTTCCGTGCCACTATTTGGCTGAAGCCATCTATAGCCCTTAAAGGTGTTCGCAGATCGTGCGATACAGAGTAGCAAAAAGCTTCCAGCTCTTTATTGGCGGCCACGAGTTGTGTGGTACGCTCTCCTACCCGTTGCTCCAGTTCCACGTTGAGACGCTGAATTGTCTCAAATAAGCGAGCGTGCGCTATGACGGTCCCTGATCTGTCAGCGATCAACTGAAGCCATGTCTGATCTTCGGAAGTATACGGGGCCTCTGAACCATGCCGCCACATCGTTAGGGTGCCGATCACTTTGTCGTCAGACCTCAGGGGCACTGCCAAGATGCTTTGTATGTCGAATCGCTCCAGAAATGGCCAATAGTCTTCGGGAATCATTTCGCGACGAACTGCCGGGATCAACAATGGCTGTGCGGTGCGGACGACTTGCCCTACCAACATCTCAACCGAGCGCTTGGAGAGCGAGGTCAATAGTCCATGCAAAAATGCCCGTGATTCAGGGGCAGGGTGATACACGGTGGCCGGTTCGATCCAGCGACCGTCATCAGATCTCAGCCGGATGATGCAGACATCGCCGATCAGCTCGGTGGTGCGTCGGGCAATTAATTCCAGGACGGGCTGCCAGTCCAATGATTCCTTAACGAATGCTTCCGAGATATCGGCAAGGAGACGGTTACGGACAGCATTTTGACGGAGCTGTTCCTCCAACACCTTGCGCTGGGTAAGATCGAACATGACCCCCTGGATGCAAACGGCCCGTTCTTCCTCATCGTAAAGAACCGCAGCCTTATCACTAAACCAAGAGATGTTTCCGGATTTTGACACGATGCGGTACTCGGCGTCAAAGGGTTTGCCCGTCTCGTGACTGGCTACAATGTCTGTCAGGACACGGTCTCGGTCGTCTGGATGGATCTGGTTTGCCCAGATCTCAGGGTCAGACAGCCACTCTGTCGGCGAGAAACCGAGCATGGACTCCACTTGGGGGCTGATATAGAGTGTGCTTGACACCTCATCCAAGGATGCTACGTAGGTAATGGCCGGAATCTGCTCTATGAGGGATCGGTGCTTAGCTTCCGATTCTCGAAGAGCCTCCTCCGACAACTTACGCTCCCTTATCTCAGCTTCCAATGCCCCGTAAGATTTCTTCAGGTCCTGGGTCATTCTATTGAATGCTTGTGCCAGATTCCCCATCTCGTCACGGCTCTTGATGTCTACCACGTGATCCAACATACCACTGGCTATGATCTGGGTATCCTTGGCAAGCTTTGTGAGCGGACCGATCACAATCCTTCTTGTGAGAAGGTGATTCCCAAGGATGATCACGCCTGTAACAGCCACAAAAAGCAACATGATCCGTATCGACCTATTCAGACCTGCGTGAATGTGTGCTTGACTTGCTCCATACAACTGGCGAGCGTCGGTTACCATGACCTGTAGTTTCAGTACCAGCAGCCCCTTGAGTCTGTCTCTCAACTCGGCCACGATTCTGGATTGAGATTCACCTGATTGAAACTTGGCTTCTACGGATTGCAGTTGAGAGAATACGGATTTCAGTTCTTCGTATTCCTTAATCAAACCATTTGTTATCTCCGATTCGAGGATCGCCAGGTGGGCCAGTCTTTCGATAGACCTGCCCACATCGTCATATTTCGCTTGCCACTGTCTCAGCGACCGTCTGCCGGGGTGTATAAGGTGATCATCGGACAGGGTTGTCAGATCGACCAGACCTGTTACTACTGCAAAACTGAGTCTGTTTCTCTCAAGCTCCTGTTTGAGGTTACGCACACCCGTGAGGAGGACCAAACCGATCCCCAGAGCTACTGCCACATAGAGTAACGAACTGATTCGTAACCTGCTTTTGATGGTCATCGGTCGTCTTCCTGATGGATAATGGAGATTGCGTCGGGTTTGAGACTCTTCAGCCCATCCCAATAAATGGGGTCCAGAAAATCGGGAATCTCCGCTCTCTTGGTCAACCCCGCAGACATCATCCACCTGGCCTGATCTTCCATAGTCAGTATCAGTGCTTGAGGCAGAGTAACCCGGAAGGAGTTCTTCTTCCACAGTGATTCAAAAAAACGGCTCTCGAAGTTCAAACGCCGTGCGACAATGGCTTTTGCATCGGCTTGGTTTGCGGTGACGAATCTTTCCGCTGCCAGCAGGGCGGAAAGAAAACGGTGAATAA
This sequence comes from Pseudomonadota bacterium, assembly GCA_043806215.1. Classification (GTDB taxonomy): domain Bacteria; phylum Desulfobacterota; class Desulfomonilia; order Desulfomonilales; family Desulfomonilaceae; genus JAVHLK01. The sequence goes on along the minus strand of JAZDHD010000173.1, from coordinate 10,516 downwards.
CTTCGGGGCGCTTCCTGATAAGGTCGTCTTTGCAGACAAGTATCCAGTACAGGTCCTGGCCGCTTTGGCCGGGGAGGCTGACGGCGTTTGCTCCCAGGGCATCTTTCATCTTCTGAACATGAGGTTCCCAGACGATTGCGGCATCTATCTCACTGTTCTTGATCGCCTCGGTCTGCTGCGAAGGACTGAGATCGACTATTCGCACGTCTCCCAAAGGAATACTCTCGAATGCCAAAGACCTGGCCAAGCAGAATTCCGCCGTACTACCTCGGACCAATCCGATTCGTTTATCCTTCAAATCGGACAACTGACTAATCCCGCTATCTTTTCGGGCGACAACCTTGGTAGTATCCCACTGGTCGATCACCGCGAGTATCCTGAGGTCTTGTCTCTCAAAGCTCTTCCCGACAAAGACAAATTCCGCCACTGTGACGATTCCCAGTCTGTCCGTGACAAGATCTTTCATCGCGGCAAAACCGGATTCATACTCTTCGATCGTCACATCCAGCCCGTTTTCAGCAAAGTAGCCTCTATCTCCAGCGACCCAGATAAGAGACGAAAGCTCCAGGGGACAAGTCCCCAAAATCAGTTTTTCCGGTGGGCCGGAGAACTTCGGGGCTTGACTTCGAGTGGTCCAGATGGCAATGCCGACAGCCATCAGCGAGATGACCACAATGATCAAAGGCACGACAATTCTTCGCGGTAAGTTCATGTCGATCCATCTCCCTCAGAAGATTTCTCGCCAGACCCAAAAAGCTGCTTCCGCTGAGATTGGCTTCCGGCCGATTTCCCCCTTTATCCAGTGTAAATTCAGGGAAGGGATGACAAATCCTGAACGAATCTAGGGGGCTTTCCCTCGACGGATCCTGTGCGGTCCTTTGAGTTCGGGTCTGTCGGCGGAATTCTCTCTTGTGGCATGGTTACCTCCATTGCAGCCCAAGTCAGCGGACATCAGACAAGGGGAATGAGCTGCCCTTAGGTCTTGTCCTCGTCTTCTGTCGTTCCACTTCCTGAACAGAGTGCCCGGTGCTCAAACAGATCTCTAACATTCCAATAATACCATACAAATAGGGGGGGGGGGAACTATTTTTTGGAGTCGAGGATTTCTTCCGTACAGCGGTTACAGCCAAGGTGGAAAGGGCAATGGCCAGGGTTGTTACGACGGGAGGCACCAGTACCACGAAGCCTCTATTCTTGCTAAGCCATCTGGAGAGTCCGTTGAACCCGTGAATTTCTCACTGAAGGTCCTATCACCCTCTCCCCTTTCGTCAGAGCCGTAGCGCTGCACGTGGCCGGAAACGGCTGTATGACCAGCTTCTGGTAACGATTCTCGGCTCCATGAGAGAGATTTCTCATGCACTTTTTTTTAGGCCCTTTAGGACATGTATTTCTTTCCGAAGCTATCCCTCGGGGCACACCAACCCTGTCGGGCCCGGAAAGATTACCCCGCGGAACGCGGGGAGGCCGGTGCTGCCAAAGCAGGGATGGTCGCCGTGAATACGAGGCCTTGTGCCCGGGGTAACAGAATGGTAGGGTATGCCGACTATCGTGAAGATTTCTTGACATGAGCCGCCCTGATCTGAAAGAACCGGCCGGCACCGAAAAGAGAGTCCTCGGGAACGAATGCAACTTCGTTCCGACTGGTTCCAGGATTGCTCTCGCGGTGAAGTGCAAGGAGCTGCCATGAGTCCGACAACATACCTCCAAGATGATTCGCTTCTTTCCGAGTACAAGAGACTGAGAAAGGCTTTGCCGTATCTGACTTCAGCCCTTGTGAAATGCCTTTCCAAGACGGCCATAATGGAATGTGCCAAAAAGTTGGGATTCTGCAAGGGAAAGCGCCTCGTTTTCGGAAGCCTGCAAGAAGCCGATGTCTTAATGGATTACTGCATTTACTCTTTCAGAAGAGGAGGCAAGACTGCGATCCAAAGATATGCGCTCAACCAGCCGCCTCCGGAAGGGTCCGATCATGACGTTTTGTTGAAAGCCATGGTGCGATCTTATTATTCTATTTTTCAAGTGAAAGACCTGGAGCGGGGCAGGGGGTTACTTCTGTTCGATCTTTTCCGCACGGAGAACTTCTCGTTGCTGGACATCGGACTCTCGAGTTCCGCGATCCGGAATTCGGTTTTTGCCGGAAGGGTTCTTCCCATATGCGGTTACTACATGACATCGGGAGCATTCATTCCACTTGGTCGGGAATTGTTAGGGCAAACAGTGATTCCAATGGTGGAGAGGTTTTCATCCAGGATCAATCGAGAAGCCGACACCGTCTTTTCGCCTCCCGACGAGGCAAGGTTCTCTATGGAGATTATTCGGGCGGCGCTCAGGAAGGGTATGCTGGAGAGAATGACCTATGCGGATATTGGAAGCGAATGAGCGCGAATGTGGGAGTGACCTATGCGGAACCCGTATCGGCCGATGGATAGAATTCAAATGCGCATCAAGTCATCCGGATTTCCGAGTCCATTGGCGGTTGGGGGTCTACGACGCGGACCAACTTGATTCGCTGACTACGACAAATGGGCTTCACTGGTCCATCTTCGGGCGGGAAACACCAGTTCATGGTCAAAGAGAATCTTCGGTCACAGCACGCCCCATGACGGCGGAAACGTGGGGTCACCCATCAAAAGGCACAAGTCAAGAAAGATGATTTCATGACTCAATCGGCGTGCCTCGGGTGAGTTGATTGAGTTCGCGCATCACCTTTTCGGAGACATCCACGTCGGCGAGCAGCCCGTTCATGCGTTCCGTGATTTCCCGAGTATGTCCTCCGGAGGTCTCCGGGGAGATCTTGATCTGCACAATGGCCGTATGGATGCTGTTCAGGGCCGTCGCCACGGTGACCAGTTGAGAATCGATGCGTTCACCGTACATCTGCAGTTCCTGAATCCGGTTGAGTTCGTCCATTTTGTTGCGCAGCGCCAGAGCAAGGTTGTCTCTGGTCACTTCATCCGAACTGTTTTCCATTCGATTCTTCAGTATCTTGACCGAACGTTGTGCATTTTCGACAGCCTTCCCGTCCAGGAAAGAGCCGATGTCCTGCAATTTGATGAGAAGCCGATAGTAGCTCTCGATCAGCCCCTCGACACGTTCGGCTACATCCTTCGAGTCCAGGAACGGGCTGTCTTCAAGGTCTTCGAGGGCCTGAAGGATCTTGCGCCGTATCTCCAGGAGGGCCTGGAATCGTTTCTTCTTATGCGATTCGAGGATGCCGAGGTCGCGGGGAACCCGAGACGGTGCTTGAAGAACCTCGTCGGATTCGGCAAGGGCGCTCTGAACAGCAATGATCATCGCCGCCGCCGCCCCCATGAGCATCACCCACCAGAGTTTCGTCACGCCGGCGGTCACCACCGAAGCCGCGAGCACGGTCAAGGGAATCACGGAAAAGAGCTTGTGCATGAATGTCTTCATACGGTCAACCGATCAGTCCGTACAAGTGACGTGGAGCACGAAGTGTTCCTTGGCGTAAATACGGTCGCACAACCTGAGCCGTCTTCCCGGCGTAGGGCGGGAACCGGACTTGTTTTCCTGGACCCCGGCCTGCGCCGGGGAGACGGCGGGCAGGGACGCCCGTCCCGGAAGATGACGGGCAGGGACGCCCGTCCCACGATGTACGACGGGCTTGGTCTCTGTCTTTCGTAGCCTGGGCCTCCGTGCCCGGATCTTGTTCTTGCCGGCACCCAACATGGCTGCGAGACGAAAATTTGTGACCGAACCTGTGAAATGCCGCACTAAGTGTTCTAAGGCACAAATACGGTCGCACATTCTCTAAACACGCAGTAGCGTCCCGTCCCGCGTTCTGCGCGGGATGCCGGGCGTGTTTGTAGGGGCACCCCCCTGTGGGTGCCCATGGGTAGGCACAGGGGCCTACCCCTACCATACCGGCACGGAGGCCGGCGCTGCCAAAGCAGGTTTTGCTGCCTTGGATACGACACCGTAACTGGTAAACAGGGCACCAAGTATACCACGGGTCCAAGAACCGATGATCCCTTTCCATGGGTGCGTCAGAAGTTCGCGCTGAGTTCCCTGTATGTCTCGATAATCTCTGTTGAGGAACTCTTGAACAGCCGGGCATTGGTCCTGTTGGAGATTCTCTTGAGCAAGTCCTGGTCCGCCTTGGTGCCGTATGCGATGGTAAATATCTTGGGCGCTCCGAAGTCCTCCTGCTTGGGCAACTTGTCGAGGAAGTCGTGACGCCCGGTCAGGCTGTGGTTGTCCACACCGTCGGAGAGCACTATCATACCATACCGCCGCTTCGGATCCTTCTTCTGCAACTCCAGCAGACGCAGGTAAGACCTATCGACTGCGTCGTAGAGAGCGGTCTCACCCTCGGCGAACACCTCGTCGATTCTGGACATCGCCTGCTCGGCACAGTTCCGGACAAGACAGAACGGGGTGAGCACCTGAACCTGATGATTGAATATGACCACCTCCAGTTGGTCCCTGGGCTTCATGGCCTTGATAAACCGGATCGCCCCCTCTTTGGCGGACTCCAAGGGTTTTCCCCTCATGCTGCCCGAACGGTCGAGCAACAATGATATGGTTGCGGGAGCCTTCACGTTTTCCCAGAGGTCGCGTATGCGCTTGAGCACTTCCTGAGACGGGACTTGGAACTTCTTGTCCCCAGCTATGTCTTGCTTTACGCCGTGGTCCGCATCAAAGGGAGCGGAGATTTCTCCCGCGTTGGAAATGGGCCGCAACCCCATTTCCCTGGCAGCGCGCTGTGCTTTCTCACTCACCAGAAAGTCGATGAACAGCGTGCACGCCTTCCGCTTCTCCGGAGTCATCCATTCCTCGTTGATAACGGCAGCGGGATGTTGGGTCCAGAAAGCCCCTTCCGTCGGATAGATTGCAACAAGCTTGAACGGACTGTTGCCATGCTTTTCATTGGTCTCGATGATGGTGTTTTCATATTGCACCGCTGCCGAAAGGTACGAAGGGCCGCGGGAATGCATGAGGTCGTCTATCCAGCTGTTGGAAAGCCCATAGTGTTCTACCGCTCCCTCAAATTCCCTGAGGAACGATTGGACTTCGGGTTTTCTGAGATCCTCGACGGTGATTCCTTCGACCTTCCCCAGGGGTGCGTACACCATTGATATGACCGCAAGAAAGCCGGAGTTCGCGTCCGGATGTGCGTGTCCCCATCTGAATTTTCCCCATTCAGGCCTATTAAGTGCGGCCCAGCCGTCCGGGTTTGCGGCGAGCTTCCGGATGTCTTTCCACCCGATTGGGTCGGGGTAGCCCAGGGCCTTGGCCATGGGTTCCCACATCGCTATCACCAGAGGGATGTTCACGAGCGGTGTGTACTCATCGAACAGCGTTTTTCCCCGGACCTCTTTCCAATGTTCGCCGGCCAGATGAAGCCATGATTCATCACCGGGCGACCAGATGTCCGGTTTAATCTTTCCCGCTTTGAGTGCGTCATAGGAGCCGCCCGACGTATCGTGGTGCACCGTTACGCGTACGGTCTTTCCGTCCGTCTTCAGACCTTCGCTGTTGAACTTGGCCGCCATTTGGTCTATCCAACGTTTCTTGGCGCTGGATGAGTTAAAGGTGATGTCGAGATACCCCGTAGGCTTCTTGACTACCTTGGAACTCGGCTTTTCGGCAGGCCCGGCGGTTGGCGGGACCTTGCCTTGATCGAGTGCTCCGAAGTAATACAGCACGACCACCGCGCAAAATGCGATAAATGCCAAGGCAACTACCGCATTGATGATCGTCGTGGAAGTCTTGCCGGATTGCCCCGGGGTAGGCCGGTTTCTCATAGTTATCTCCTTGTAAACGGTTCGCCGGAGAGACGGCGGGCACAGCCCGCCCTACGGTGCCGGTAATCTTGTCCGACCACGGCCGAGCAAACACTTGAGTGGGTCGGGAACTACGCGACCGTATACCGAGGGTTCACAATGCCTATTCCTTTTTTTCAGCGAGGTAGTCGTGGAGAACCTCGCCGTAGCCGATGTCAAAGTCGTACACCGCGAATTGGGCCGCAGTCAATCCCAGGATCTTGAACCTACCCAGAGGGTCTTCAGGGGTCGAAGCAAATTCCAGGGTGGCCTTTCCGGCATACAGTTCCTTGAAACGATCCCTCACCGTTGTCTTGGTAAGCTGCATCACATCGGGACGGGCGCCCTTCTTGACTGAGGGAATGAGTTTCAGAGCAAACCACGGAACCTCGGGCCAGCCCATCTTGGGGTCAAGTTTGTTGTCCTTGCTCACGGTCGCGCGAATGATGGCCTTGCCTCCACGCGACACTGTTGCGACAACCGATTTCCCGGTCTCCTTGAACTCAATATCCGCTCCCTTCTTTGGGGAACCCCAGATTTCCCGTCCCGCAACGACCGGCATGACCTTGTCCGCGTACATGTATGCGGCGAACTTGCCCTGGGTGGTCTCATAAGATGAAAAGACCCCGATGCCCGCTTCGTGAAAGGTCAGCTTTTGGGGACTCTCAATGGCGTACCTGCCGATGTATACGAACGCGTAATTCACTGCGTGGGCGATTAGGGGCTCGGGAAGAATCTCCGCGAGGACGTCCCCCGTAGTTTCGAATACGATCACGATGGCCCGGTTGTCACGGTACTCCCACGGCGGGGGCGGATAGAGGGGAGCCGTCACTGGAGTGCTGAAGCCTTCCCGGCCGGCGCCGAAGGAGTGCGGAAGCCACGGGGCCGGCAAGACGACGGTCAATATGGTCAACGATAACAGCCACTTTCCAATCATGGAGTCATCCTTTCGCACAAGCGGTGTTTCCGGTTCATTATCGCAGACGTCAAATCGACGCAACCTCCGGCCTCCGTAGGCTCCGACTCAGGGCTCGATTTCCCTGTTACGGCTGTACGGGCACCGTCTCGCCGGCTCCGGCTTATTGGGGCGGATTACCGCCTCCAGGCTTGCGGCCGTGATACAATTCACGGATTGCTTTCAGCCGCTTGCTGTATCGTGCCACACAGTCTTTCCTGCAGCTGATCCGGAGCATCTTATCCGCATCGTCATCGCCTGAGTGGTCGCTATCACAGTTTTTCAGGCATCGCTCATATTCGGGAGATTGGGGACCGGATTCGGATGTGTCTTCCGGGCCTGCTCCCGATGCAATGGCTTCAAGGGTCGAGATCACCTGCTGAGCCGCCTCGTCGAGAGGATCTCCGGAACCGCCGGCCGTTGACGCGACATGTTTGGGTCCCGTCAGCAGGCCCCACGTCGCCTCCAACCCTGCCAGGGATACGATAAAGACCACGGTGAGCAGCATTCCGCAAAGTGCCCCGAGCAGGCCCGACATGACGACCTTGTGTTCTTCCGCGAACTTGCGCACTGTGCCGCCGTCGTCGTCGTTTTCCCCGGAATCCTCATCGAGCGTTTCCGGCGACTGCCCCTCGGTTTTCACGAACGCGATCTCGGCCCAATGGAACGCCCGCTTCCTCTCCTTCAAATCTTCCGCAACGATATCTCCGCGACGGACGAGTCTTTTCAAGAGTCTGTCAAGACCACGTGCGGAGAGGTTGTAGTGGTCCATGAGTTCGATGTCGCTCATCCCGGAGCGGATGCGGTTCAAGACATCGCCGGCCCTGATCCTGACCTTCTTCTTTTGCGGTTCCTCCCGCCGCACGACGGTGTCGGAGACGACATCGACTATGTGAGATCTCTCGGATCTGAACAGCCTCCGGTTCAGCTCCGCCTTTTCTATCTCACCTTCGTCAAGTAGTTTCTTGAAGAGCCGTTCGAGACTCCGTGCCGAAATATTGTACCTCTTCATCAAGTCCGAATCGCTCACGCCGGACCGGAAAAGATGTACAGCCTCGCGAGCGTTGACGGTCAGCCTTGGTTTTTCCCCCACTGGCCACTCCGATGGGGTGCCGCCTTTTTCCGTTAAGGGCCTGGTTGTGAGAGCAACAACTCCCCTTCGCTCCTCTGTGCAAATGGGAGGCATTTCCCGCCGCGCCTCCCCAAAAAGGGAGGACAGGGGGATTTGCCCTACGAAAAGCCGTCGCCCTGAAACAATGAACGAATTCGGCCGGCACTCACCCTCATGCTATTTCTCACCACTATACCACATGCCGCCCCGCATGGCGTGAAATCTCTTCAGACCTCCCAGTCCGCCGGAGGACACGGGCATCCGGAAAGTCACTTCCCGTCTTTTCCCTTTTTGCCTTGGGCCCGGGAGTCTTTCATGAAATTCCTCCAGAAGCCTCTGGCTGCGGGGTTGTCTTCTATCGGGGTGGCCGGCAGGGGAATTTGACCGAAATACTCCCCTATTTTGGACATCATGATCGTTCCGATGCCCTGCCTCCGATGCTTTTCCGCAACCCAGATGTTGTTGACTTGAGGCGCCCATCCTCGATTCGCATAGCCGTGAACATATCCGATGACGTCTTCGCCGCTGAGTACACGGACTTCGTACCAGTCTATCTCCTCTTCGTAGAGAAACTCCAGGAGCAGAAGAGTCCGGAAACCGCTCCCCTTGGGTTCGACAAAGAGACGGAATTGCACTTTCCTTCACCGTACACCGTCGGCGTGTAGCCGCAACAGCCGGTCATCGCAATGGGGGAGCCGGTACTCGGGGAGTGATTTCAACGTGTGATCCCGCAGGCAATCAATTGAAGTGGCGTGAGCCGCACCCGGCCGGGATCACGATGAGCGCCGTTACTCTTGCTGCAACCCCAGCGCTTGCCGGATCTCGTTTTCCTTGAATCCGACGATAACCTTGTCTCCAATAATGATCGTAGGAAACGCGCATCTGGAGGTCAGCTGCTTGATTTCTTCAATTGTCTCTTGGCGGTCCGCGTCGGGCAAGAGGTCGACATCGGTGAACTCGTATTCTATGCCGCATTCCCCCAAGAATCTCTTGCAGGACTTACAGTGACTGCACGTGCTCAGGGAATATAACTTACAGATTTCCATATGGTGTGTCTCCAGTCCTCGGGACGGCGTTTCGTCCGTGTCAAAGCGCCATGATTGTAGCATCGTTTCGGCGTTGGGAAAATGCTTTTCTCCGCGGGTTGTCCCGGGGCTTCGAACCGCGGGCATTATGAAGACGGATTAAGACGGTCTCGGATATCGGCATTGAAATGGCCAAAGGAAAGGACTAGATTGGCAGTATTGACGTTGGATTTCTTGTCGTTTCGAGAAGAAATCGTTTCAAGATCCTCACAACGTCCCGGAATAGCTTTTGAAGCGTTGTAGGATGTTGATTCGCTGCTCCCTCCGGCAGTGCGGGCCGACCCGGCGGATGCGGACTCTGGTTGAGGCTCCGGCCTCTTTGTGGACGATTTCCGGGAAATCATGACGCAAATATCGGGGCGAGGGCTTCGGATGGCGAAACCTACCGTGAAGATAAGCGCCAAAGAGGTGTTGAAGGACATCAGGTCCGGGTTGGAAGACAACGAGTTCATGCTCAAGTACAACCTGACCTATAGGCAACTCCAGCGTCTCTTCAGAAAGATGATAAAAGCCGGGTATGTCAGCCCCCTCGAACTCGCTCAGCGGCTCTGTGTAACGGAAAGCCAGGTCACGGATGTGATGCGTCTGGTCAGCAGGTCGATAGTGGAGTTGGACGAGGACGAAGGGGGGCAATGAAACCGTTGCGGGAGTGCACTGTGCCGGGAAATCCTGTCAAAGGACGAGGTCCGGTGTACAGGCGTCAGCGCATAACTACAGACCCGGCGGTATGCCACGGCAGAGAGCGTATCAAAGGGACGCGGATCATGGTGTCCGTAATCCTTGACAATCCGACTGCCGGCGTAGAGAAGCCGGAAATCTTGAAGAGCCTCTTTCAGCACCTTTTTCAGTTCCAACCTCATTAATTCCGACTCTTCCTTTGTCTGCTCGATCTTTCTTTCCAGGTCCTCTACAGGAGCATCGACGTTGGTTCCCCAATCCCAACAGCCCATCTCTTATCTGTTCAAATCCTCCGACGTTGAAATAGGCTGTGGCTATATCCAGGCAGCGGCCCTCATGCTCATTCAGAAGGGAGGCCGGCACTTCCCTCATCTTATGGGTCTGATCATCTATTACATAGGGAACGAACATCAAGTTTCCTCGCCGAGAAGTGCTTTCGTCTGTTGTTCGAGATCCGGCAATCCTTCTTCGATTGCCGACCAGACTACTTCCAGTCTAACAGCAAAATACCCGTGAGCCAGTATGTTGCGAAATCCAACGATGTCAGCCAATTCGACATCATGATAGAGAGATTTGATTTGGTCCGGCAAGTGATTGACCGCTTCGCCGATTATCTCGAAATTTCTTAAAACTGCATCTTGCATCATGGTGTTCTTCTCGAATTCCTGGAAAGACACTCCCTCCGTGAACTGTCGGATCTTTCGGCAGGATTCAAGAATGTCATCCATATAGAGCCTATAGTCCCTCGGCATAGACTGTCTCCTCCAGAATCGTGTTGCGAATTCGCGGCTTAATCGTGTCGTGGAAGGCCAAGTCCACCTTACAGTCAAAGAGTTCTTCCAAGAAGAATTTGAGGCCAAAATAGTTCTTGAAGGTGGGACGCTCAAACTCTACAAGAAAA
>JAZDHD010000172.1:0-5705 GCA_043806215.1 Pseudomonadota bacterium | reverse complement strand
TTTCCGTCATCGCAGCCCTCGGGTTTTTCCGCTCACACGGGGGTGAGTATACCATCCGCCGCAGGAGACGGGAAGTGAGATGACGCGGTGAACGTCTTCTGAAAGAGATTCCACCACAAAGACTCTAAGAAAACCAAGAGTTCTCTACGGGCCTGAACAAGAGGGGTGATTGAGAGAGTACGACGCAAAACCAGACCCCTTTTCCAGGAAGATCATCCACAGATTACACGGATGAACACAGATAAGACAGAATCTGTGCTAATCTGTGAAATCTGTGGATACATTTCCTCGTTCCCCTTGGTGTCTTGGTGCCTTGGTGGTGAGCTTTCTTCTTCCCTCTTTCTTCGGTAGTCTTCAGGAAGATCATCCACAGATTACTCGGATGACCACAGATAAGACAGAATCGGTGCTAATCTGTGAAATCTGTGGATACCTTTCCTCGTTCCCCTTCGTGCCTTGGTGGTGGATTACGTATGGTATCCCCGGAATTCCCGTCTTCAGTAGCACCGGCGTCTCGCCGGTAATCGGTCCCGCGTCCCGCGCTGGATGCCGGTATTCTTCAGGAAGATCATCCACAGATGACACCGAGTTACACAGATAAGACAGAATCTGTGCTGATCTGTGAAATCTGTGGATACATTTCCTCGTTCCCCTTGGTGCCTTGGTGCCTTGGTGGTGAGATTTCTTCTTCCCTCTTTCTTCGGTCGCTCCGGTCCAATTTTCCCCCCTTAGAAAAAGGGGGTAAGGGGGATTTGCTTGGTAGCGCCGGTCCCGCGTTCCCCTCGGGATGAGCCGGTATTCTTCACGAAGATCATCCACAGATGACACCGATGAACACCGATAAGACAGAATCTGTGCTAATCTGTGAAATCTGTGGATAAATTTTCTCGTTCCCGTAGGGGTAGTCGTTCCCCTTGGTGGCTTGGTGTCTTGGTGGTGAAATTTCGTCTCTACTCTTCAAGACCTTCGAGCAGCTTCAGGTAGCGTTCCGCCAGTACCCGCCGGTCGTAGTGCCGGAGAACGAATTCCCGCCCCCGCTCCCCCATGGAACTCAACAATTCCGGGTTGCCGACTGCCCGCAGGACCGCTTCACACAGGGCGGCCGCGTTCTCCGGCGGGACATACGACCCGGCCTGCGCTCCTTCGACCAATGAGCGTGCTTCTCCGTCAACGCTCAGGAAGATCGGTTTGGCCATTCCCATCAGTTCAAAGATCTTGGAAGGCAGGACCCGCTGAAAGAGCCTCGTGTCACGGAGCGGTACCAGCCCAGCGTCGCACGCCGCATAGAACAACGGAACCCGGCTCTTGGGTTGATGATCGATGAACTGGACGTTCCCAAGCCGCTTTTCTTTGGCAAGCCGCTTCAGCTTTGCCTTCTCAGCCCCTTCGCCGACAAACGCGAAGAGGATCTCCGGATTATCCTTGAGCTTCTCCGCGGCCTCCAGCACAATGTGCAGTGCATGCGCCATCCCGTGCGTGCCCAGGTAGAGCACCACAAACCGCTCGCCCCAACCGTATTCCTCGCGGATTTCGTTGGTGCGGGGACCGGGAACGAAGAGGTTCGTGTCAATACCGTTGGGCACAACGTCCATACGGTCCAAGGCAATTCCGTAACGATCGTGGATCTCGTGTTTGTACCCCTGCCCCACCGTCACGATGCGGGTCGCGTGTGTGTACAGGAATCTCGCAATGCCCTTGAGCCCCCGGACGATCGCGTTGTCCGTCATGGCTTCGACGGCAAGGACCGACTCGGGCCACAGATCGCGCACTTCAAACACGAAGGGAACGCGAAATCGAACGGACAGCATATACCCCGCAACCGCACACAGCAATTGTGGAGAAGTGGCTACAACCACGTCAGGACGGCGCACTCGAACCGAGCCGATGATTGCGGCAGACGCCATGAAACTTGCGTACGACATCATCCGCTTCACGGTGCCCTTGTTGGCTGCCGCCCAGATGTATGCCCGCACCACTTCAATGCCGTCGACCCTCTCCCTCCTTGTAATGCGCCATGTATCCGCGGCAGCCTTCCGCCCGGTCGGGTGATTCGCAAATGCGGTCAGCACGGAGACGTCATTCCCGAGCTTCACCCATTCTCTCGAAAGCTCATGAACGCGAGCGGACGGAGCGCCCATTTCAGGAGGAAAGTACTGAGAAACGTAAAGGATTCGCATTATGACTTAGGCCGGAGCAAAGATAGTGGTCACCTCAACCGGTAACAGCCCCTGATAAACCCATTGAAGACGGGTTGTCGTCAATTCCTTGCCGAATTCAGGGTGATACCAACGAGGACTCTCACTGAGTTCCAACGACTGCGGTCCTTTGACCTGTATGGATACCGATCCGCACTTGGGGTTCGATACACGCCACACGCTCCCGGCATTTTCAGCGTCCCAGCGGGGATCGAGGAGCCATCCACCGGTTAGATTGTGGACTCCCTTGCCCTCACATCGGTCAATGACTTCCAACCGGCCGTTATCATGGAGCGTGACCACCCGAGTCAAGACGGGGCGACCCGGCAGATGTGAATAACCGGTGTGGCTCCCGCCGGCCCTGAAGCCGGATGAATCCATTTGGACGTGGACGTTCCGAGGATGGGCGTGCCTGCCGCACCGGAAGATATGCCAAACCTCGCTTGAATTCATTCCATCTACACAGACCGTGTTGTGCGCAGCGGTCGAGCGGTCGTATTCACGCCGGGCATCCATGTCATAACCCCAGGTGCCTGGGTCCACTAGGATGCGGTTTCCGCGAAACGATGCCTCGACTGTCAGTGTATCCGCATGCCCATGACCAAGCTGATACTTGGGGCCGATTTTCCCCACGTCGAAGAAGACGGTCCACGGGTCGCCGTGCCACGTGAACAGCCCGAAGTCGGGGAACAACTTCCCCCCTTGTCGTGGACCCTCCGGCACCTCCACACCTATATGAGTTCCCGCCCGCAGCATGTCTTGAGGAGAACACGCACCGTTCAACGCTGCGTCGTTTAGGAGTGGGATCCGTCCATCCGGGTGGCGCATCCAGGTGAGAACTTCGGCCATACGCCGCCAGACGTCCTGAAGCACTCTCCGAACGTCGGGTTCCTCGAGGAGGAGTGATAACAGCAAGAAATCTTCCATCACGTGGATGTGATACATGGGACTGCGTTCGAAATGACTTCCGTCGGGTAGCACTTGCTCCGAGGCTTGCTCCAGGGCTATTCTCGCAGCCTCTCGCGACCGTTCCCGAGCTTCCGGTTCGTCGAAGAAGCGGCCAGCCCAGGCGAGCCCCACGGCATCGCGCAGGAGATGATTTGCACGGAGGTCATATTCCAGGTGTTTGCGGAGATACGATGCTTGCTGCCAAAGGCTCCTAAGGAATCGGTCCCTGAATTCGGGTTTGGTAGTAATCCCCGATCCGTTGATGATCTGCCATGACCGGATCCACCAGCCGATTCGGGTGGCAATCGCATAGGCGTTCCAGGCCAGTTCCCGTGCACCCGGAGCTTCCAATCGGCAGGTTTCGATCCAATCGTCGACATAATGCCGGAGCAATGCGGCTGCCTCCGTATTTACCCCTCCTGTCTCACCGTCGGCTTGTGCGAGGTGGTAGGCCCACTCGTGATAGTGAAGCGTAACGGTCCAGAGCCTATCGACCGGGCACGGTCCCAAACGCCAATCGGGATGCTCCCGCCCCACAACGTGTGATCGATTGAGATGCTTGAATTCCCCCCGCGAGAGTTTTTCAAGAGAGTCCTTGGGAGATTCACAGATGCCGACTCCGCTTGCTCCCTCGCCCTCTGGGAGAGGGTTGGGGTGAGGGTGTATCTGCGGGATTGCGGGGAAATCGGTCCGCAAGGAAGGGATACGGCCGTCAGGGTAGGAGTATCGTCGTGGGTTGGGAGGAAAGGAACGTTCTAAACGGTAAAGGAACCTCCACAGGATCTGTGAAGGACGGAGGTTGCGTAACGTGCGGAAAAATCTCAGCAAATCAAACCTTGAAGACGGAAGGAAAGGAGATTAACCACCAAGGCTCCAGGGAGAGCACTCTTTCTCGTTCCCAGGCTCCTGCCTGGGAATGCCTGTCCGTCGGGCTCTGCCCGAATTCCTCCGTGGGCACCACCAGAAACGGCATGTTGCCGGGCTTGTGGGAGGCGGAGCCTCCCCGTTGGTGTTCCCAGGCAGAGCCTGGGAACAAGGGGATTTTCTCTTCTTGGTGTCTTGGTGCCTTGGTGGTTGATTTTCTCTTATTCTTTCACGGAATATCGAACGGCACCCCTTCCCGTATACTCCGCACCGCGAGGATGGACGCCAACGAAACCCGTCGCAGCTCTTCCCACGTGATCGGCGACACACCACCCTGCACCAGGGCGTCGGCGAAGGCCTGGATTTCCTCCCTGTGGCCCTTGTCTTGTGACCTGCTCTTGTGACGCTTGATCTTACCTCCGGCGCAGAGTTCCACCCGCCTGAAATCATCGATGACCGCAACCCGCCCACCGCCGAACACCTCTACCCGTTCCTTGGGAAAGGCCTTGTCTCCGCCCGCGAGGTACCCGATGTGGGAAATCGACCCGTTCGCATGCCGCACGGTGATGAAGCATTGATCGTCGGTGATTGCCGGCGCATCCGGGCCGCCCACCGACTCCGCAAACACCCGCACCGGCACGCTGCCCGTCAGGTAAGTTGCCAGGTCAATACCATGGCACGCCTCGCCGACGATCCGCCCTCCCCCGATTTCGTCTGCTTGCGTCCAGTGATCCTCCGGGATTGGGCCCGCGTTGAACCGTACCGATACGGTCAGAGGCGCCGACACGCTCTGTAGGGAATCGCGGACTGTGCCGGCGGCAGGTGAAAACCTCCGGTTGAAGCCCACCATCAAGAGCGGCTTAGGATCCGGGCACTCATGCAGGGCAGTCTCGATCTCGGCTAACTCCTCCATTGTCAGTGCCAGAGGCTTCTCCACAAACACGTGCTTACCGGCCCTGAGTGCCTTGGTCACCTGGCCGGCGTGCTGATCGTGGCGAGTGCTTATGAAGACCGCGTGGATGTCCGAGTCGTTGAAGACCTCGTCTTCATCCGCGGTGGCCGCTGCAAAACCGAGCTTGAGACCGCTGTGGTATGCGCTTAGACCTTTGGCCGAACAGAGCAGCCGTGGATGAAATTGCGGGATTCGGCGGATTGCCGGGAGCAGCACCATGCGGGCGAAGTTGCCCGCGCCCACACACCCGATGTTGATCGCTCCCGTGGGGGCTGTCCCCGGCTGCTTGAGCACCACTCGTCGCGTCTTACCTCCCTCCGTTGACGGGGGGATCGAGGGGGGTACTTCAAGCGTCTTACCTCCCTCCGTTGACGGGGGGATCGAGGGGGGTACTGCCAAAACTTCAGGATAGGTCAGCACAATGCCCAGATACGGCTCGCTGTGCGATTCGATGAGCTGGTACGCACGCTCCCCCTGCTCAATGGGGAACCGATGGGTGATGAGCCGCGACACATCGAGACGCCCGGCACCCATGAGGTCCAGGACTGCCTGGATATTGCGTTGTTCGGTCCAGCGGACATATGCCGGCGGATAGTCGTGTCCCTGCTCCTCGTAGGCCGGGTCGTACCGGCCGGGCCCGTACGAGCATGAGACAACGAATTCCGCCTCCTTGAAGTAGAACGGTCTGCGGTCCAACTCCAGGCCCACCACGCCCACAAGGACGATCCGGCCCTTTTGGCGCACCG
>JAZDHD010000171.1:0-23254 GCA_043806215.1 Pseudomonadota bacterium | reverse complement strand
AAAGCTCCGTCCTGAATTCATAGCGCCGTTGGTTGTCTATCTGTGTTCCGATGCCTGCGGGGAATCGGGCATGATTTTCAACGCGGGAATGGGCTGGTTCAGCCGCGCGGCCGTACTCACCGGCCCGGGTGCGGTTGTGGGGGACGGACACAATCCCCCGACTCCGGAGCAGATAGAAGCCCAATGGGATGCCGTCAACGACATGTCGGGGGCTGTAGAGTCCCACAGTCTCGGGTCGGCTCTGGGGATCATGATGGAAGCCTTCAACCCGAAGGGGGCGCCATAATGGAGATCTTCGCAGAGGATGACGGTCTGAACGCCGCGTCTACTCATGAATCCAACCCCTTGCTACGAGCTCGTCGATGGGGAGTCCCGTTTCCGCCTCGTCTGTGACCGGTCGGACACGAACCGGCCCCTCACCCTCTCTATCAAACCAATGTCCCGCTGACGCGGCCAGGTAGTTAATCAATTTAGGATGATGGGATATGATCAATGCCTGTTGACCCGTATCTACGCAGCGATCATAGAGCGCGTGGATCCACGGCTCTATTTCCGGCAGCGCGAGGAAATTGTCCGGTTCGTCTATGCAGAGCACCCCTCCAGACTGTCCATCCTCTGCCGTACCGCAATGAAGAAGGGTATAGAGAGCCACAAGCGCCTTTTGACCGTCGGACAACTGGTCCAAACGATAAGGGTGTGATTCTGCCGAGGCTGAGCCATTCGAGAACACTACCTCCAAGACACGATGGACATCTCCCGCTTTGCGAATCTTGAACGAATCGAATCCGTCGAGAATTTCTCGCAGTTCATGCGTAAGCTCGAAAACCTTTCCCTGGTACTCTTGCGAAAGATAGCGGTACCACGAGGCGAAGTTCTCGAAGGTAATCCGTGGTCTGGTGCTCTCCTCTGCACTCTCGCTTGTCATTAAGTAGGGGTTGATCCGCACGATGAGAAACCCGTGGACACTCTCTTTGAACCAGCTCAGCAGCTTGTTGTCATGCCTGCGCTCCACCACGGACAGCCCTGAGAGCAACCAATCGAAAGAGTACTTCGGACCCTGTGAATGATCATCTCTGTAGAGTTGGACGCTTCCTTGATGGAACTCGAAAAGCGGTTTGTCGTTGAAGTAGAGCAGTTCTTTGCGCACTCTTGCAAGGCCGCGTTCCCGTTCATGTTCGACAACAAGAGAGTAGCGGTATACCCCTCCGTTTCCCTCGAGTTCCAATTCGCACGTCAGAGATCTCCCGATCTGCCATTTGCAGAGATCACTCCCGGGGAACAACTCCGTCACCTTGCCTTCTCCGTCGAGGAACAACTGGATCTTGCCGAGCAGGTCAAAGACAGAGGACTTTCCTGAGCCGTTGGGTCCCAGCATCAGGCTGACCGGTCGGGGTGAAAACTCGAAATTGACCAGACACCGGAAATTGTCCGCATAGATTCTCTTAATCATTTTGCCCTCTCGGTGGATCTGTCGTGACGTCGGTCGAGGGAATCGGCCCATGGCATACCCATTCGTCGCTGCAGACCACCCCTGCGGGAAGAACCCGATTGATCCGGGCGCCGGGGACAGACTGCGGCTGATTCACAGCAATACAGGCGTTTCGCATGGATTCTAGCAGCAACGACTCCGGATCGGCAAGGCTCAAATCGGTTCCGTGATCCTTCGGCCGGTTGAAATAATAGCGACCCGTTTCTCACGGAATGGATTCGTTTCGGCTACTCTGGAAAAGAGGGAGAGGAGGAAGGGGGCGGGGATGGGAGAAGCGGGACGGAACCGGCAGCGGCACCCTGTTTCGGGAGTGCCCGCCGGTTGCTTTTCAGGAAGGGCCGCGTCCGCCCTTCCCGTTTCTTTATGCGTCCCGCCTCGTCTGCTCCCCTTCTCCACAACCAAGAGAGGCTCGACCACGTTGGAGGAAAGTGTCAGGCTTCACCGAGCAGTCGAAGAGAGGCAACGGAGCTGCGGATGCGAGCCGTGCCGGCCAGGAGAACGGCACGGCTCAGCGGAAATTGACACGAAGTGTCGTTGGGACAACGAGAGTTGCCGGATTTCCTTTCTTTTCTCCCACGGCTCGAGAGATTCTCCGTAATTACGCTCAAGCGCCCGGCACGAGGGATGTCCACATTTCCAGCCCCCTTTGGAGAGGCACCTCGGGACCGGGAACCGTTGACGAGCACACCGTTGGAGAGGAGAAAAGCTTCGTCCTTCTTTGTTGGGTCAGTATGCAGACAGCATGTATCAAGATGTGTGCCATGAACGGCATTACCAGGCTAACCCATTGCCATTCCAGTTAAAAGCCCTCAGAGACTGCGCATCTTGATATGGTTTAGAGGACCGTTGGCCGACATTCCGGTAGATCAACGTTTTTCAACCCACATGGAGGTATGAACCGGAACGGCACCCCATGGGCGTCTCGACCCCTCCACACGCTCAACCGCGCTCCATTTCCCGGGAAAAGGAATGCTTGAGCCGCCATGGGATGGGACTTGCGGCAGCTTGGATTCGTGATATATTCGTCTTGACCGTGGAGTGCGACAAACCGGAATGTAGACGGCTTCGGATATGTGCGGTATTTGTGCCGCGGTGTCTTTGTGCCCCATTGCGTAAATTCGGTCGCACAACCTGAGCCCCGGAAGATGACGGGCATCCCGCCCAGAACGCGGGAGTCCCACGGTGTACGACCGGCTTGGTCTCTGTTCTTCGTAGCCCGGGCGTCCGTGCCCGGATATTCTTCTCGCAGGCACCCAACATGGCAACGAGACGACAATGTGTGACCGAACTTATGAAATGAAGCACTTCGGGACCTTGAACATGACTAAAATGAAGCAGAGTGCGCAAAAAGCGGTCATCATTCTGGGGATGCATCGCAGCGGAACATCGGCTCTGACCAAGGTGGTCAGGCTCCTGGGAGTAGACCTGGGAAAGAACTTCCTCCCACCGGATTCCGCGAATCCGAGCGGCTACTGGGAGCATCTGGACATCTATGACGCACACGAGCATATGCTCAACCGCCTTGGCCGGGTGTGGCATTCCCTCTTTCCCTTTCCGGACGAATGGTGGCTCGATCCCATCATCGCTCCGTACCGGGAAAGACTGATGGACGTCCTCCGCACCGATTTTTCCCGATCCGGGCTCTGGGGCTTCAAAGATCCAAGAATCTGTCGCCTTATGCCTCTATGGCATTCGATCTTCAGCGAGGTCGGCTGTGAGCCGCACTTTGTTTTCGTGATACGCAACCCGGTGGAGGTTGCGGAGTCTCTCCGTCGCCGGGACGGTCACTCGTGGGACAAGTGCTTCATGCTCTGGTTGCTGCACGCCCTGGATTCAGAGAGAGAGTGCAGGAGATATCCTCGGGTATTCGTAACATACGATCAAATTCTCTCCGATTGGAAAGCCGTTATCGCACGAATTTCCGGCGAGCTTCGGTTGGAATGGCCCATCGGCGCGTCCACCATCGAGGAGGAGGTTTCCTCGTTTCTCAACCCCGGCCTCAGGCATCACCAGAGTTCCACGTCGCACGCGGCCGAGGACTCTACTCTCTCGAGGCTTGCCGGAAAGATGTATCAGGCGCTCCTGGATGCCGCAGACGGAAGGGAAGATCTCTCTCCGGAGGTGATTTCAGGGATCGAGGCCGGCTTTGAACCGGAAACGGCTTACTTGACCAAGCCTCTCCTCTTGGAAGAACTGAAGTCCCTGAGCGCACGGTTGAGCGAAGCCCAAGGTTGGGTATGGCCCCTCATTCGGGAAAACGCCCTCCTCCGGGGGAAGGAAGAACAACTTGAAGAACAACTTGCACACATGCTGCAATCGCGGTCATGGCAAATCACCGCTCCTCTGCGAAGAGTGCATGAACTCATTTCCGGGCAAGGCAAGACCGGGGAATCATGAAGACAGGCATCGGAGTCGCACCGGATAACCATCCGGGCATCTTGCGTTTGTGCCGAGGAACACGTACTATTGACTCACCGTCACACGGCGGCATAGTGCGGCGGCATATTCCTGGAAACTCTCGGAGGCATCCGGCGTCGCTCACGAGGGTTCAAGGAGAAGAGAGCCGCCCGGAGGCCGGTTCCGCCGAGTCGGTGTCCGCCGCCGGCATACGATGGCGTACTTGCGCCCGGCAGCACGAGGAAACAAGGAACTCACACGGGTAATGAACCCCACAAGTTGTATCACCAGCGAGCCCCCGCCTCTGCGGGAATTCCTGAACCCGTTCAGACTCCTCTGCTACCTGATGAAGCACAGGGAGCTCATTTCCCTTTTCGCGTGGCGGGAGTTCGAGGGAAAGTACAAGGGAACCTACCTGGGCCTGGTTTGGGCGTTTCTAAGCCCTCTTCTGTCGCTGGCAGTGTATTTCTTCGTATTCAGCATTGTGCTCGGGACCAAGTTCTCGTCAATGGAAGGTGCCGGTCGAACCGACTTTGCACTCATACTCTTTGGCGGAATCGTCGTGTACAACATCTTCGCGGTGTCCGCGTCAAAGGCCCCACTTTCGATTGCGGAACAGACCAGTTTTGTGAAGAAGGTTGTATTTCCCTTGGAGATTCTCCCTGTTGCCGCTTTGTGTGCGAGCCTCTTGAATGCCGTCTTGGGCTTGTCGATGCTGATTCCCGCTCTCTTGGTCTTCTCGCCGAAGATCTCATCCACGCTGTATCTCTTCCCATTGGTGCTGATCCCGATGGCTGCTTTCAGCTTGGGGGTGAGCTGGTTGTTGGGATCTCTCGGCGTGTTTGCGAAGGATCTTGGTCAAGCAATGGCCATCCTGCTTCAGCTTCTCTTTTTCGCAAGCCCGGTGCTCTATCCCCTTTCCGCCGTGCCTGAGTCCCTTCAGGGCTTCATGAGGCTCAATCCGCTTACGACGATCTTGGAGAATACCCGGCGCACACTTGTACTCGGTCAGGGGCTTGAGTGGGCATGGTGGGCGGTTATTACGGTCGTCTCTCTGGTCGTCATGCAGTTGGGATATGTTTGGTTCATGAAAACGAAAAGGTATTTTGCCGATGTCATGTGAAGGCGGTATGGCCGGAACTCGGCCTCAAGAGAAGGTTTTCGATTCTTCACCACGAAACGATGAAACGGGCGTATCGGTCAGAAATCTGGGAAAACGTTACAGAGTCTACCCGAGTCCGAAGCACAAATTGAAGGAAATCGCGACCTGTGGTCTGCTCTCCTACCATACGAAGTTCTGGGCTCTGGATGACGTCTCTTTCGACCTGGCAAAAGGTGAGACGTTGGGTATCGTGGGCAGGAACGGTTCGGGAAAGAGCACGCTCTTGCAGATCATCTGCGGCACGGTGACCCCTACCACGGGTACCGTTGAAGCTTGGGGAAGAATAGCGGGTTTGTTGGAATTGGGGGCAGGTTTTCATCCTGAATTCACCGGGAGAGAAAACGTGTATATGTACGGCGCGATTCTGGGACTGACCCGCGCCGAAATCGACGAACGATTCCAATCCATCGTTGCTTTTTCCGAGATGTCGGCTTCCATAGATCAACCCGTCAAAACGTACTCCAGCGGCATGTTCGTCCGGTTGGCTTTCTCCACGGCAATAAATGTCGATCCCGACATACTGGTGGTCGATGAGGCTCTGGCCGTAGGGGATGCGCTGTTTCAGGCCAAGTGTTTCAAGAAGTTTCAGGAGATCCGGGAATCTGGAAGAACCATTCTCTTTGTCACCCATTCTGAGGATCACCTGACGAGACTGTGCACCAAGGGAATGGTATTGGAGAAGGGACGCCTTTACTTCCAAGGAGCGGTCAAGGACGTGCTCAACGTGTATCGTGACGTGCTCTGGGGACAGAAGGACAGGCAGGGCCCTTCAAACAACGCGACTCCCCAGGGCCGCAGGTTATGGCCGGCACGTTCGCTTGAGGGCAGCAGTGTAGCCCCGACGGGACGAGATGAGATTGGTTTCTTTCGTCAAGATACCCGGACCGACGACAACTTTCCCAACCGCAGATCGTATAACCCGAATGAATACCGGTGCGGTGACTTCAGAGGAAGACTCGTAGACTATCTGCTGGTGTCCGACGGCCGACATGACATTACCGGATGTTCGGCAAACGAGCGCGTGGATGTCTATGCGAAAAGCTATTTTGAGGAAGACCTGGATAACATCATTATGGGTCTCATAATCCAGACTCTCGAGGGCGCTTATGTCTATGCCCACAACACACGAGAAATGTATATCGATGTTCCCAACCAACGTAAAGGGGATTTCATGGTGACGAAATACTCGTTCGTGCCCCGGCTGGTTTCCGGCAGCTACCTGGTTAGTCTAGGAATCGCCCGACAGGACGAGACCGGCACCCCATGGGGGGTAGACAGGCGATACAACGTGATAATGCTTGAAGTGAACAACAACAGTCGGGCTGTCGGAATAGCCGACCTGAAATTGACTATTGAAGTTTCGCCGGGCAAATGTCATTGCTAAGGCTTTCAAG
The DNA here is from genome assembly GCA_043806215.1 of Pseudomonadota bacterium. Classification (GTDB taxonomy): domain Bacteria; phylum Desulfobacterota; class Desulfomonilia; order Desulfomonilales; family Desulfomonilaceae; genus JAVHLK01. The sequence goes on along the minus strand of JAZDHD010000171.1, from coordinate 16,812 downwards.
TAATTCAGCACCGATAACTTGTATATGAGGTCGTCCAGCGACACAGCGGATCTTGTGTCATGTACGGCTTTGGCTGTGGCTCCGTCCAAGCTGACGACCAGGGAGCGGAGACTCTTTTCAACCAACGCGAACAACAGACGCGGCAAGGAGGTCAGTGAATGCAGAAGAACTCCTTGATTTGCTGAGAAGAGGTCCATATAATGTTCTTTTTTGGAAAGGCCAACTATAGAGACTGGACAGAGGAAGCTCATATGTTCAGGTTATTGAAAAGACGTAAGAAAAACCTCCTACGCGATTTGGGTCCACTATTCCATGAGTACTCGTTTTTTGGGGTCGATAATGACCAGCTGCCAGGCTACTATGAATTAAATCAGAAAGCTAAGGCACCCATTATTATAGCATACATTGCGTATGCTATTGCTAAGTCTAAACAGAGTGCATCAGACGCTGTTTCTTTCACAGAACTGTTTTGTGCAGACGGTTATTACGCCATGGTAGCATCAAGGCTGGGTTGCGACAGAAGTATCGGCATCGACAATGATCGGGACAGACACTTTTCAAATGCCAAGGTAATAGCAAACCGTCTCAATATCAATGTCGATTTCAGGAATGATGACATAACACCCCACTCCACGTTTCCTTCAACAGACATAGTCGCAAATGTGGGCGGCCTTTATCACGTGAGTGAACCAGAAAGAATACTGCAGCTGTCATACAAAATGGCAAATAGGTTCTTAATTGTACAGAGTCTTGTCTCCTTGGCAAGAGATGAGGAGGACTACTTTGAATCACCGGCTCCTGGTTGGAATTGGGGAAGTCGATTTGGCAGGAAATCCTTTGACAAAATGATCAAAAGGACTTGCCCCAAAATATTGGATTGCCATTTCAATGAACTGGAAGGAAATGAAAGACTTGAAGATCGAGGCAGCGTATACTATTTGATTGAAAAATAGGTCTGCGCTATATCAGCACATTAATATGGCCTGCTCCAGGGCAAGACAGGTGCCGCGCGGTGTTCGGTCGGACGCTAAGATGCGTTAATTGTTGCAGTAAAGGTGCCCGTAGTATTCAAGAAGCGACACTGGACACTGTGAGAACAAACGAGATTGGTGAATCACCGGTTTCATCAGCCCGCCCGTTGAACGGGATACTTCTGAAGGTTTTCGAAAGTCAGCCTATAGTAGGGACACCGTGCGCATATTTCGTTCAGAGGAGCCTGCCCCAGCAATCCCTTTCTCATGGTTCCCATATACTCACCATTCCACATGGCCGGGAGAGTAGTCTCGTGCACATTTCCGAGAAATATTTGGAGGGGCGGTAAGGAGTGGAACGCGCTTGCACAACAGCCGAACACATCACCGTTCCATTTTACGAAAATAAGTTCAAAGGGTTGGTGACAACCTTGGTGTGCCGGATCCTGAACGAAAACCTCGACTCCCAGGTCCCGGCCCACTTGCTTCGCCTCGGCGAATGCGCTCATTGCCGAAGGAATGTCATTCAAGACCGAATCCTGCTTGAGAGACGGATCAAATATCCGGGCCATGTGAGCACTCACCGTGCCCGCGTCCAAGCGTGCCGCGAGTCTGATCAAATCGGGCAATTCATGGATGTTCTTCATTGAAGCCGTGAAACTGAAGGAGAGACGTGGATGCCCCACCCCTCTCGATCGTTTCAGGCGGTTCAGTCTCGTGATTTTGTCCACAACGTCTTCCAGTAAGACGCCGGATCTTGCGTCTTGTATGGTCCGAGCAGAGGCTCCATCCAAGCTGATGACAAGGGAATGGAGATTCTTCTCAATTAACCGCAGGCTGTTTTCTTCGGTGAGGGTGGTGCCATTGGAAAATAATTGGATTCTGCCCTCGAACCTTGCGCACTTGTCCATCAGATCGAAGAAGCGCGGACTCAGCAAAGATTCTCCGTAACCCCAGACGTTTATCCATGAGGCGCGTTTGAGGTAAGGGTCCAACTTCAGCATCGTATCCGGAGACATGTCACCCAAGGGATTCAAGCTCTTGTCCCAATAATTTCTCCCACAGGTTCTGCAAGACAGGTTGCACCGGTTCGTTATCTCCACGTACAAATTGACGGGTGTGCACATCAAACGAGCGCTTCGCCTCCGGGCATCCAATTCGTAGAGAGCTTCGTTTCTGCTTACTGCGGACACAATGAGACGCGCACTCTTACGCGGAAGACTCATCATTCTTTCTAAGATCTGTCGCATTCGTATTGTCGCACCTAATGCCAAGCCGTCTAGCGCCAAAGCACTCCTCATGAAAATGGCGGACCCCGGATCCACCACGAGCATTTGGAGTCCGCTTCCAGGTATACCTCTCAACCTGGAGCTTGGCAAGTGCATAGGGACCAAACGGACGTCGGCCGAGTCTTGAATGCCGGACAACGGGCGGTTTGAATCGGGGGTGGTCGACGACGGAGTAGCACCGGAAACGGTATTGCCGACCCTTCCGGATCGTGATACAGTCCGCTCCTGATCCAAGTCCTGCAGTTCAACAATGGGTAGCCGTATTTACTCCATGGAGCACTGAGTGCTCCGTTTCATAAGTTCGGTCACACATTTTCCTCTCGTCGCCATGTTGGGTGCCTGCGAGAAGAAGATCCGGGCACGGAGGCCCGGGCTACGAAGAACAGAGACCAAGCCCGTCGTACATCGTGGGACGGGCCTCCGTGCCCGTCATCTTCAAGGGCGGGCGTCCCTGCCCGCCGTCTCCCCGGCGCAGGCCGGGGTCCAGGAAGAAGAGACTGGTTCTCGGCCTACGCCGGGAAGACGGTTCAGATTGTGCGACCTTATTCAGCCCCGGATATGGTGAGCGAAGCGAACCGCATCTGTCGAGAAAACACCGCGAACGATGCGGTTCATCCCGCTGAGAGCGGGATTCACCACATCCTACGAAAATGTGCGACCGTATTTGGGAAACCGAGCACTAAGGAATAGGTTCTTGAGAGTCGCGCAACGCATTCTCCAAAAGCGCTCCGTGGCGTAAATACGGTTGCACATTCTGTAAACACGCGGCAGCGTCCCGGCGTCGCTGCCGGGCGACAGATAGTACGGTGGTTCCACTGAAGAATACCCCGCGGAACGCGGGGAGGCTGGCGCTGCCAAAGCAGGCTTGCTGCCTTGGATACGACACCGTATTTCGGAATCCGAGCACTAAGCGGCAGGAAACCCAAGGGTCGCCGGACCGATACGCCCGGTCGGCTGAGAGAGTGGTCGTGAGCATGACGGAGTGGAAGAAGAGAATAATGAGGGCCCAGAGCCTCGATGATCTGTGCGCAATACTGAACGAGGCAGTGACGGCCTGCGAATCGGGCCCAAGTACGGCTGATTTCCAATCCATCACCGGCCTATCGGGAAAGGATTGGACCAATCTCCCGGTGTTCGGACCCGATGAGTGGGGCGTACCTCAGGGCGTTTATTCCTGGGACGTCCGGGGCAACGTCCTCGTCCATGACGACAACCAATGGCTTATTGTCCCTTTCCAGGAGGTTCAACCTGTCTTTTACTCCGGATTTGACGTCGCGGTGGAGTGGGACGAAGACCAATCGGCATGGCTCGTTCACGGCCCCAACAGAGACGTAGTCGGACAACACGACACGCCCTGGGAGGCTCTTCGAGCATTTGAGCGTGGGCTGCCGCGGGACTAGGGGTCCGCCCGCCCTCGAAGGCAATTTTGGGCCGGCGTTTCCATGGCGGCCGATCAAACCGGGGTCGTCCGAGGAAGGAAAGTATGGAGGCACTCAAACTGTTGTTGGCTTTTGCGCCTTGGATAGCGTTTTGGATAATCTCCTCCGGCCATTCGATGATGAGTCTCCAGATAGGAATCTGCACTGCGGCCGGGCTGGTGATCATTATGGGAATCACGGGACTTCATCGGGGACTCATCTTGTGGGCAGGGGTGGTCTTCTTCGCTTTTGCCCTGGTCGCCGTGGTCTTGCTCAAGAACCTGTGGGTGATCAGGTACTTGGGCATTCTGGCAAGCGGGACTCTGTTCATGGCCGCCCTGGTCTCCATTGTGATCGCTCGGCCGTTCACGGAGAGTTATGCCCGTGACCATGTGCCGAAGGAGTTGTGGGATGCCCCGGCCTTCATTCGGAGCTGCTACACGGTGACGGGAGTGTGGGGAATGGTATTCTTGGCCAACACTCTGCTCAACGCGGCCAAGCCGTATGGCCCGCAGTTGGGAGAGTGGTTCTTCCGTGGAGTGGAACTCTGCATCTTGGTTTCGGGCGTCGCGTTCACCACGGGTTATTCCAATCACATGAAGAAGAAGCGTGCCCTTGAAGCGGGGCAGGCCCCCCGGAGAAAACGCCGAGCGACACGAGTGACCGATCCCGAACCCTACGCCGAATTCGATAAATTGATTTCCACGCTCCGAGCCGAAGGTCACGTGCAGGTTGCGCAAGTCCTTCACAGCCTGCTGCATGAAACAGCTTGGACAACGGGGTCTGAGCTTATGGGCGAGCTTGGACTGGAGATTGTGAAATTCCGGCGCAGTAATCCGCGCCTGAGCCCTGAGCTTCAAGAGATCAGCCGGAGGTGCATGGCCGCAGTGAAGAAGGTGTGGCCGGCCATAGAGAGGGTGCGATGAGTCCGATCAGGGGCGGTTTCAGGAAACTGACTTTCTTCACACCACCCACACATCAAGTATACGGCCGCTATATCTGTACATCAAGGTTTCCCCGGGCCTCTGGCCGCGTTTCGAATACAGTTGAATTAAGAAGATTTTTTGTCCATAATCGGTCGTCGTGTGAAACAATCACACTGCTTCAGGAGGAGAGATGGCAGAAAAGAAGAAAGAGCAAAAGGGCAAGAAAGAGAAGCCCTTGGAAGGCTGGACAATCAAAGAACTTCGTGACGAGGCCCTCAAGGTTCCGAACATCCAGGGTATTCATGGAATGAATAAGGAGGAGATCATCGATTTTCTGAGAAAGGAAAAAGGCATTCCTACACCGGAAAAGAAGGCATCGACAAGCATCCGGAATATCAAGGCAAAACTGTCGGATCTGCGGAAAGGCAGAGCTGAACGGCGGAGTGAGGGGGCGTCCCGGACGCAACTGAACATTTTACGGAGAAAGATCTCCAGGCTGAAGAAGAAGACTCGGCCATAGTTTCCCCAAGGTCGCGTCCAACGCCGGCCGGCTCAGTCGCAGGTACACTCCAAGCCGCATATTTTCTCCGTTTGCGTGGGGCGTCCCTTGCCCCTGCTTGGCAATCGGGAGAACCCATACCTGCCGCCCTTTTGTAAAGGGAGGCAGGGGGGGGGATTATTCCGGCATGTCCTGCAGGAAGTGCCGGGCCGTGAAAGACTTTCGTGACGCTTAGTCTGGAAGACGACCGCCAGGATGCCGGTGCCACTGAAGAGGGCGTCCCGTGGTCTTTCGTGGGACGGGCAGCTTGCCCGTCGACAGTCCCGCGGGGCGCGGGACTGTCCCACTAGGCCGGGGTCCGGAAAAACAAGACTGGTTCCCGGCCTGCGCCGGGAAGACGGCGGGCGGCGCCCGCCTTTGAAGATGACGGGCATCCCGCGTTCCGCGGGACCCCACGAAACAGGTCTAAGGCTTCATGACGGTCCTTCGTAGCCCGGGCCTCCGTGCCCGGATCTTGTTCTTGCCGGCACCGGAGCCGGCAGCGAGACGAAAATGTGCGACCTTATTCCCTCTCGTTCCCAGGCTGCTGCCTGGGAATGCCTATCCGCCGGGCTCTGCCCGGTCTTCGGCTCGGAGTCCCGGGGGCTGTCATGATCAGTTGTGATCCCCGAATCATTGGGGTTTGGGAAACGTACCACTAAGCTCCTTGGCGTAAATACGGTCACTCATTCTGTAAACATGCGGTAGCGTCCCGGCGCTGCCGGGCGAGAGATAGTACGTTGTTTCTACTAAAGAATACCCCGCGGAACGCGGGGAGGCCGGCGCTACCAAAGCAGGGACCGTTGCCTTGAATACGACACCGTACTTCTGCCACGGGGCACTAAGGGTCTGTCACCAAATAGACCCATCATACCTCCGGCCTCTCGGTCTAATGGCATAGCCGTGGGGGCCGCCGGCAATCGGGGACATGATCCGATTTTGCGAACGGCGCCATGCGACCTCGCAAAATTCGGAATCGTGTCCCCGGATTGCCAACTTGCAAGGTTTGTTTTGGGACAGACACTAAGGCTCAGTGGTCGGCCTTGTCGGGTCATTGCAACTATGACGCCGGATTGATATAAGGTCCCCGCGGCTTTGCCGCGGAGACCGGGCCGACGACACGAAACTCGGCAACATGGGAATGAGGAAGCAGACAAACAGTTCATCCACTCCATTGCGAATCATTCGGTACATAGCCTGGAGGTCGGTCCCGGTTCTGCTTCCGATCTTTCTTCTTGTCGTCATCCTTGCGCTGTACGTCCGGCTGGGTCTTGACGGCAACACAGCGGCCCGGGTCTTGATCCCGAGAATAGAGTCGGCCGTCGGGAAGAGCGTGGCGTACTCGTCGGCAGACCTCGAGTGGGTGTCGCTCGGCAAAGCGAGAATGACTTTCACCAACGTCAAGATCGCCGATGGAGCCGACCCGGATTCCCTTCTCTCCATTCCTGCCGTTTTCTTGGAAATAGACGCCGGGACTGCATGGCGTGGATCGATCACCATAAACCGGGCGAGGTTTTCCAGGCCTTCGGTGAGCGTAGGACCCCGTTTCGTTTCCTCGGTGCAGGGCTTCCGCTCCGGCTCACCAATCGGAAACTTCATCCTGGGTAGGCTCTTCGTCAGGACCCTCGAGGTCATTGAAGCCCGCATCTCGGCCGCCGGCCGTGAAGGTAGTGCCGGAAACGGGGGATGTGTTCTTTCACGGTTCGAGGTACGCGCGAAGGACCTAACCAAGAGCCGCGTGGGAAGTCTTGCCGCTCAGGGTGAACTATCCGCGGCCGGACAAACGGGCTTGCTGGAATTCTCCGGTTCGCTGGAATCAGCTCCGCCGGCGCGCAAGGGTTGGAAGGGGCGGTGCCGCGTAAGACTGACGGGCTGCCCGCTGACGGCTCTAAGGACCGTCGGCATGTGGTATGGGCAGGAACTCCCGTTTTCGGCGGGCGCAGTGAATTTGACCCTGAACATCAACGGCGAAAACCGGAGGTTGACGGTTCGGGGGGGGGGCGAAGTGTCTCGGGCGGTCATTTCGCGGGACAGAGTGTTTGGCGGGGATGTGCCTGTTAACCATGCATCGGCGGAATTCGCCTTGGACGGTTTTGGCGACTCCATCCAAATCGATTTGCCGAAGGCGCGGTTGCCCGGGCTCAGCATCTCGGGAGAAGCCAGACTGGGCAAAATCTTCAGTGAAGATGCCACGCTCACGGTTGCCTTGGGAAATGCAGACATAGATCTGAAGAAGATCTTCCCCCTCGTACCCCTCAATCTCCTTCCTCCGGAAGAGCGGAACCAGTTGGTCCGGGCAGGTCTCAAAGGCCGTGTGCAAGTCACGGGGGGCGCTTGGAGCGGGAAGATATGGGAATTCATGCGCAAGCCAAGCCTCCGCGGCACCGTGGCATTGGAAGCTGTTCTCGACGGCGTTTCGGGTTTTATCCCGGGACTTGGTTTGCCCGTCGAAAACGCCGACGGGACAGTCCATGTGAACGCGGATGAGATGATTTTCAAAGGGATAAGCTTGACCATCGGCAGTTCCCCCATCGTGCTCAACGGCTCAATCGTGAACTTGAGGGCCAGGCCCTCGGCCGACCTGTTTATTTCGATCAAAGCTCTCGCACAGGATCTCTACCCCCTCCTGACAAGCAACGCGTTTTCCGGCAGCTTCAAACCCTGGCTGAAGCAGGTCATTGGACCGAAGGGCGGAGTCTCGGTCACTCTGGACTTGAAGGGCGACCTGCACCGGCCCAGTATGAAGGGAAAGATTGCCCTGGAGGACTTTCAGTGCGGTTTTGCCGGATTCCCCCTTTCTCTGACAAAGTTCAATGGTTCCATGAGGTTCCGGAGGAATGGAATCATCGTCTCGGAGATGGGAGGCCTGGTCGGGGGAAGCCCTGCCGTCTTAAAGGGAAGTGTGGCCGAAAACCATGTGGACCTGACGTGCGACGTGAAGCTCACCCCCCGTGACGGGAAAAAATTGTGCCGACTTCCCAACGGCTGGGACATTGCAGGCAGCCTTCCCATAGTGATAGGCCTCAAGGGGAAAGTGCCTCATCTCGATTTTTCCATTGGAGTGGATCTCAAGAACACGGCATTGACGTTTGGTTCGATAATCGGAAAGAAATCCGGGACGCCTCTCAAGATCGAAGCTTCGGGATCTGCAAACCCTGCCGGACTGGTAGTGGAAGAGGCTTCCCTCATCCTTCCGGAAAACCGCATTGCCGCCAATGCCAAGATAGACCGCGAGGGAAGGACTCTTATATCCGTCAATCTCCCACCCAAGGGCATTCCGACAAGGGTGTTGGTCCCGTTCATCCATTCGTCTCTCGAACTGCAGCCGGGAGGGCGCATAGAAGGAGACGCTGCCATTAGGATCGGAGACTCCGGAAAACCGGATTTCGATGCGGGACTTCAATTCACTCACGTGTCTCTGAGAATTCCCGGTTTTCACAAACCAACCGTGGGGATGGTCGCGACATTGCGACAAAAAGGAAAGACGTTTCACCTAACCGTCGATAGGGCAAGGATCGGGAGTTCCGTCTTCTCGGGCACCTTCACTGCGACAGGATTCGACCATCCAAAGACTGACGTGTCACTTATCTTCTCATTTCTCGACACCACGGACTTTGAGGCACCTCGCGGCTACGTCAGTCCCTTTACCTGGGGCGAGTGGATCCAAGCCAATGCGGCAATCGGATTCTTGGCCCGAAGCTCGGGCAAAGGATTCTTGAGCGCCGCAAAAGGAAAGACGCAGTTACGAACGTTTTCCAATTTCCGGGCCAACATCGAAGGCAAGGACGGTTTGCTCGAGGTTGCCGGTTGGCAGGTCAACATTGCCGACGGTACTGTGAGGGGGACCGGGCTTTTCGACATACGACCGGGCACCAAGGCACCCCTTGTCCTGGATCTTCAAGCGGACCGGCTCCGCATGGAAAGCCTGATGATGTCCGATCCCGACTGGTTGCGGGTTGAAGGGGACGCTGCTCTGAAAGGAAAGCTGCAGTGGAACATTAGTAGCGGCCGGGCCAATAACGGCGTAAACAAGACCGGAAATATCGAGGTACGGGTTCATGACGGCAAGATAAACAAATTCGACATACTGTCGAAGCTCTTCTCTTTGATCAACCTGGGTTCCATCATGAGAGGCCGCCTACCCGATATCATTCAGCAAGGACTTCCATTCCAAAGTCTCACCTGGAACATGAATATATTTGACACCAAGTGGAAGTTCAGAGACATGATGCTCATATCCGACGCGGCCAGGATAACCGCATCGGGGATGTACTTCAGCGACCAAGACAGGGTGGATTTTCAGGTGGACGTCTCGCCGTTGGTGGGGTTCGACAAGATCTTCGCGGGGCTGTTCGGTAATCTGGTAACCAAGAATGGAAAGATTCTCACGACCACATTCAGGGTGCGGGGTCTTTCAAAGACACCGGACGTGCGCTTGATGCCGTTTGAAAACTTCCGATCCCACCGGTGACCGATATATTCCTCACGTTCGGACTCCTTTGAAGCACAAGCGGTGCGCCGGGCATGGCCCGTATTCCACGAGCGCTCTGCGATGAGCCGCGGTTCCGTAGCCCTTGTGTCGGTCAAATCCGTACATTGGATACCGGCGGTGGAGCTCCTTCATGATGCGGTCTCTGGTCACCTTGGCCACAATACTTGCGGCCGCAATGGATGTGCTCTTGCGGTCCCCCTTTATGATCCCTGTTTGCGGAATATCCAGGTCCAACGACAGCGGGCCGTCTATAAGAAGATAATCCGGTGCGGGATCGATCTCCCGGACCGCTTTGGTCATGGCGACCCTTGTTGCCTCGAGAATGTTGATTTCGTCGATGACTTCGGGTGGGACGATGCCGACGCCAGCAGCCCGCGATGTGGCCTGAATGGCCGCGAAAAGTTTGTCCCGGGCGGCCTCGGAGAGGAGTTTCGAGTCATTCAGCCCGGGGATGATATCGTCACGCGACAGGACCACCGCGGCGGCCACCACCGGTCCGGCCAACGGGCCGCGGCCGGCCTCGTCGATCCCGGCTATACGCCGCGCCCCCAAAGCCTCTGCCTCCTCCTCGAATTGTCTCGACGGAAAAGTCCGCTCCCTGATCGTCCGCCCCATGGGTGAAGGCTCTCGTCACGCCCGCCGGCCGGCGTCCGGGCGATAGACCCGTTCCTTGATCCTGGCCGCCTTGCCTCGAAGTTTCCGCAGATAGTATATCTTGGCCCGACGCACCCGGCCGCGGACAACGAGTTCTATTTTGTCGATCATGGGGGAATGCAGGGGAAATACCCGTTCCACGCCGATGCCGTAGGACACTTTTCGGACGGTAAAGCTGGTGCCGCTCCCCTTCCTATTAATTGCTATGACCACCCCTTCGAACACCTGTATACGCTCCCGCGTCCCTTCCACGATCCGAACGTGCACCTTAACGGTATCGCCCGCTCTGAACTGAGGGAGGTCCAAACGCATCTGCTCTTTTTCAATCTGATCCAACACATTCATGGTCATTCTCCATAGACCCTAGAAATATTTCCGATCTAATTTCTTCGAGGAGCTTCTCCTCTTCAGCATCCATTGCGCGCTCATGCAGGAGATCCGGCCGTCTGGCCAGCGTTCTCGCCAGGGACTGTTTCCTCCGCCATCGCCGGATCCTCTCATGATCGCCCTCGAGAAGCACCTCCGGTACCGCCATGCCCTCGAAGTTCCGGGGCCTCGTGTACTGAGGGTACTCCAACAGGCCGCCGTAGAAGGATTCGCCCTCGATGTGGCTGTCCGCTCCCAAGACTCCCGGAACGAGCCTGATGACGGCATCGATTACAATCATCGCGGCTATTTCGCCGCCGGACAAAATGTAATCGCCCACGGAGATTTCTTCATGCACGAAGAATCTCACCCGCTCGTCGATACCCTCGTACCGACCGCAGACGAAGACGATCTCTTGAACTCCGGCCAACTGCTCCGCCGCTGCCTGATCGAAAAGGCGCCCCTGGGGGGTCATCAACAGCACCCTTGGATTGGCCAGAAGTCCGCACGTATGCCGCAAACCCCTTACGACCGGCTCAGGCTTCATGATCATACCCGTTCCGCCGCCGAAGGGATAATCATCCGTCGTGCGGTGCCGATCCTCGGCGAAGTCCCTTAGATCAACGGTTTCAACGTGCAGAAACCCTCGGTCGATTGCCCGGGCAGGATTTCCGAAGGAGAGAAAAGACTCGAATACCCCCGGAAAAATCGTGAGGACCCTTATGTCAAGCATGAGGAATCAGTCCGTCAAGAGGATCTACAACTATGATACCCGTGAGGAAGTCCACCTCCAACACCACATCATGGATCATCGGGAGAAGGACCTCGCCGAAATCTCCTTCAACGCTCAACACGTCGTTGGCGCCGGTGGGTATGATCTGAACGACTTGTCCGAGGTCGTCTCCATCCTTGGTCCTGACGCCCATTCCTATGAGCTCGAACCAGTAGTATTCGTCATCCGCTTTCGGCGGCAGGTTCTCTTCGCCGGTTTTCACCAACCGGCCGGAGAGCTCCGAAGCCGTTTCCGGCGTGTCGACGCCCTCGAGGCTCACGAGGAGGCTTCCCTTATGCTGGCGGATGCCCGCGACTTGGTACGGGGATTGGTCGAAGAAAAGGGTCGAAGATCTCTCGAATGCGTAAAGCGATTCAGTAAACGTCCGGATCCTTATCTCTCCCCTGATACCGAAGGGTTTGAGAGCCTTTCCTATCACTACGAGCCTTTTCGAGGCCATATCCCATCACACTCGGGCCGCTCGTCGAGCACGCTTACCACGCCTTACTCCGAGGGCTATTCCAATATCTCGAGCACGGCCCGCTTCCTCATCTTCGTAGAAGCCGCACTCAATATCGTCCTCATTGCCCTGGCAGTCCGGCCCTGTTTTCCGATAACTTTTCCGAGGTCCGGTTTCGCTACCTTCAATTCGATCACTGATGTGATCTCGCCTTCAACTTCCGAAACGGAGACTTCGTCGGGATTGTCCACGAGGGCCTTTGCAATGTACTCGATCAGCTCTTTCATGCGATCCCTCTCTTTCTCCAAATTGAAGGGTATCCCGGGAAAGCGAGGACGGCATCTAAAGGACCGACACAACCCGAAAGACAGTGCCGCCGGGCGACCCTTCCGGGAGGAAACCCGTGCACCTGCCTGAAAACCTCCTCTCCCGTATTGAGTCTTGGTTGCCGTTCGCTACTCGGCAGTCTCACTTGGGTTGGCACTTTTTGTTCTTTCCGATTGTCTCATGATCTTCCGTACGGTGTCGGAAACCTCGGCACCCTTTGAGATCCACTGCCGGAGCTTATCGACTTCCAGGTTCAGTCCGCCGGCCTTGTTTCTCGGATCGTACGTGCCCAGAACTTCCAGAAACCGACCGTCCCGGGGGAAGCTGCCGTTTGCCGCAACTACTCGGTAAAAAGGCTTTTTCTTGGCACCATGCCGTGCCAAACGGATTCTTACGGCCATAGAGTAAAACACCTCCGCAGGAGTGGTACTCTCCACTCCATAATCGTACAATCGTAAATCACCGTCGTATGACTGTCAAGAGAAAAAGCCCCGATGCGCAGGGCCGGGCGCGCAGGCCGTCTATTTCAGGTGTGCGCACTTCGCTTCCGGTCCGTTCTCCACGAGCCCCCGCCGGCAACGCCTGGACGCCGCCCCCTTTTCATGACCAACGTGCTATAATCGACGCCAAGACGGACCGCTTCGTGGAGCAAGGAGCCGAGGGCAGGCCTGTTGGCTGATCAGGGTTTTCTGGGGCATAAGGTTTACGGACTTGGGCCCTTTCCGTGCCGTCGGGTACGGTGCGCTCCAACGGCTCCAAATGCGGGATCCCGACTACGGATGGACCGTGGAGATGCAGATAAAGGCCGCCAAGGGCGGATTGAGGGTTCTGGAGGTGCCGGTTTCCTATCGCCGCAGGATCGGGAAATCCAAGGTGTCCGGAACGCTGAGAGGGGTCGTCGGTGCGGGTACGAAGATCCTTGGGACAATCGCCATTGCAGCCTTTGGATCGCAGGCCGGGACTGCGCCGGGGTGCGCGGAACGGAAGCTGATCATTTTCACTCGTTACCCGGAACCCGGCCGCACCAAGACCAGATTGATTCCTTTGCTGGGTCCGGAAGGAGCTGCGGATCTTCATCGCCGCATGACCGAATTGACCGTCAGCTCTATGCGCCGTCTCATTCGAAAGGGATGGACCGCGGTCGAGGTCTTCCATGACGGAGACGACGCGTCGTATATGGAACAGTGGCTCGGGTGCGATTTGACTTACGTCCCCCAGGGTGATGGAGACTTGGGCCTCCGGATGCTCAATGCCTTCCGGAAATCGTTTCGCGACGGGACGGACCGCACGGTAATCGTCGGAACGGATTGCCCCGACCTGTCGGCCGCCGTTGTCGAGCAAGCCTTTCGCCGTTTGGAGAGTCACGACGTCGCGGTCGGGCCGGCTGCCGATGGCGGATACTATTTGATAGGGGCGCGGCGACCGCATCCGGAACTTTTCACCGGAGTACCCTGGGGAACGGAGGAAGTCTTGGAAACCTCGCTGCGCATCGCCAAGGACCTGGGGCTGTCCGTTGCACTGCTGGACACCCTGCACGACGTGGATAGGCCCGAGGACATCCATCGGTTGAATGCCTCGCTGATGGAAGCAGCGGCCCGGGGACAACGTCGGCCTTGCAGTGGGCCGGACCCCGTGGTCTCGGTTATCATTCCGACACTTAACGAGGAAGACCATATCCGTCACTCGTTGGCCTCGGCACTGTCGGAGGACCGGGCGGAAATCATCGTTGTGGACGGGGGAAGCACGGATCAAACGCTCAATATCTTACAGGCCGACGGAGTGGATGTGTTCCAATCGCGGGCAGGCCGCGGCAGTCAGATGAACGCCGGGGCATCCCGCGCATCCGGCGAAATACTCCTGTTCCTCCATGCAGACACGGTGCTTCCCGACGGCTGGTACGATCATGTGCTCGATGCGTTGGCTTCGCCCGATGTCGTGGGGGGAGCATTTCGCCTGCGCATAGACGCAAATTTCTTTGGTTTGCGGGTCATCGAACGCCTGGCGAATTTTCGATCCGCAAGGATGCGGATGCCCTATGGCGATCAAGCCATCTTTCTCCGCAAGGAAGCCTTTGACCGAATCGGCGGTTTTCCCGAAATGCCGTTGCTGGAAGATCTCGAGTTCGTTCGAAAGCTGAGGAAGCTCGGCCGACTGAAGATGCCCGCTGCGGCGGTTCTCACATCGGCACGGCGTTGGCGGAATCTTGGAATTTGGAGGACTACGGTGATTAACCAGCTGGTGCTGCTTGGGCATTTTCTCGGAATTCCCGTCGACAATCTAGCCCGGCTCTACCACAAAAGCGGTTAGAACCGCAACCAAATGGCGATTGCAGACACCGCGGTCACGCACGACCTTGAGATTCGCAAGTACCATGGTACGACGCAGGGGATCCGGACGTTGCTCCTGGTTCCCAGGCGCCGGGTGCAAGCCGGCCGCAATGCAGGAACCAATTTTCGCAGAGATCTTCACGGTACTACAAGATGATGGGGATTAGTGGTACAGAGACCGACGGAAATGAGTCGAGAGTCAAACCGAAAGGGTATCTTATTCATGCGCTTCTTGGTCACAGGCGGAACGGGGTTTGTAGGAAGCCACATGGCCGAACTCCTGATCTCCCGCGGGTACGACGTGGTATGCCCGGTGCGGAACATCTCCTCGGTGAAGCATCTCGAAGGAATCCCGGCGCGCGTCGTCGGGCTCGATCAATTGGAGTCGGAACTCTCCCAGGGGCCTCCTTTCGATTACGTCATTCATGCGGCGGGGGCCACAAGGGCTCTGGACTATGATGAATACTACCGGGCAAATGTCGCGTTCACCCGACAACTGCTGGAGAGCATTCTCCGGGTTCAGGGCGCGGATGCTCTGAAACGGTTCGTCCTGGTCAGTTCCCAGGCCGTCTCCGGACCGTCCCCCGACGACGGCACATGTTGCCTGGAATCAGACCCTCCTCGCCCCGTGTCGCACTACGGCCGTTCAAAGCTTGAAGGCGAACGGACGGCCATGGAGTTCAGCGGCCGGTTGCCCGTCACCGTCGTCAGGCCCCCCACCGTCTTCGGCCCCAGAGACCGGGACGTGTTGGGCTTGTTCAAATGCGCCCGCTACAGGTTGGCGCCGTGCATTGCAGGTCCGGACAGATTGGTCGGCATAGTCTACGTGGAAGATCTTGTGGAAGGCATACTCGGTGCGGCCTTGGCACCGGATGCCGAGGGCGGGTGCTACTTCCTGGCAAATCCGGAGCCGGTCATTTGGAGAGAGTTCGCATTGCTCGTCGCACGGGTGCTCGGTTTTCACGCCCTCGCCGTCCCCGTTCCCCTGTCCGTGCTGAAACTGGCCGCGCTTGCAGGCGATCTGAGCGGCCGCATCCGGGGTTCTGCCGCTCTGTTCAGATCGGAGAAGTTCGAGGAAATGAGGCAGCGTGCATGGGTATGTTCTTCGGAGAAAGCGTACGCGGAGATCGGCTGGAAACCGCGCACTCCCTTGGCCGAAGCCGTGGGGAAAACCGGACGATGGTACAAGGATCACGGGTGGATTTGAAACCCGCCGGCGCGTCGATCTGTGGAGAGTCCCTCGATTGGTACTTCACTGGCGTTTTCGTGTCCCCCCAAAACGCGGAATCTACTTGCAAGGTTTGTTTTGGGACAGAAACTTGGTGCGGCATTTCATAAGTTCGGGCACATATTTCCGTCTCGCTGCCATGTTGCGTGCCGGCAAGAGCAATATCCGGGCACGGAGGCCCGGGCTACGGAAGACAGTGACCAAGTCCGCCGTACATCGTGGGACGGGCGTCCCTGCCCGTCGTCTTCCCGGCGAAGGCCCATAGGCGTTAACTTTTATGTCCTTGGTCAGGAGGACACCTATCCTGAAGGACATTTCCTCCTACCCCCTTTGAAAAAGGGGGCTGGGGGGATTTATGAATCAGAAAAATCCCCCCTAACCCCCCTTTACTAAAGGGGGGCATCTGACGACTCCGACAGTTTCAGATTAAGTTGTATTGTTAACGTTGTCCCGAGAGAATGAAACGTCCGTGCTCGTCAAAGGCGGTAGGCAAAAGTGGGGCCATATTTCCTACAAGATTACTCGTACAATATGAACGCACCTTAACCTTAATGAGAAAGCGGAAGACAACATGGCACACGGAAAGATCGCGGCAGTATGCACAAGCAAACACAAGGGAACTCCGAAGTCGGACGTTGGGTCGGGTTTCCTGGATGTTGGATACGGACTTCGCGGAGACGCCCATGGTGGTGATTGGCATCGACAGGTGTCCCTTCTCTCCACGGAGCAGATCGACACCATGAAGGGTAAGGGCCTGGAAGTGGGACCCGGCAGTTTCGCGGAGAATCTTACCACCAGTGACTTTGACTTGGGTTCGGTGAAGATCGGAGACCGCATACGGGTCGGCGGGTCGGCGATCCTGGAAATCACGCAGATCGGAAAGGAATGCCACACCCGATGTGCGATCTACCACACGATAGGCGAGTGTATTATGCCCGAGCAGGGCGTTTTTGCACGGGTCATTGTGGGTGGAGAGGTTCGGACGGGGGACCGGGTCGATTTTGAGAGTCGGTCGGTCGAAAACACCGGGTGATTCTGTTCTTG
>JAZDHD010000170.1:0-24377 GCA_043806215.1 Pseudomonadota bacterium | reverse complement strand
AGTACCGGGCTACTCTCAGTAGCCCCTCCGGGGCAAGCGATCTTGCACGTCCCGGAGGGACAGTATGATAGTAGACCGGTCTTTCAAGGCCGGGATAGCAAGTCGGAAAGATGACGGGTTTATTGTGTGACAAACCCTTAGGACTGCTGCACGTTATCAACCGGACTTTCGGGAGACAAGGGGGTAAAGATGCCATGGGTATGACAAGTTTGGAGCTGTTGGCGGGAGACGACCCGCATCGTTACGAAGACATGTTCGGAATGTTTCTTGAGTCAATCCCGTCATCCGTGCTCTTGATCAACAGAGATCTGAGGGTAGTATTTGCGAACCGCAATTTCATTACCAAGAGCCGGCGGCGTCAGCAGGATGTGACGGGACAGAAACTGGATCAAGTGCTTCCCGAGGCCATCATCGAGCACATCGATATAACCAGCAAGGTCCGCGAGGTTTTCGCTAAGAACAAAGCAATTAGAGGCGACAGGATGACATACCGTGCTCCGGGTATACCGATTCGGACATACTATTACAGCATTCTTCCTTTCGCGTGGCGCGGCGACGTCGAACTGATTATCTTGCTGATGGACGATGTTACCGAGCAGGTGAGATTGAGCGAAGAGGTCCGTCGAGTGGAGCGGCACCTGGCCAGTGTGGTGGAAAGTGCCAGAGATGTGGTCCTATCGACGGATTCCGAGGGAATCGTGCTGACCTGGAACACGGCGGCCGAGCGTCTTACGCACTATCCTTCGTGGCAAGTAAAAGGAAAGTCCTTCTTCGAACGTTGTGTTCCCGAAGCGAGTGAAGCTCTCAGGAAGGTTTTCAGCGAGCTGAGGGTTGTCGACAGCCCTCAAACGGGTGAGTGGGATCTCCTCACCAAGAGCGGAACCAGTATTCCCATCAGTTGGGTCTTTTCCTCAATGGAAGATGAACGCGGAGAGCCCGTGGGAGTGGTGGCGGTAGGACGGGATCTGAGCGAACATCGAAAACTCGAGATGCAGCTTCTCCAATCGCAGAAGCTTGCAGCACTGGGGGTCATGGCCGGCGGAATAGCTCACGAAATCAGGAATCCCCTCGCCGTATGCTCTTCGGCGGCACAGTTCTTGAAAAATTCCGAGATCGACCGGGAGTTCCTCAAAGAGTGTGTTTCGAGAATTCTTGACGGCATCAACAAGGCATCATCCATAATAGAGAATCTGCTTAGATTTGCACGCCCGTCTTCCACTTCGGAAATGAATCCCATTGATATTGTTAATGTTGTCAAGGATGCCCTCCAGCTTGTTTCCAACCAGGCAAAGATCGGGAAGATCGTAGTCAAGTCGGAGTTTTCCGACATGCCAATGGCCGTCTATGGCAATCCGAATCTGCTTCAGCAGATGTTTGTGAATCTGTTCCTCAATGCGTTCAATTCAATGCCCGAAGGAGGTACCCTGAACGTTTCCGCCAGGCCCGGCCAAGGAGGCGCATTGGTTTCAATCGAAGACTCGGGGTGTGGAATCTCTCCCGACCATCTTGAAAAGATATTCGACCCCTTTTTCACGCTTTCCCCCGTGGGAAAGGGCACAGGATTGGGGCTTTCCATATGCTACTCGATTGTAAAGGAGCACTTGGGAAACATTGAGGTCCAGAGTGTAGAGGGTGAAGGCACAATCTTCACCGTTTACTTACCGCTACTATGATCCTGAGGTTACTCAATATGGAAAAGCGACGGCTGATTGTACTGATTGTCGATGACGAGCCCGACATGTGCTGGGTTTTGACAAATCTGATTGGGGGAGATCTCTTCGATATGAGAGTCGCCCAAACGGGTGAAGAGGCATTGCGTTTGGTAGAGACCACGAGGTTTGATATTGCCATGCTGGATGTCAAACTCACGGACATGGACGGACTGGACCTGGCGAGAAGAATGAAAGCCATCGACAGTTCAGTGAATATCGTTATGATGTCGGGCTATTATTACACCGATGATGTGGACATCCGCGAAGCTTTGGATAATGGATTCATATCGGCCTTCATCTCCAAACCGTTTGTTCATGAGGAGGTCATGGAGATCCTACGAAAGATCAATCACGACTGAACGGAGTTCGTTGGAGATCGGTTCAAAGGCCGTCGGCCTTGACTCTATTCCTCTTGGCAGGCAATGAAATAATTGCCGTCCTCCAATCTTAGTCCTTTCACACGGATTCCTCGGCTTGTGGAATCGCGACAGGCGAGCGCACAAGCCGCCGCGGCTGTAGTACCCTGATCCATGGCTCCATCCAGGCCGTCCAGCCACGCTTGAGACGTTTCATTCGGGGAATCCGCATCGTCCCGGCTGCCAATCATCAACTCCCGTAGGTTCGGAACTTCGTGCAATTCATATCCGCAGAGTTTCTCAAATCTGGGGTCCATAGATTGGAAGATTCCGTCCGGAGCCGCCACCGCAGTGGCCAATTCAGATATCTGTGCCAACATACTGCATTTTTGCCTTTCCACTCTCAGTTGACTTTGAGTTCTCAAGTGATCGGTAATCTCGGATCGTAACTGCGCGTTAATGGCCGACAGCTCCGAATTGGCCATGTCAACCAGCGCCTCGAGGTTGCGGCGCATTTCTTCGGATTCCTTGTCTCGTCTTCTGTTCAGTTCCAGTTGTTTCTTTTCGGAGGTCACGTCATCAATAAGCACCAACACGTACCGTTCCGATGCAATTCTAACGGCTCTGAGATTCAGTCGCGCCCAAATTCTCTTCCTGTGGATTTCCAGAATGGCCTCGGCAGTCAGAGGCCGTCTGGTCCTGAACACTCTTTCCAGCAGGGCAAGAGTCTTGTCGGCAAGAACCTGAGCTTTTTCCAAGTCCGAAGGTCTCGGGAGGAAGTCCAGAAACGAAACGCCGTACATGTCCTGGTAGTCCGAGGTGAGTTTTGCGCACCCGTGATTGGAGAAGACCACTGTATTTGACTCATCGATGAGAATGGCGGGCACGGGGAGCGCATCCAGGAGACGGCCGAAGGAAGTGGAGGCCACACTGAGATCAAATGTGCCTGAAGAATACACTCCCGAGCTGAACAGGTTGCTCAGGTCGATTGTCTGGGTCCCTAAACCGGTTGTCGGCGAGTGGTCGGGAGCGGTTTCATTCTCATCGACGGAATCGAAACTTGGCAGGTCCTTTTCAGGCATTGTATATTCTCCGGCTGAAGTGTTGAGGGTGAGTGCGGTATCCAACCGGGTTGAAGTCCGGAGTTATGGGTTGCCGGGACCACGCTCGATGCCATGGGGGCCGCCGGCAATCGGGGACATGATCCGATTTTGCGAACGGCCCTATGCTATTTCACAATACTCGGAATCGTGTCCCCCGAAAACGCGGAATCAACTTGCAAGGTTTGTTTTGGGACAGATACTAAGCCTCTATTGATTGTTTCTGAAAGGCCGGGTTGTTGACCCACCAATCCAGGCCGATCTCTTTCGCTTTGTCCACCGAACAAACCACGAGTCTTATTTGAACCGTAAGGAGTTCCACATCCACGAGCTTGATCTTAATATCGCCGGCGATGACGATTCCTTTGTCCAATATTCTCTCGAGAAGGTCGGCAAGATTGGTGCTCTCAATCGAATGACGAGCGGAGCGTTGTATGGACATCATGGCCTCCCTACAGAAGTTTTCCAAGGGGTCCGAGGTCGAGATTCAAGTCTTCTTCTTCCAGGCCGAAGTCTTTGCGGAGTCGCTCTATTTCCTGCGCCTGGCGCATCAGAGTCACACCGAGCCTTTCTATCTGTCCATCTGAAAGGGAACCGGTTTCCATGCGACGGATTGCCTGACGCTCCAGAAGTTCGTGGAGCAGCTTAACCACCGTCAACACCAGTTGGCCAAGCCCGTTTTTGACATCTTCCTGATTCAGGTTGATTCGCGATCCTTCGTTGTCTCGTGAGAAACAAGGGGTTCCTTTGCAGTTCATCACCTTCGCGAAGTCATCCAGAGAATTGCTCTCGACACGGTTGCATTGCATGTTGTCCATAGATGTGTCTCCTCCGGGGAGGCCCGCAGATGGAATTTCCCTTGCTGCCGCATTTCGTCATCGCTCGGCTTGTTACCCGTCGTATGAACGGTTCCAAACGCCCCGGGCACACGCCGAGAAGAAGGCATGGAGCTTCGGTCAAATCTGCCAAGTCTCATCCTGCCATTGGCCGGATGCCGAGGCCTTCGTGATGTGACAGGTGTCAATCGATGTCAGGACGAGTTGAAGGCCGAGGTAGATAAGGTCCACATTCGCTACCGAGATGGTCACTTCGCCCAGAACTACGGCTCCCTTGTTAAGAACACGGTCGAGAGCTTCGCAGAGCGTGACATGTTCTTCGTGATCCAAATCCAACTCGTTCATGAAGATCTCCTCTTCAGACGGCATCCGGTGAAAGAGCCTGTGTGGCCTCATTCCGTTCGGCCCGCCTTATCCCCTTCAACCTCGGGAAGAAGAACTCCCGGTGTAGGCTGTTTCCATTACGGGAACACGCCGGAATCCGTCCGGCAACCGGGTCTGACAGTATAGTCCGGAGTCCTGAATAAACACGCTGCCGACCCTCCCGAATGGGCTCGAAAACAGAGGCCTATCCAGGCCGGTACATGCATGTCGGTGCCCAAGTGCTCTTACTCATCTATTCGAAATATGCGGCACTCTCCTGCAATTGATCGAGCTTATCCAGCAGGACGCTTTCCCGGCTATCGAATTCTTCCTCCGTAATTTTGCCCGCCTCCAAGCCCGCGTAGAGCTGTTGGAGCTCAAGGGTTATGGAGTCGGCTTCTGCACGGACTTCTTGTTCAGCGGCATTGTGAATCTCCTGGAAGATCCACAGCAGCCCGCTCATCGGAAACCGCACGATGTCGTCTATCAGCAGCATGGTACGCTCCAATCATGCACACCTAGACCTCGACTTCCATCTCCACAAAGTTGTGAGGTGCCCAAGGACCGTTGTAATCGAAAGTAAAGTTGTCGTCGAAACAGGCAGCAGCTTCGAGCACCCCGGCCTCGAACGCATCGATGGAAGACCGGTCTACGAGACAAGCCAACTTCATCACGTCGCGTTCTTCACGGCAGGGGGTTCTCTTGATTTCAGTGCATCGGGGTCTCAGGACCTGTTCGACCATCTCGGTGTACCGTTGCCTGTCCAGCTCGAGCAGTTCCTCGAACATTTGCCCTACGGCAATCCTGTCGTCCTGTGACGCCCTTGCTCCAAGGCCTACCAACCTATCGCGGGATTCCAGAAGGTCGCGATGAATGTTAACCATGTATTCAAAGATATTGGGCACATCCCAGCTCACTTTCAATCCCATTTCAATCCTACCCGAAATGCGCTTCAACTGGTCGGCTATAGCCTTTCGATTTCGTTTGAGAAGTCTCTTGACAGCCCCGGGTCCGTCGGAAATGATGCCAAAGGACATGGGAAGTAAGTCAAAATCCTCCATAACTCTTTTCAGGACTGTCTGGTGTGCGGCAAGGTGTCGGCGCTCGGGACGAATCTTCTGATTTGCAACGTCGCTCACAATCGCCGAAACTTCTCCGTGAGAAATCGTATACACCGGACCATTGTTAAGACCGAGTCGGCCGTAGGACTTCTCGCCGGAACCGGGGATTATGCCGTACAGATAGCGCCCTCTTGTCCCATTTGATTTGGTTTGTGTTTGCATCGGCCGTTCCGTCCGTCATCATGAGATCTGCAACAAGCACCGGTTTGTAGAGAAACCATGGGGCTTGTTGCCGTCGGGTTTTCACAGGTTTGAATCGGCAGCGGTCCCATTGCTGCCGTGTTCCGGTTCACGACATGACTTTGCAGACAAGTCCGGCAATCTCAGGGCCTGCAATTTCCCATCCGACATCTTGATCTCCATCAGCGCTCCGCAAACGTAACACCGGATCAATCCTCCAAAGTCTTCATAAACCTCGTCCAGAGGTAAACCATGACCGCAAGAGATACAGATAACCTTCATCAGCGTCCTCCCGTCTGGGTTTGATGCGTGTGCGTTTTCCTCAGGATTCCGAAGGTCACTTCCGGCTCGGGCGTGCTGCCGTCGCCGATCGAGTTCCCAACCAGATCCGATAGATGTCGTGCCAAAGTCGCCGCGCCTCACCCGTCCGGACGCGGCCCCGATCCAGAATTCTTTGCGGAGCGGCCGTCGAATGTTTGCAGGACCGGAACCCTTTGATGCACGTGCTCGTGCGAAGTTGCCCACAGTGCTTTAGCCCGGACATGGTCTCACCGTGATCCTTTCCGGATACGTCAGTACTTGATCCTGAATCCCTTGTTGTCGTCACGAAGGGCAAGAGGAGAATCCCTGCGGACGGATCCTCGGGCTGCCGCCCGGGAACCCTTCTCATCAGATGCCAGGAGAGCCTCTTTCTCGGATTGGATCTCGCCCAAGCGCAGGTCGATGTTTCTGATTCTCGCTTCCGCACTAAATTTTTCAGTCTCGCGGCGGGCCTTTTCCATTTCAAGAGCACTGATCCTCATGTAGGTCATATAGGGGACGCCGGCATTCTTGACTCTTCCCGAATGGGTCCGGATGTCTCGCAGGCCTCGGACGCCCGTTCCGTTTCGAATCCTCATCGCTCTCTCCACTGCTGTTCATCGCCGTAAACGGCTTAGCTTTAGGCGTTGGCCGCCTGTTTGCACACCTTTCTCATAATTTCATCGATTTTTTTGGGCATCAGCGATTCGCCGCCCTTCGTAACCTTCACCGTGTCCATTCCAAGCACGTCATGACAAATCCATCTAAAGGTCGCATCGTCGGGGCCGGTTGTACCGCCGAGATGTGCCAGAACTTTGGCGATCGCGATACACGCCCTCACGGTTGGGCGATGGTTCTTTACGCCTGTGAGCCTTAGCTCCCTGATTATGTCCACGATCACTTCGGCATCGCTTTTGGGAAGCCCGGATTTCCCTCTCGTGATTTCCACTTCGGTTTCCCGATCGTAGTGGTCCACATTGATGGTGATGATCCGGTCGAGCAACGCGTCCTGCGTCTTGTGAACGCCGGCATATTCTTCGGGATTCGAGGTAAAAATTGCCCTGAAGGACGGGTGCACCTCAAGATAACCTTCCCCGGTCCTGCGCAGGCTGGGTAGGTTCAGTATCTTTTCCTCCAGAATGCTCAGGAGAACGTTGTTCGCCTCAGGTCTGGATCGGGTGAACTCATCGTAGATGAGCGTATAACCGTCTCTACAGGCAGTTGTCAGACGGTTGTCCACCCAAAAGCTCCGCGTTTCTTCTTCGGTCTTGACAACCGAATGAATGAAGTTATCGACAAGTTTGGATTTTCGATAGCCCGCATCACGACCAACCAGGTCCGAGCTCCCGAACTCGTCGTCGCCGTGAATGAGCACCACCGGCCGACCCAGTTTGGCCGCGACGTGAAAAGCCAACGTGGTCTTTCCCGTTCCCGCGGCGCCGGCATAATGCACCGGATATCCCACGGCCAAGTAAGCAGCAGCTCGATCCGTGAGATCTTTGACGTGCGGGGTACAGACAAACTGTTCGCCGGCCTCGGGAATTATGCTGTCGCCGTCAGGCCGGATAGACTCCGTCACTGCAACTGCGACATTCGTTTTGTTGCCGTTCATGGTTATTCGTTTCCTTATGACGGAGTTTTCCCCGCTGATTGATAAGTGGAAGGCATCTCTGATCAGATCGGCATCCGAAAGTTAACCGCTTTTCCCACTGAACTCGAAGTCACTTGCCGGCCTTGATCACAAAGCCTCTTCCTCTGCACGTCAGACACGGAAGCGACGGAGCGGATCCATCGTCGCCGGATCCATTACATTCGGGGCAAACGGAAGTCTGTTGTGCTGGGAGCGGTACAAAACCTTTTCCCATGCACGCGGTGCATGTATAGGTCTTGACCGCTCCTGTCCCTTGACAGTGAGCGCATTTGGCGTACGGGCTCCGGATTCGCACCTTGCCGCTGCCGCCGCACACACAGCACGTAGAGACCCACGACAATATTCCGAATGGATCCGTTCCCGTGCCGCTACAGAAAGAGCAGGTCACCTCCGCCATTTCCGTATGCTTTACCGTCGGTTCGACCATCTTCGACCCCTGGGTTACGCTCACTCCATCTTTGTTTCGGCCTTCGGCTTCTTCTTCGATGCTTCCGACTTCTCTCTCTCGGCCGCCTCCTTTGCCCTGCGCTCAGCTTCCGCTTTGGCTCTCATCTCGGCTTCGGCCCTGGCTTTCATCTCCGCTTCAGCTTTGGCCCTACGTTCCGCCTCTTCTCTAGCCCTTTGCACTCCGGGCGCCGGACCATTCCAGGCCTCCCGCGCACCGGCCAAGTCTTCCGCGACCTCTCTGCGCAATCCTCTTACCGATTGTTTCAGGTCCGAAATGGACCGGTTCCGCTCAGCCCGCGATGTCTTTGCCATCCTTGCCCCGGCATCCCGAAATCCCTTGAGCAATCCGGCAACTTGCTTTCCATTGTCGGCAACGAATGACTGATTGTCTCTCTTCATTCGTCCCGCCATTTCCGCACGGTCGGTTTGGAAGCCGTTGAGCAATCCTGATACTTCTGTTGCCATTTCCGTTACAAATGCGACATTATCCCGTTTTGTCCGAGCAGCCGTCTCCCGATGCCGAGCGTCAAATCCCCTCAGCATCCCGGCTACTTCAGCCGCCATGTTTGAAACGAATGTTGCTTGTTCCGCCTTCAAGCGGAGGGCCATGTCATTGTGGGTCCTGTGAAATCCCGCCAGCATTTCAGCCGTCCGGGCTTTGGCATCTTGACCTTCCCGGTCAAGATCCTCAACCAGGGCCTTACGAGATTCCCGCAAGGCCGTAACCTCCTCCCGAAGCCGGGTCATGTCATGAGTCAGAGTTCCCATCAGTCCTCCTTTGCTCGCTTGCCGCCTCCATTGCCGTGCCGAGGCGGCCGGCGACCTACTTGGGGTCAGGCTCCCGAGGGTCTTGCCTGACTTGGGGTGAGGGGGCATGGGCAGCCCCCCCCCGTCCCTATAGGTATCCAGAGGATGGTGCGATTACGCAGGTGCGGCGGCACTGGCGGTCAGACCGATTGCTTCGGCGTATTTCAAGTAGGTTTCGACGGAAGCGATAACCACCCTGGCCTCTACGGAGAGCAGCTCGATGCCGACCAACGAGACCTTGGCCCAGACATCGATCACGATACCTTTGTCCAGAATCCTGTCCACGACTTCCGCGAGACTGGATGAATCTGTTGACTTCGCTATCTTTGCCATCGTAATGTCCTCCATGTCTTAAAGTCTGAGTTTGTGAATTCGTCAGTCCGGGACTTGTTGCAGGCATGCCGACCAAACATTATGCCAGATCCGTGCCATTCGCATCTTGAATCACTCAATGCATCGGAAAATGAACATCGACGGATGAATCAAGTCTTCATGTGCCGCACCGGCAGGGTTTGCGGGGATATGGGGCGGAACCGTCCATGCTTCCGGCAACCGAGGAACCGGCGGACCTTTGGTTTCCGCCGGAAGTAACCGCCGGGCAGCGGCCCGGGATGTCTTTCCGCTCACTTCCTCGGGCGCGTAACTCCGATTCCCTCTCAAAGGATTCCGTGATCCTGGTGTGGCGGTGAGAAAGAGGGGTATGCTTCTATAGAACTGATTCCATATATGTGGGACAAATTCCGTAACAGAATCCATTGGAGAGGGGGTTCCGTCAAGGAAGCCCCGGGGAGAGCGCGCTTGGTCGTCAGCCATAGTGACCGGCACGTAATGTGTTGCAGTGTTAGTTGCCCTTGAGCGCCGAGCTGTCCTTGGACAATTGTGACACTTATTCTGGGACAGTCCCTAAGACGGAACCCGTGATGTGGCGTTATTACGCAAGCGGTTGATTAGGAACGGGAGTGCTTGGCTTGGGGATCATCCGGAAGGACGAAATTGTAAGGCGGCCATGGACCGGTGAGCAAGAGCTTTGACGGCTTGGTCGCGGCCATGGCGCCGAACTGTTGCCTGAAGGGAACCAACAGATCCTTCGGCACAAGAAAATAGAGAGAAATCATCATGGTGTCGGGATCACTTTCGCTCGTCGCCGGTCTTGCGGCTTCGCTCCTGAAATCCTTGAACGTGCCTGCAAATGAAGCCCGAAATTTTTCCGAGACCTCTTCGTGCTTCTCGGCCAACATCGACTCGTCGGCGTAGTGCGACTTACGGTTCCACAGATAGAGCCTGCCCGGATTGGATGCCTCCGGCCGAGGGACTTCGCCGGACTTGGGGGCCGCTTTGGGAGCCGTGGTGAGTCCGTCAACCATGGCTCTGATACCCATCTCTACGCAACCGTCGAGCCTTTTGAGCTGCCGTCTATAGTAATCGCCTCTCGTTTCCAGCAAGATCTCCAAGTCTGCGCGGTTTTCCAGGAGCGTATCGAATCGGAACGGTATAACGGTGATCCGGTCGAAAAGAGATTTAATCACACCATAATGCTGCATAGGCTTGGATATGTCGTGCGGTTCCGCGATATCTGAAACCTCTAAGCAGACGGCACAGAGGCCGTTCCTCTCCATTGCCTGAACACAGGCTTCTTCGCTCGGCGAAGTATAGTATAGCGTCCGGGTTTGAGGCATCTCGAAGATGCAACAGAGTCGGAATGTCATTCCGCTTCTTCCATCCCTAATGTGGGCGTGAAACTGTAAGGGGGCCACGGACCGGATGCCTTAAAAACCAAGCCTATCCGGTTATGCTCCGCGTTGGCTCGATTAACGCATTCCGCAAAATCCTCCTCCGCCTCGCGGTCGACGAGAAAGGCCCAGTCGGCGACTCGAGTCATCTCCCCTTCTTCTTGAGAGACGGATGTCTTCCTTTGCCGGCACTCGTTGGAGCAGCGTGCGAGCTCGGCGGAGCAAGAAGACAACGTATCCCTTAGCCGGGCGCCGAATTCTTTCTCCACAGCCGTCCTGAGTTGCCGTTCTTTGAAGTAGCGCAGGCCGGGGTTCATTTCCGCAAGAGCTTCGGACTGACCGGCAAGTCTTTCGGAGATCAGCTTTTCAACCATTAAAGCCCTGGAGCAAAGGACCTTCACCGACCACTCGTCTTTGCCCCAAACAGCGTCAAAGAACGTGTCGATTTTGCCTGAGTTCCTCTCCATGAGTTGTTGCAGGGATTCTTTGGAGGAAAAGAGCGTCCCAAATCGTGAAGGAAGGACCGGGACATGACTTGCCACCGATTCAATGATTTCCGCGTGCCGAAGCGCCCGGGGCCCTACCCAGGCCAAATCTTGTAAGTTGCTTTCCGCCGCGTCCCCGCTGTACTCGTTCAGAGGCACTTCGCTCACAACGGCGCTGATATTCCCAAAATTCACCGTTGAAATCGGGGTTCCGCCATTCAGGCCCTCCGGAAGCAACTCGGGCAACG
Organism: Pseudomonadota bacterium; assembly: GCA_043806215.1. GTDB lineage: Bacteria > Desulfobacterota > Desulfomonilia > Desulfomonilales > Desulfomonilaceae > JAVHLK01. Next base: position 13,041 of record JAZDHD010000170.1, on the reverse strand, counting down.
AACCGGCCCGGGCCAGACAAAACAAGTACAAGGCCTTTTCCACGGCTAATCCTCACTCAGTTCCAACAAGGCTGCATCAATGTCTTGCCGGGTAACGAGAACTGCGGCCTTTTCTTGCGGATGCTCCTTGAGAAACGTCACGGCCCGGCGAACTGCCCTCAGTGCCGCCTTATTGCACACTGAGGCTATTTCCGCTCCGGAGAATCCCCCGCTGCGCGAGGCAACGTCTGCTGATTCAACTCCATCTTCAACGGGTTTATTCTTGAGATGCACCAGGAATATTTGCTCACGGTCCTTCTCGTCCGGCATAGGTATTTCGATTATTTCGTCAAACCTACCGGGCCTTAGAACCGCGGGATCGAGCATGTCCAACCGGTTGGTCGCGCCGAGTACGAGAACGCCCTTAAGTTCTTCAATACCGTCCAATTCCGCCAGGAATTGGCTCAGAACGCGCTCGGAGACATGGGAATCGGCAGTACCGCCCCCTCGGGCGGGAACAAGAGCGTCTATTTCATCGAAAAACACGATGCACGGCGATGCCTGCCGCGCTTTTCGAAATACGTCGCGCACGGCTTGTTCCGATTCCCCGACGTATTTGGAAAGAAGAGACGGACCCTTGACCGAAATGAAATTCACCTTGCTTTCATTGGCTATTGCCTTTGCCAACAGCGTCTTTCCGCAACCCGGGGGACCCGACAACAGAATCCCTTTCGGAGGTCTGGTTCCGGCCTCCTCGAAGATGTGAGGATAATGCAGAGGCCATTCAACGGCTTCGATGAGCTTGGCCTTCAGGGTCCCATGTCCCCCCACATCCTCCCATCGGACATCGGGCACTTCGACGAATACCTCCCTTATGGCCGACGGTTCCACCTCTTTGAGTGCAGTGACGAAATCTTCCATATGAACTTCGAGCTGAGCAAGCTGCTCGTAAGGGATGCTTGCCACGTCAAAGTCGATTTCCGGCATTATCCTGCGCAGACAAATCATCGCGGATTCACGACACAGGGCCTCAAGGTCCGCTCCCACAAAGCCGTGTGTGATATCCGACAAATGGCTCATATTCACATCCTGGGCCAAAGGCATTCCCCGGCTGTGAATTTCCAGTATTTCAAGGCGGCTGTTTCGATCAGGAATCGGAATGGCTATTTCCCTGTCAAAACGTCCGGGCCTTCGGAGTGCCGGGTCGAGTGCATTGGGTATGTTGGTGGCGGCGATAACAATTAGGTGTTGACGTTTGGTCAAACCATCCATTAGAGCGAGCAACTGGGCCACCACCCGCTTTTCGACGTCGCCCACCACCTTTTCCCTTTGCGGCGCTATGGCATCGATCTCGTCGAGGAATACGATGCTGGGGCCTTTCTTGGCTGCATCTGCGAAAATTTGCCGGAGATGGGCTTCACTTTCTCCGTAGAACTTATGAATCACTTCGGGTCCGCTCACGGAATAGAAATTGGCTTCCGTTTCATGAGCAATTGCCCGGGCAATGAGTGTCTTGCCGCAACCGGGTGGACCATAAAGAAGAACGCCCTTTGGCGCATCGATTCCCAGGCGCTCGAATACTTCCGGATAGCGGAGGGGGAGTTCGATCATTTCCCGTATCCGGTGAACCTGGGGCTTGAGTCCGCCGATGTCCTCATAAGACAGAGTGCGGGATTTCTCGGTGACCTCCGGTTTACCGATGACCAACTGAGTGGTGGGGTTGATCAACACGGCACCTTTCGGAGTAGTGACCTCTATCTTGAAATCTGCCGAGCGCGTTCCGAAGAGGGTGGCTCTGATCATATCCCCCGCGATGATCGGAATTCCATCCAACAGGCTTCCAATATACTTGAGATCCCGCTCGGAGGGAGTCACGGTAGTGGGTGCGAGAACGGCACGCTCGGCAGGGCGACAGACCGCTTTGGACACTGTGACGCTTTCATCCAATCCGGCTTTCGCATTCTGCCGGGATATGCCGTCCAGTTGGATCCGTCCCTGTCCTCTCATCTCCTTGTAGGCCGGCATTGCCTTGCACACGGTCGTCCTCTTCCCGGAAATTTCGAGGATGTCGCCGATGGCAACACCGAGCTTCTCCAGGTCTTCCGGATCCATGCGGGCATATGCCCTCCCCACGTCTTTGTTGATCGCTTCACTTACCCTAAGCCTGATATTCGACCCGTTCCCCTTGGACATGTTGAACTCCAGAACTACTTAATGCATCGTATCTCGAGCATTCCGTTGTTACAGGTGAACTCTATTTTTTCCTTGGGATAACTGCCCGTAAGCAGCACTTCCTTTTCGTATTTTTTCTCCCCTCGTTCGGCTCGGATCGTCAACACGTCGTCTTTGATTTCAAGCTCCACGTCATCGGATGAGATCCCCGGCATTTCAGCCACAATCAGAAGGTAGTCTTCCTCTTCAAACATATCGACCATAGGTTCCCGCACCTCTTGAACCACGGTCTCGCCGGATTGCTCGTCCCTTCTTATGTTTCCGAAGGGCTGAACCTTGACTCGGTCTTCTCCCAGGCCGAGCTTGATGTTGAATCCGTAAACTCCCTTGAGTTGTTTACCGACGCCGAGATCGGAGAGGTCGCCATGTCCGGACATCTCCTTGGTTTTCTCCGCCAGTTCCCCGAGTCTTTCGACGATTTCGCTCAGGTTCCCCAAGAATCCGGCCACTCCTCCTCCGGAGCCTTCTTCTTCTGCCTTGCGCCTATTTCTTTTGCTCATCATCTACCTCCGAGTGAACGGCAATCCCGTAGCGTTTCACCTTGGTGTGCATGGTTTTGTAATCCACCTGCAATAAACGGGCCGCTTCGGCCTTGTTCCCCCCGGTCTTCCGCAACACGCTGGTCAGAACCCGGCACTCCAATTCCGTGGTTCCGCGTTTCACTATTTCTTTGAGCGACAATCCTTCCCAGGCCGGGCCGGCGCAATGTTCGAAAACATCGGTATCGGTTTCCCAAGTGGGGTTTTCCAATGACAGGTGTTCCGGTTGGATCACCTTATCGGCCTGCAAGACCGCACGGCGCACGGTGGAACGGAGCTGGCGCACGTTTCCGGGCCAGGGATGACGGATCAAGAGTTCCAGCGACCGGTCGGAAAACCCCCTGACCTTCTTGTTCAGTTCCAGATTGGTGGCTTTGAGGAAACGGTTGGACAAATGTTCGATGTCGGCCTTCCGCTCTTTCAACGACGGAATCGAGATGGTGAACTCGCTCAGCCGGTAATAGAGATCTCGGCTGAATTGGCCGCGGGAGATGCTCGTACCAAGCTCCTGATTGGTTGCAACCAGCAACCGCACATTTACGGCGACGGGTTCCTTTCCCCCAACTCTGAAGAAAGTCCTTTCCTGAATGGCTCTCAGGAGTTTTGCCTGACAATTGATCGGCATATTACCGATCTCGTCCAAGAACAGGGTGCCGCCCTGAGCCATCTCAAATTTCCCGGCACGGAGACTGACCGCTCCTGTGAACGCACCCTTTTCGTACCCGAACAGCTCGCTCTCGAACAGGGTTTCGGGAATCGCCCCGCAATCCAGGGGAACCATGCGAGACTCGGCTCTCTCACTCGCCTGATGAACTGCCCGAGCGACCAACTCCTTTCCCGTTCCGGTTTCGCCTCGGATTATTACGGTGAAGTTGGAGGGAGCCACCACGGCGATGTCTTTAATTACCTTGCCTATTTCCTTGCTGGGGCCCATTATTTCCCGGAGATGTAGACTGGCTGCATCCTCCTCGCCGTCGGATTCCCGAGATTCTACCTTGAGAGGCCCGGCTAGTGAAATAGCGCTCGAGAGCTTCTCTACAAGACTCTCATTGTCAAGCGGTTTGATAAGAAAATCATAGGCTCCTTCCTTCATTGCTTCGACGGCGTCATTGATCCCTCCATAGGCCGTCATAAGGAGAAACGGGATTCCCGGCTGCATTGCCTTTGAACGTCTCAAGACTTCCATTCCGTCAATGCCGGGCATTCTGATGTCCAGCAGCACGGCATCCGGAAGACCTCTGCGGATCATGTCGAGAGCCGATTCACCATTATGGGCGACCATAGGCTCAAAGCCTTCGGTCTTCAGGAGGACGAAGAGGATTTGGCAAAAATCTTCTTCATCGTCCACCACCAAAACCCTGCCCAACGTTTGTCCCATACCCATGTTCCTCATCCGGAATGATTATCCGAAAATGGGTTGCGGAAGCAGCCGAAGTCCGGAGGGAATGCGAAAAATTGCGAAGATCTCTTCATGCCCTTGGAACCGCTATGCCCGGGATTCAGACCTGCCGAACGCCCCTTAGTGCATCGTGGCGCAAATACGGTCGCACAAGCTGAACCGTCTTCCCGGCGTAGGCCGGGAAGCAGTCTCTTTTTCCTGGACCCCGGCCTGCGCCGGGGAGACGGCGGGCAGGGACGCCCGCCCTTGAAGATGACGGGCACGGAGGCCCGTCCCACGGTGTACGACGCGCTTGGTCTCTGTTCTTCGTAGCCCGGGCCTCCGTGCCCGGATATTCTTCTCGCAGGCACCCAACATGGCAACGAGACGACAATGTGTGACCGAACTTATGAAATGAGGCACTCAGGCGGCACCCCGCCTACTCTAGGGCCTTTTCCTGCATACCCCTCCGTAGGGATTCAACTCCATCGCAGTCTTCCCCATGCTTGCCCGACTCCTGTCATAGTGCCGCTCTTTGAATTTCGCGGTAATCCTAATCCAGTTCCTCAAGGATCCCGCATGTCGTTCCTGTCATTGCGAGGAGCGCAGCGACGAAGCAATCTCAATGCCTCATGAAAGGCTGAGATTGCCACGCCCTCCCGTAGGGGCGGCCCCCTGTGGCCGCCCAGGGTAGGCACGGGGGCCTACCCCTACGGCTCGCAATGACAAGCGTGAAGGTGTCCGCAGTATTCAAGGAGCGAGACTATACCTGCAGGCGTGCCGCCGTCAACACTTGCTTCCCGGTAATGTTTCATCATGGCCGACCTTCAGAGGTGCGAATTCCGGCTTTCCGGGGACGACCAATAGGATATACCACCCGGATGTCATCTTCCAGCCACGGATCCAATGCGTGGAGCATTCCGAGGAAGACGATCCCTATCTCCCCCTCTTCCAAGGTATCGTTGATGCGCTGCGCAATGAATTTGTCCCGCTTCTGCAGCAGAGCAATGCCGTCGGGACGCTCAGTACCCGTTGCCTCCGCCCGACTGTCGGAGGACAGTCTCTGCTTTGCCAGTTCATACTCTTCCAGGAGAAGTTCGGCAGATTCGGTCCCCATTAATTGCGCTCCCCGTTCGATGAGGCGAAGAAGCAGCTGATGGTTCCTGCTCCCGGAGTCTGCCAAATCCTTCACTATATCCTCCGTCCTGCCGGACAGGGGCAGACCGTCCTGGTAGATCCGGACCATGCGGCCTTTGAAGTTCAGAGCGCCTAAGGCTGATTCGATGTCTTGCCACAGTCCTTCAATGACATCCTGCTTCCGTCTCCAATTCCGTCTACCGATCTTCCTGACGGAAGCCTCCTTTACGGACTCCCGGAGAGCGCCCATGTCGGCCATGTTGTGAACAATGGGAAAATAGATCAGCTTTCGGTGTCCGGGTTTCGGGGCGCATGCTGCATCCATGGTCTTCTCTCGACTCTGCTCGGCGGAGCACGACTATGGAATCAATTCCATAGTGAGCTTACCATAGGACATGGATCTCTTTCCATAATCAAGTCTGTGATGATCAAGGGGCCCCTTGATACCGGTCCCTTGATGAACACGGGTGAAAGCACGAAAGGCCCCCCCGGACGGACAGTGATCGGTGCCCTATTCGGCCATAATTTGCAAGGCTTATGCCACTGGAATTCGAAACAATCGGCCGGCCGGCAACCCGTTTCACCGCACATCGCCGGCATACAGATTGCAAAAATGCCGTCGTACACGGACGGCCGATTCAAGAAACGCGAGTCTCCCCTGTCGTTTCCAGATCTCAGGTCGTTATCTCCTGTCGTCTTCATTCATTATTGCAGGCAATTTCTCAAGTAGACGGCACCTGCTTGGAAATCCAGAAATTGTTTCATATCCGGAGGATTGGGGTGAAAAAGATACTGGTCGTCGACGACAACCCGGAGATAAGGGATCTGTTGGAAAGGACTCTGGCGAGAGGGGGCTATGAGACCGTCTGCGCGCGCAACGGGGAAGAAGCACTGATGGAAGCGCGGAGCCAAAAACCCGATCTCATTCTGATGGACATCATGATGCCCGGGACTATTAACGGAACGCAAGCCACCAGAATGTTGAAATCCGATCCCGAAACCAAGTATTGTATAGTGGTAATTCTCACCGGAATGGAATGGGCCAAAGTCATGAACGATGCCCTGGATGCCGGTGCGGACGGCTTTGTTGCAAAACCCTTCAGCCCGTTGGAGCTGCTCCGGCAGATCGAAGAGTTTCTTGAACAGGCCGGTCTCCAACGAGGAACAATTTGAAAAACACAGTGCCGGCGGAAATACCTACTTTCGAGGAACAAACCTCCTCCAAAGAACAGCTTCTGAAGTATGCGAACGATATTGCAAAGCTCTATAAGGAGGAACGCGTTCATCGCAAGGCTCTTGAGGCGGCCAACTCGGAATTGCACGGAGAGATTCTCGAAAGGATGCGCCTTCAGGCCGAACTCCAGCGGAGTGAACGCGCATACCGTTCACTCTTTGAGGAATCGCAGGAGGCAATTTATATTACCTCTCGAGAGGGAATCATTGTCGATGCCAATAATGCATTCTTCAGGCTTGTCGGTTATGAAAGAGAGGAACTGCTTGGGTCCAACATCCTGAGTACCTACGATGACCCGTCCGTCCGGGCCGCTATCCGGACATTGGCCGAAGAGAATGACGGCTTGAAGGATTTCGAACTCCGGCTGCGCAGAAAAGACGGCATCATTTGTGATTGCATGTTGGCCTGTTCGGTTCGAAAGAGTCCCAGCGGGAGCATACTTGGATATCAAGAAATAGTACGGGACGTGACTGCGCAAGAGCGGACCAGACGGACCCTGGAACTGGCCGGGAGAATGGAGGCCTTGGCCCACATGGCCGGCGGCATTGCCCATGAGATCAGGAACCCTTTGGCCATTAGCTCATCCGCTGCGCAACTCCTCCGGAATTCCAGACTGGAACCCCAGCTGATCGAGGAATGCGTGGAAAAGGTGCTCTCAGGCATACACAGGGCATCGGTTGTCATCGAAAATCTGCTTGTCTTCGCCAAGCCCTTGACCGATTATACCTTAACACAGGTGAATCTGGTCGAGATAATGGCCGCCACGGTGAGAGGTTTGGCATCGACAGCTGCAGGCAAGAACATTACAATAATTTCGGATCTCGATTCCGAATGCCTGCTTGTGAAGAGTAATGCGGAACTGCTCCATAGGGTTTTCCTCAATCTTTTCCTGAACGGGTTTGCCGCCATGCCCCAAGGAGGATCTCTAACCGTCTCGGTTCAAAGAAACGCTCTCGAGGCCATGGCAAGAATCAAGGATTCAGGCGAAAGAATGTCCAAAGAGCAATGCGACAGGGCTTTCGATCCTTTCTACAACAATTCTGCAACCGGAGGCACCGGGCTTGGACTATCGGTATCTTACTCGATCGTACGCTACCACGGCGGGACCATCCAGGCCGAAAGCGACCGGAACCTCGGATCGGCCTTCCTCGTGACTCTGCCGTTGTGTGACCCCGGAAGCTCCGAGGTTGTATTAGCTGGGGAGTAAATCATGATTCTCAAACCCTTTCTAAGAGAAGGCATGCTTTGAGCCGTTTTCAGCCATGTTCGAAAGCGGACGGGACCCATTTGCCGGGAAATATGAAGACAAGAGAGGGCCTCAAGCAGATTAGAGCGCGGAATCAACCCGTCTCCGATCCCGGGTGATCCGGAAAAGGCGGTCCGTACGTAGCTCTCTGGAAGGAAATCTTCGGAAATGGTAAGACTTCGAATTAGTGAAGAGCGGTAAGGAAACGGAGAGAAGGAATGCACAACGCTAAATGGCCGGCGCGGGAGGTCGCCTTCAAGGGAAATGCTTCGGCGGGGAATTGGACCGAACGATTTACAAAGATCTCTTGCGGCACGCATTCGATCTACATAGATCCTGAGACGCCCTTCTGGTTTGTTCCCAACCCTGCCGCAGAGGATCTCCCGGCCGCGGCCGGGGGGACCGCGGGAGGACCGCCGGGCCTCAACAACGGGTGCGATGCCCTAAGCTGCATGGACATGGATGCCTTGATGAGGATGACGGATGTTCCTCGGCAAAGTCCGTATGCCGGCCGGAAGCATCTGCCGCTCCGCCGGCTCTCCGAGTTATGGTTTCACCTGACCGACGCGTGTAACTGTACATGCAGGCACTGTCTTTTCGGCGACCGCACCGGGCCGGTACGTTCCTTGTCTCCCAAAGTGATCGAAGCCCTTGTGGACGAAGCGTATGATCTGGGCGTGCGCGTCGTTTGCTTCACGGGCGGTGAGCCCTTCGCGTATCCCGACTTCCCGGGGTTGATCGAGCGGGTTCTCCGTAGAGAAGACCTCCGCGTTGCCGTGTTGACCAATGCCATGCTCCTCCCCGGTCGCCTCAAGGACCTTTTCGCACTGGATACGGAGCGGATGCACTTTCAGGTCAGTTTGGACGGTCCTGAATCCGTGCACGACGCCATTCGGGGAAAAGGGTCTTTTACAGAGACTTCGGCCTCCGTCAGGGCGATGGTGGAATCCGGCCTGACGTGCAGCGCGGCCATGGCCGTCAATGGGGCCAATGTCGTCAACATGGCCGAGGTGGTGGGAATCGCACACGACTTGGGCGCCTGCGCCATCCATTTCATGTGGCATTTCGACCGGGGCTCGGGGAAGACGGTGAGTCTGCGTTCCGAGACCCGCCTTGTGGAGAACTTCCGCATTGCCGCGTCCGCGGCCCGGACCCTCGGTTTGACCGTCGATAACCTGGAAGCCGTGAAGGCCCGGGTTTTTTCCCATCCGGGCACGAGATTCGATTTTGGCAACGCGGGATGGGAATCGCTGGCCATAGGACCGGACGGTTCGGTGTATCCCACTCCGGCAATGGTGGATCTGGGTGTGTCTAGAGCCGGCAATGTCCGGGACGGGCTCGAGAAGGTCTGGAGGGACAGTGAAGTCCTGGAAAGGATCCGGCGGGCATCCCTCACTGAAGTCCCCCAGATGAGGTCGGATCCGTGGCGTCTGATCATTGGCGGCGGAGACCTGGATCACTGCGCTGCCGCCAACGGAGGACCGTCGGGCGGCATAACCCTGGGCGACGATCCCTACCGGAAGATCTATCGGTTCATGGCCGAATTGGTCATCACGGAAGAGCTCCGCTGTTTGCCCGTTCCCGATGGCCCCGGTTTGATTCTCCGCATGGGGGACATCACGACCGACTGCCCCTCCGGCGAGGATGTGAATTTCACCCACTGCAACTGTCTCCTTTCAATGGGAGACGGCGGAACCACCGCTCTGGTCAGGGAATTCTACTCGGAAAGGGCGTCCGCCACGGATGAACTGATTCTGAACCCCATACAACTCGCAGAAGAAGAGACCCGCTTCATACCTGCAGAAGCGAAAGCCCGGATGTACGGTTGCGGAAGCCCTGTCGGCGACGCGGGCCTGAAGGCCGGGGAAACCCTCGTTGATCTCGGCTCCGGGACCGGAGTCGAGTGCTTCATTGCGGCCAGGGACGTCGGTCCCACGGGGAAAGCAATCGGCGTAGACATGACCGACGCGATGCTCGACATTGCCTGTAGGGCGAAGGAATCGGTCAACCAGGAGCTTGGCTATGCCAATATCGAGTTCAAGAAGGGGTACTTGGAGTCCTTGCCTTTGAGCAATGAAACGGCCGATGCCGTGATTTCCAACTGCGTGGTCAACCTGAGCCACAACAAGCGCCGCGTGTTCAACGAGATCTTCCGCGTGCTCAAGCCCGGGGGTAGACTCGTCATATCCGACGTTGTCTGTGAAAGGGAGCCTCCTCTCAACGTAAGGGGAGATCATCGGCTCATCGGCGAGTGCATCGGCGGATCCTTGGTCCAGGATTATCTGTTTGCCATGCTCAGGGATGTCGGATTTGTCAACGCAGAGGTCTTGAAAAGGTTTCCCTATCGCGAAGTGCAGGGGCATCAGTTTTATTCGCTGACATTTCGGGCATATAAGCCCGAGCACGGTGAAGAGAGGGATGTAATCTATGCAGGCCCGTTCAGGGCCGTTGTGAGCGATAACGGTCAGGTGCTTCACAAGGGGCTGAGATCACGGGTGACTTTGGGCCCGGGATGGGACGGAGCTTCCCTTGCCGGCTCGGGAATACTTACCGTGGACACGGCTTCCGGTGCAATCGACAACATTGACGCGGAATCGGACTGTGCGTGTTTTGTCCCTTCCACCGCGGCTCTTAAGGTGGTCCCCGACTCCGCACCCGAAACCGGGTGCCTTATATGCGGTGAGCCGCTCGTGTACGGGCCCGTGAATATGGAACTTGTCTGTTCCGTGTGCGGAACACGGGAGCGTACCCGGGTGCAATGCACCCGCGGCCATTATGTTTGCGACGCGTGTCACATCCGAGAGCCGATTCAGGTGGCCAAAAACTTCTGCCTTGCCTCGGAGGAGACCGACGTATATCAGCTCTTTTCCCGCATCGCGGCTCATCCCGTGATTCCACTTCACGGACCGGAATACCACGGCATAGTTCCCGGGGTCATTCTCGCCGCGTACCGAAACGCAGGCGGGCCGGTGACCGAGGAGCAGATCCTCGAAGGCATCGGCCGAGGGAGTGCGGTACCCGGGGGATCCTGCGCTTTCATGGGTGTTTGCGGAGCCGCCGTGGGGGTAGGCATTGCGTTCGGCATCATGCTCTCAGCCAATCCGCTCACACCGGCACCTCGCCAACACGTGCAACGGATCACGGCACGTGCGCTGGAGCGCATCTCCTCAGTTAAGGCTGCGCGGTGCTGTCGGCGGGAATCTCATTTGGCTCTTCAGACTGCCGCGGAGGAATCGGAGAATCTGCTGCCAATCCGGATCCGGGCCGAAGCATGGGAGTCTTGCGGCCGGCACGGGCTCAACAAGGAATGCATCAAGCAGAGTTGTCCTTTCTTTCGCCGGGGGTACCCCTGAGTAGTCCACCCCCTGATGTTCGGCCGTACTGCCGAAGGCCTGCCACCAACGTCAATTCTTGGCAGCGGGGAGTCTTATGCTTTCGGTCTCGTATTCGGGAAGCGTACCCGTTCAGGGGGGCAAGCAGCTCAGGACGGTCGGTTGTTACACCTTTGCCGCATCACTCCAACCGGCCTCATTGGTCACAGCTCTTTCGACCTGCACGTAAGGTTTCTTTTTCGCTATCCCCTCAGACAATGAATTACTTTTTTGATATTATCTGATACAAGATTCGGCCCATCAGGATGGGCCATGTCGTTCTAGATGATGCCCTGCATTCTGTTCAATTTTCTACAAAGGGGAGTTGCGGTGGACAAGTCGCTTCTTGATCTTGCTCAAGAAGTCCTGGGATGGCCTGGGCGTGAGGACCTCTTTCATCCATCGGGGGCTGCAAAGAACGTTATTGCCAGAGCGGCCGACCAAAAGATTGGGGGCGCTATAAGGCGTTTGAGCGAAGCTGCACAGGCGCACGTGGGTATTCTGACCGTCAATCCGTCGATTGACTCGACCGAGCCGCCTTTGGCACTGGTTTGTGAATTTCCAAGGCCGGTAAGCCAATCGGTTCTAAGAGAAACCCAAAGGTTGGCCTGGAATTTCTCCCTGTCTCCGCTTCTGATCACCGTCGAACCTCACACAATCCGGGGCTTTACATGCTGCGAGCAGGCCCCGGACGAGAGTAGTCCGGATCGTTATGAAGTGAAAGCCATACGCAGGGAAGACCTTTCACTCTCAAATGAGGCGGCACGAGCACTCCATTGGGTCAGCCTTGTTTCGGGTGAATTCTATCAGGCCAATGAAGAACGCTTCCAACGCGACCAACGAGCAGACCAACGACTGCTGGACAACCTGACATTTGTCCGCGATAAGCTCCTGTTCGGCAACACTCCGCGATTGAACGAAGATGTGTGCCATGATCTACTGGCACGCGTGATCTTCATTCAGTTCCTTATGGACAGAAAAGACCAGGCAGGGAATTCGGCACTGGATCCATCAAGGTTAAGAGAACTCTGCGGGTTCAGTAGTTTTGGACAAGTCCTTCGTGACAAGGAGAGCACTTACGCGCTCTTCGATTACCTGAATCAGCGGTTCAACGGGGACTTGTTTTCGGCCGACAATGGCAGCCCGCAGAGTGCCGGACAAAGACTTTATCGGGAAAGACGGGTTGTTGACCAAGCCCACCTGGATTTGATGGCGGATCTCGTCGACGGCATCCTGGAAATGAAGAAAGATCAGCTTTGTTTATGGAAGCAATACGCGTTCGATGTCATTCCTCTCGAATTCATCAGCAGCATATACGAGGAATTTGTGTCGAAAAAGGCCAAGAAGGAAGCACCCCACTACACTCCTCAGCACTTGGTGGATTTCGTCCTGGATGGCGTACTGCCATGGAACGGCCATTCCTGGGATCTGAAGATACTGGACCCGGCGTGCGGATCAGGGGTGTTTCTGGTTAAGGCATATCAGCGCCTGGTGCATCGTTGGAGGGTTGCTCACGACCGACAACAACCATCGCCCAACGTGCTGCGGCAGTTACTCGAGAAGAACATCTTTGGTGTTGATATCAATGCACAGGCCGTAAAGGTTGCATCTTTCAGTCTGTACCTTGCCATGTGTGATCACATTGAACCTGTTGACCTTTGGCGGAAGACATCGTTTCCCAAGCTCCGCGGACAGCGAATCGTCAGCTCCGATTTCTTTTCAGAAGACGTCCCTGGATTCCGTACGCGTGAGGAGGCCGATAGTTACGACTTGGTAATTGGCAATCCGCCCTGGGGAAAAGGCTCTGTGACCAAGCAGTCTCAGGAATGGGCAGATAGAGCAGGATGGGAGGCATCATACAAAGATATCGGCCCGTTGTTTCTCCCAAAGGCTGCCGCATTAACGAGGCAACACGGATCCATTTC
>JAZDHD010000169.1:0-52508 GCA_043806215.1 Pseudomonadota bacterium | reverse complement strand
ACTATCATACTGTCCCTCCGGGACGTGCAAGATCGCTTGCCCCGGAGGGGCTACTGAGAGTAGCCCGGTACTTCAGTGCCGGGTCGAGACGACCGTTCGGTGAACGACGTAGCTGCAAGCGTTATTCTGTGACGGACCCTTGGTGCCGCATTTCATGAGTTCGGTCACTTGTTTTCGTCTCGCCGCCGTGTTCAGGGCAGCTTCGCAGGCTTCAGGCTGCCCCGGCACCGGCCTGGGCTTCGAAGTAACCTTTGGCTTCATGCGGAAAGATGGCGTGTATCAGGATTTCCTCGTCCGAGAGCCCCGGGAAAGCCTTCTCCAACTGATCCCACATGGGAGGCAACAACTCCGCAGGGCGGGACGTAACGGGTTCTTCGCCCTTGAGGACTCGTTTCTGCAGTTCCTTGTTCACGGGCGCGGGAGTCTCGCCGTACAAACCCTTGAGGAGATTTGCGGTATGGTTCGCAATGATCTTGTATCTCCCGAGAAGCACATTGAACGTTGCCTGTGAAACGACTATCTGAGAGGTTGGGGTTACCAGCGGAATCCACCCGAGGTCTTCCCGGACGCGGGGAATCTCGTCTATGATTTCGTCCAATCTGTCCAGAGCATTCTGCATCCGGAGCTGGCTGGAAAGATTCGACATGACTCCGCCCGGAATCTGTGTAACGAGCATTCGGCAATCAACGCCGCTGTACGGTGCCTCGAACTCATCGTAATGGGATCTCACGGCCTTGGCCGTTTCCGCGGCTTGGGTAAGTTTCGCCAGATCACAACCCGTATCGTACCCGAGACGGCCCAGAGCAAACGCGAGTGATTCGGTGCAGGGATGTCCGGTTCCGCCCGCAAACGGACTCAGAACCGAATCGAGCATTTCGCAGCCCGCTTCAACGGCCTTGAGGGCCGACATCATTCCCAGCCCGCAACTGTCGTGCGTGTGGAGATGAATGGGAACTCCGACCGCCTTCTTAAGGCAGGACACCAGCTCGTATGTTGTCGCCGGGTCGATCAGACCGGCCATATCTTTGATCGCTATTTGGTCGACGCCCTTATCTTCCAGTTCCCGCGCCTTTTGCACGAATTTCTCCATGGTGTGGACCGGGCTGATCGTATAGCAGACCGCGCCTTCGGCGATCTTGCCGACTGCCTTGACGGCCTTGATAACCGCTTCATGATTTCTGATGTCGTCAAGCGCGTCGAAAATACGGAATACGTCGATTCCGTTCCGGGCGGCCGCTTCCACAAACTTGATTATCACGTCGTCCGAGAAGTTGGAGTACGCGACGAGGTTCTGTCCTCGGATGAGCATCATGCTCTTCACCTTGGGCATGGCCTCCTTCAGTTTCCGGGCCCTGTCCCAGGGGTCTTCACGAAGGAACCGTACGCACACGTCAAAGGTTGCGCCCCCCCAGGTCTCTGCACCGTAGATTCCACTGTCTGCGAGTTTGGATGCAACCTGAAGAAGGTCGTCCAGCTTGATGCGGGTGGCTACTTTGCTCTGGGAGCCGTCCCTGAGCGTGATATCGAAGATTTTCACCTGCTTCGTTCCCTCGTGGTTCATAGACTCCTCCAGACTATTTTGTCACTTTTGTCAGCCGTACGAGGCGGCTCGTATCAATACGCGCTCACTCGGTTCCCGTTTTCACAATGTCTCGCCTTCGTGACAACCATTAATTATACCATGCATTGGGCGACAAAGCAATGTATTTTTTGTCGGCCGGCAAAAGCGGCGGTCTGAAGTCACCCGCTTACCGGCGGCCTCGGGTCGGACGCGACGGGATACTTCTCGTTCAACAATTCGCGTTCCTCTCCGGGGGACGTAACCAGGCCGTCGAGCCTGGCATTTCTCAGGGTCCCTAGTATTTCCCCGAACAGCGGCCCCGGCGGGTAGCCCATTTCCAGCAAATCCGAACCCTTCAGGTGCGGCTTAACATATCTCAATTTCGTGATGTATTCCGAAACGGCTTTTCTCGTGGTTTCTCTCACGGTCTTGGCCATCATGAAGAGCAGTGCCTCGGTTTGAAGCTTCTGCAGGGCTTCCACAACCCGGCTCGGGCGCGTCGCCATGCCTTTGGCGAACCATCCAAGGACATGCCCGACATCCTGCCGCTGTCTGCGAAGGTCCTTTCTCTTGGCGCGCACGATGGAGAGCCTTTGTATCAGTTGGTCAAACTGGTCGTCGGTCAGTGCATCGGCCAGAGCCAGAAGATGGACGGTCCACGCTTCCACGTCGTCCTTGAGAAACAGATACTTCCACCAGGACAGAACCCCTATGACGGACTCCATGAGTTCCACTGTCCTGGAGTTGAATTGCAGCGAAGGATGGAGAGCCTTCAAAACACCGAATCCGGCCATCAGCGTCAACGGCGCGACGGGATTTCTCTCGTCGAGGATGTGGATCAACTCGTTGAGGATGCGTTTGCCTTCAACCTTGTCGAAGACGTTCATCCGTATGGCCCCCTTCATGAGGGTGAGAGCGTGCTTGCCGATGGCGAATCCGAAACGGCTGCTGAACCGGACGGCGCGCAGAATCCTCGTTGGGTCCTCGACAAAGGCGAGATTATGCAGGACCCTTATGGTTTTCTCCTTGATATCCCGGGAGCCGGCAAAGAAATCAATGACGCTGCCGAAGGATCCGGGGTTCAGGTTTACCGCCAGGGTGTTCATGGTGAAATCCCTGCGGTACAGGTCGCGCTTGATGGAACTTGTCTCCACCGTAGGCAGGGCCCCCGGGACGGCATAGTACTCGTAACGGGCCGTTGCCACATCGATCTTGAACCCGTCCCGGAAGAGCATTACCGCGGTGCCGAACTTATCGTGACTGCGGACCCTGCAACCGGCAAGCCGTTCGGAAAGGACCCGAGAGAAGTCAATCCCGTCGCCCTCGACAACAATGTCCAGGTCGAGATTGTGTATCCTCAGCAAGAGGTCCCTTACGGCGCCGCCGACCAGGTACGCCGTCTCGCCGCGTTTGTCCGCAACGTCTCCGGCACTCCTGAGGATATCCATGATCCGCCCGGGGAACCGTTCTTCCATTAGTCGGCGGACGCTCTTGCTGCGCATGCGCCCTGCCGGGAACTCGTCCGGTCCGGTCGTGTCGCTCCGTAACGGGAGCTTAAGATGTTCCAGCAAATCACTCCGTGAGATCACGCCCACCATCTTGCCGTCGTCGATGACGGGAACGAGTCTGTGACGACCTTCTACCGTAATGGACAACACCCTGTCGATGGGTTCTTCGGGAGTGACGAAAACGACCCCCGGGTTCATGTAGTCTGCCACGAGTTGTTGGTCGAGGCCGTGGTGCAAGGCCTTTTCCACTGCATTGCGGTGGAGTATTCCCATCACGCAGCCGTTCCGGACCACGGGGAGCGAGCTGATCTGATATCGACCGAGAAACTGCGCGGCATCGGCCAGTCTTCGATCGGGGGCGATAGATATCACCGGGTGACTCATGATCTGCCCGGCCTTTTGCTTGGGCCTCACTCGCTCGTGGAGGAGTTCCACCAGCTTCTCGCGAGCCTCGTACAAGGAAAGGTCGCGGATCGTCGCGCTTGCCGCTGTAGGGTGACCTCCTCCTCCGAATTCTGCCGCGATTTCTCCCGCGTTTACTTCTTCAGCGTTGCTGCGGCCTATCAGATGAACGCGGTCTTCGAGTCTCACGACCGCAAAGATCGCTTGGGGATTCTCCATGTCGCGGTATTTGTGTACGAGTACGGCCAAATCTCCCACGTAATGCTCGAAGCTTGCCGTGGTAACAAGGACGTCCACACCGCCCAAGTTCACCACCTCCGATCCCTCGATGAGGCGATGCAGGAGTTCGATCTGGTCGGTACTCAGGTCGCTGGTCATCATATTGGCGATGATGTTGAGATTTGCACCACGGGCAAGCAACCACCCCGCGGCTTCGAAGTCCTGGGGGGTGGTGGACGAGAAGGCAAAGGAACCGGTGTCCTCATAGATCCCCAGGGCCAAAACCGTGGCCTCTTCGGCATTCAGTTCGATCCCCCTCTCCCGGATCTCTTGAATCAGAATCGTTACGGTGGCTCCGACCTGTTTTATCACCTCCACCCGGCCCTTCACATCATCCTCCGAGTCGGGATGGTGGTCGTAAACGTGGATCTCCACGTCCTTGGAATCGACCAGATCCGCAAATCTGCCGATTCGGCTCTTTTGACGGGTGTCGACCATGATGAGCCTGGTCACCTCGTCAAGGTCGATATCCTTTGCCCTTTCTATCGAAAGGATGTACAGCGTGGACTCGATGAAAAAATCCCGTAGATTCTTCTCTTGGGCTCCGGGGAATGCGACCACTGCATCGGGGTACAGTTTCTTGGCGGCCACCATGGAGGCAAAAGCGTCAAAATCGGCGTTGAGATGGGTAGTTATGATTTCCATTGGGCTCCCGGGAAAACCTCCGGCATCGGGCACGTCTGCCGGAGCAAACGTATGGGAGGGTTGTCGGGGGGACTCATCGCCCCGCATTTGGCCGGCTCTCGATCCGCGTCTCATGCATCACGCCACGGATCTCTCGGCCGGCCCGACTGGATTCATGCCGTGTCGGCGCCTGACGCCAAGCATGATTGTCCACATGGCCGGTTCTCACAATAGCATCGGAGGAAAAAAAGTAAATCCGAGCCGCGTGCCAAGGTGCTCCTTGATCGGCATTTCCGCCGCGTATATAATTGCGGCCATGTTGCACCGTTTTCCTTTCCACGGAATTTTTCCCCTTGCTTCTCCCATCGGTGTTATCGCGGCAATCGTGATGACGGTTTCCCTGTGGGCCGTGCCCTCGGGTTCGCCGGCGGGGGAATTCGATTCCACCGGCTGGAGATACGTCAGGGACATTCACGTGCCGGACACGTACTCGGGAGGGGCAGCTGCCGTCTGGTTGGAATCCGACATTTTGGAACACTGCCTCCCCGACTTGCAGGATCTCCGGCTCATTTCGTCGGCAGATTCTCTTGTTCCCTTCACGGTGACTCCGCAAGCAGACGCCCAAGGCCCGGAACCAATTCCGGTGAGGGTATACAGGGTGGCCCGGAAAGCGGGAAAATGGACCGACATATGGGTGGACAAGACTGCAAAGGTTCTCACCCGAGGCATCCGTTTACCCACCAGATCCACGGATTTCGTCCGGAAGGTCGAATTGCGGGGTGCCGATACGCCCCAGGAAGAGTTCGTCATCCGGATGGACGGCCTCATTGTTGATCAGGGCCGGCCCATCCCCGTGCGTTGCGACCGGATATTCCACCCTTTGAACAATTTTCAGTACCTCAAGATACGGGTATTGGACGGCGATGCGCCCCCGTTGACGATTGATGGGGTGTCTTGTTATCCGCCGGTCCCGGAGAAGTCGACGGAACAACCGCTTGCGCTGAGAATAATCGAAAACCGGAAAGACCAATCCTCGGATGCGACAATTGTCGTTGCCGACCTTGGCGTCAAAAGGCTTCCCGTGTCCCTCGTCTCGGTCGAGACACCGGTGGGCGATTTTGTCAAGGAAGTGCGGATCTCGGGAGGATATGACGCGTCCGAGGAATCGTGGTCCGAACTGGTTAAGGGCACGGTATACAGGATCACCCGGGACGAGGCTTCGGCCGAGAATCTCGAGATACGTTTAAAACCCGCCCCGGTCCGTTACCTCAAGGCGGCGTTCATCGGTCCGAAGCACCGGGACTTTACCGTATCAGGCATATCGGCCCAGGGAAGCGCGCAACTGATTGTGTTCCAACCTATTGCCGGCTCTTCTTACAAGCTTTTCTACGGCAATCCGTCGGCCGAAGCGGTCAGCCATTCGGCCGGGCCTGCATCCGTCAGTCCGCCGGATCTGATTGAAATGGCTCAGGAAATTGAGATAGGTCCGGTACGGCGAAACGTCCCGCCCCCTCAACCCAAGATTGTCACGAAGGAAAAGGAGTCCGCTCCGTCCGTCTTTGGAAAAGCTCTGGGAGTGGTCATGCTGCTGATCGGGCTGCTGCTCCTCTTCAGCGTGATGCTGAAAGCCCGGTCCCTTAGGAAGCGCGAAATGCAACGCAATTCACGTGTTCTCAATATTCCGCGATAGATGCGGAGAGAATGTGCGCCGGATCCTTTCTTTCAGGACCAAGAGTTCCTGATGCACGTTTTCGGCTTATTCCCGCGTGTGGCGTTAAGGGGGGGGGGCTAACCGCGCAGGGAAAGGGGGAAAAGAAATCCCCGGCCGCGGAACGAAACCCGAAGAGACAAGACACCGGGAGGATAGGCCGTGCACTCTGAACCGCAGGTATTCCCGGATAGTTACAGGGTCAGGAGACTTCCTCCCGCAGGTTAAAATTCATCCGCGTGCTTCCCACGGAGATTTCGTCGCCGTCGTGAAGTTGAACCTGAGTCGTAACGGATTCGCCGTTTACCTCGGGCTTTTTCAACCCCTCGGCGTATGCCAGGAAGTAACCGTTAGGCCTCTTGTTGATCAACGCGGCGGTCTTCCCCACGAGAAGACCGGAGCACTTGATGTCCGAATCCGCTGATTTTCCGAGTGTGGTCAGTCGCTTAGTGAGATCTATGATTTCGGGGGTGCCGCCGGAAATTATGGTAATCGACCCGTACAGATTGACTTTCTTAGGTTTTTCGGCCAAATCGTCGGGGGACAAACCCTTTTCAGCCGCGTGCTTCGCCAGGAGTTCCTGTTGAGCCCTTGTGTCGAGAATGACCGTGTCTCGAAATTGCCGGCCTCCGGGCTTGCCTTCAAGTGCGGAGTCTTCCTTGATGGGCCGTTCCTCTTCGGGACGTAGATCCACAAAGGTCAACGCATGCTTCCCCACTATCAGCTCGTCCCCGTGGAAAACCCTCTGCCGGGTGATTTTGGCTTCATTAACAAACGTGCCGTTCAGTGACTCCAGATCCACCAACACGTAATAGTTGGGGTCTTCCTGCTCGATTACCGCGTGATGACCGGACACGGCCATGTTGTCTATAACGACGTTGTTGTCGTCCCGTCTGCCGATAGTGACGGGAGTAGAATGAAACTCATACTCCTCGATGACCGTATCCTGAAACTTGAGGATCAGCTTGAACATCGATATCCTCCAAGCAGTCTTGGCTATGATCCATGCGCGTGAGGGCCGCCTCGAATCGTGCCGAACGTCCTTGTCCCGTAAGAAGAATCCCGGATCTCACGTTCATCCGGTCTCGGCACTGAGAACGGACAGAGCGAGCGTGGTATTGTCGGGACTTCCCCGCAGGTTGACAATCTCGATCAGGTGTTCAAGCACCTCGGGGCCCGGTTTATATTTCACTAGTTCTTCGAGGATTTCATGATCCTCCATCACCGCAGTAAGACCATCGGTACAAAGAAGGAGAAGATCTCCCGGGAAAACGGTGAGTTCATCCATGTGAACCCGAATACGGGAGTCCACGCCGATGACGGATGACAGGATGTGCCTCAGTTGCGATTCCCGGGCCTCTTCACGGCTCATAATTCCCCGTTCGATCTGATCCTCGGCAAGCGTGTGATCCTTGGAGATCTGTTCGATGGTTCCGTTGCGGATCAAGTACATCCTGCTGTCGCCCACATTGATCATCGACGCGGTGAAGTCGTGAATAACCACCCCGGTCAATGTACTGCCCATTCCGACATAGTCTTCCCTTTCCAGGGATTTATCCACCACGGTCCTATTGGCCTTGTACGCGGCCTGACGCAGGAGATTTGCATAAAAGGTGAAGCTGTCGTCGTAGTTGTCAAAGAAATCCGGATCCGCGTGGGCATTGTTGACGTGCCGCTCATAGTACTCGCGAATGGATTCCATGGCCAACCGGGACGCGACCTCGCCGGCACGGTGTCCGCCCATTCCGTCAAGAACGAGAATCAGCCGTCCGTCTGCGTCGACATAAAGACAGTCTTCGTTAATGAGACGATGTTTCCCCACATCAGTTGTGCCCCAGGTTTCAACTATCACACGGCCTCTCCTCGGCCCGGTAGAGGTATTGCGCCGTTTCCGGCCATACCTGCTGATTTGCACTCCGGTTTCGAAATCACCATCTACACTCCTCATCCGAGTGTGAATGTAGCCGATTTCAACAGGAAAATCAAGCATTATTGGCCGGAATTTCGCGTAACAAGGTATTTTAGCAGTCTCGTCATTGTTACTCAATACCTTAATGAAGACCCGGCGCCCGTCAAAGGGTTGATTTTCCCACTTGATGGATATAGATTGTGTCGGCGGGAGGGACCGGGAGGAACTCCACATGTATGACCGGAACCACGGAAAGTTCCCGACGCCGTTTGGGACGGCGGTTCTTACGATAATGCTCTGTTTGCCGCTTTTCGGCGGATGCCGGGAAGCAAGTACCCTGTTGCGCGAGCTGCAAAACAAGTTCAACAAAGTCGTTAAGACCAAGACTCCCTTCGAACAGAAGGATGGTCTGACGATACGCACATGCCCCATTTATATGACCGCGAATGACAACTCGGAAGTCATTGGACGCATTCCTCCGGAGACACCGGTACGGTTGATCAACAAGATCGGCGACTATTACCGCATCCGGACTCGCGACGGCAGGGAAGGGTACCTCCAGGAAAAGAATGTGGGCGGGGAAGAGATCATCCTCAAGACGCAACAGTTGCGGAAGTCCATCGAAGGGTTGAGTCCTCAGGCAGAGGGAATCACGAAGAGTAAGGCTAATTTTCGACTGGAACCCGGACGGGAGCGCCAGGTTATCGAGGTGCTCCCCCCGGACAAGAAGTTTGAGGTGTTTGAAAGGTATGTCACTCTCAGACCCACTTCGAATCAATCCGCTCAGGAATCGGCGCCGGTCGACGATATGACGGAGGACGTCAAGAAGGATGTCTGGTACAAGGTCAAAATGGAAGATGGACGGGTAGGCTTCATTTTTACGCATAATATGAGGCTCGTCCCTCCGGAGGACATAGCGCGGGCCGTGCCGTTCATGAGAATGGTCGCTTGGCGGAGCGTCAACGTCGTAGAAGACCAGGACCTTGGCGCCAAGAACGACTACGTTGTCGCGTATGCCCCCATAGGCAAAGATGCCGGTTGCGATTACACGAGACTGTATCTCATGGCGTGGTCTTCCCGGCTCAAGCGCAGGATGATCAATTGGCAGTTCGGACTCAAGGGGGTTCTGCCCATAACCGGCTATCAGTTCGAGGGCAAGCCCGGGTTCAGCATCCGTTATGTCCATCCGTCGAGCGACGATAAGTTGGTTTTGGCGAATTTCGTGCTTGTTCAAGGCAATGTGAAGAAGGTGGGTGAGGAAGAGATTCCGAATCCCTCGAAAGTGCGCTGATGTGCGCGTCGGCGCTGAACCGATCCCGCCAAGCATCCGGCGGACCGGGTCGTCAAGCAGGATAGGCGGTAAGGGGTACGTATCCGAAAACCGTGGTGAGAATATTCTGGGGAAAGGGAGTCAGCAACCGATTATAGAGTTTCGCGCTCTTGTTATAGGCCCTTCTGTTCTCCGTCACACGTCGGCCGATCTTCATCACCTGCTCCCAGCGGGATGCAAAGGGCGGGTAACGGCCCAACTCGGGCCGGGCTTGCACGAGTCTTTCCATCTGAGCCACGTGGCGTTCCATTTCGTCCACCAAAGCTACGATCCGGTCGGGATCGCGCACCCTCATGGCCATGGCCCTGGCGGCAAGGGATTCTTCTGCAAGATCCCCGTGGCCCGGTTCGAATCCCTTGATTGCTTCCACAAGTCCGGGGATCAATTCGTTGCGTTCGTTGACCGCGTGGAGAAACGACTCCCATTCGCCTCGTGCTTCCGACCGCAACTCCCGCAGCGTCGGCCGGAGCGTCAAGAAGGAAATCACCGTGAGCACCAATAATGCCGTCAGAAAGCTGAAACCGAATTCAATGAGCCGGGAGACGGTCATGGAGCATCCTTGGTAAGGCAACCGGTTCTCTTTGATCCGTCTCAAAAAACCTGCAGGACGGACCGTATCACTTTTATAACATAATTCTCATATGTTATCGCATAAATCAAACAAGCTCGTCAAGGTTCGTGAAAGACCTCTTACACGCAGCCGGCCGTGATGTCAATTGTTATTTCCCGGACACTTCCTGCAACACGTCGTCTTCATCGGTACACCTAAGTTCAGCCGTCGGCATGGTCCTCAGTATTCATGCCGAGACTTGATATTGCCGACCAAATGAGTGGGTTATGTTGACTTTTTCACCATCACCGTCTTTAATGGTTCATGTGACTTGCACAATACATACAATGAGAAAGGCCGAAGATGTCACACCGGACCAATCGAAGAGAATTTCTGAAAGGCGGATTGCTGGCAACCGCAGCCGTTGTGTCGGGTGGAGCGGCAGGATTGATGCTTCCGGACCCATCGGGTGCGGCTCCCACTCCTGATGTGGTTGTTTCCCACGGGACGGACCCCGCTCGAATTACAAGGGCCGCCGTTGATGCTCTGGGCGGAATTAAACGATTTGTGAAACCGGGAGCGCGGGTCGTTATAAAACCCAATATGAGCTTTGCAAGCGCACCGGCGCGCGCTGCCAACACAAGCCCGGAAATTGTGAGAGAAGTCGCATTGATGTGCTCGGAAGCAGGCGCGTCACGCATAGCGGTGCTGGATTACGTGCTCAACGACCCGAACGCGTGTCTCGAGCAGTCGGGCATACTGGCCGCGTGCGCGGATATCCCCAACACCTCGGTAAAGAACGTTCAATCCAAGAGGCTGTTCACATCGGTCGAAGTGAAGGGCGGAAGGCAGCTGAAGACCTTGAGTGTAGTTACCGAGGTGCTCGATTCGGACGTCCTGATTGCAATTCCCAGGGGAAAGTCTCATTCATCCGCCGGCGTAAGCCTTTCAATGAAGGGGATGATGGGGCTCATTTATGACCGGGCCGCCTTTCACAGCAGGTACGACCTCCATGAATCGGTCGTCGACATGGTAACGGTGCTTAAGCCTCACTTGGTTGTGGTGGACGGTACGAGAATCCTGAGTACCGCCGGACCGAGCGGGCCGGGTAAGGTGATTCCCCTCAATCTGGTTATCGCGTCCGCCGACATGGTGGCCGCGGATGCGCAAATGGTCACCCTGGGAACCTGGTACGGCCGCAAGTTTCTGCCGGACCAGGTGAGTCATATCCGCTCCGCGGCCGAACGCGGTCTGGGAAGCATGAATCTCAAACAACTCAACGTGGTTGATGTAAAGTCGTGATCCGATTTCAGCGAGTCATCCAAACAGTCTCGCTTCTCTTGTTCGTTGTCCTGTTCTACTTTGCAGCGTATCCGTACGTTGCCGGGCCGACGGTCGACATTTTCTTGCGGCTGGACCCTCTCATCGGAATAGGCACTACGATCTCCGCTCGGGACTTCTCGACCGCTCTCCTTCCGGGCATGGTGCTTTTGGCGGCCGTGCTCGTCATGGGCCGGTTCTTCTGTGGGCACATATGTCCCATGGGTACCACGTTGGACATTCTCCAGGCACCGTTCACCCGCAGGAGAAAGCCCTCGGCCGGGAAAGCGTCGTACGAGGCAAATGCACGATTCCGAGGCTGGAAGTATGTGGCGCTGGCAGCAATCCTGGCCGCCGCCCTGGGAGGCGTCTCACTGGTCCATCTCGGCTCCCCCCTCTCACTGGTAACCCGTCTCTATGCTCTGGTCGTATGGCCCATAGTGCTCCTGGCCGGCGACCTGGGAATCCGGTTGACTGCTCCCTTGTGGAAATCTTTTCCTGATTTGGCCTACGTGCAAGTGCCTCACAAAGTCTTCTCGACGAACGTGTTCACGGCACTCCTTTTCTCGGGAATTACCGCTCTCGCCTATCGCCGGCCCCGCTTCTGGTGCAGAAACCTGTGCCCTGCCGGGGCCCTGATGGGAGTATTCTCCAGGTCTCCTCTCATTAGGCGTCACGTGGCAGACTCCTGCAATGGTTGCGGCCGCTGCATCCGCGAATGCCCGACCGCAGCGATCAGAGAGACCCCTCAAGCGACGGTTCACTCGGAATGCATTGTGTGTCTCAAATGCGTCCGGATCTGTCCTCAGTCGGCAATAACCTTTTCGCGGATGAAACCCGAACCGGAAAAGGATTTGCGGACCCCCGATCCCACCCGCCGCACAATGGTGTTCGGCGCGGCTTCAGGATTTCTTGCCGCGGCCCTTCTCCGTACAAGTGCCGACCAGCCGGGTTATGGAGGTGCGGAGAGAATCCATGTGCCCGAAGGTCTTATTCGTCCTCCGGGAGCACTTCCGGAGCCCGACTTCCTGGTGAAATGCGTCAGATGCGCGGAATGCATGAAGGCGTGCGCCACCAACACGCTTCAGCCCACGTGGCTGCAATCGGGAATTGAAGGGCTGTTTACTCCCGTGATGACGCCTCGGCTTGCTGCGTGCGCGACCGACTGCAATGTATGCGGCCGGGTGTGTCCCACCGGAGCGATCAGGAATCTTTCGCTTATTGAGAAAAGGCATGCAAAGGTCGGGACGGCCTGGATCGTCCGACAAAACTGTCTGGTCTGGGAACAGGACAGAAAATGTCTGGTATGCGACGAAGTGTGCCCGTACAATGCCGTGTCTTTCAGAGCGGTCCCGGACAGACGAAATGCGGTACCCTTCGTAGTGGAAAATCGATGCACCGGTTGCGGCTGGTGTGAAAGCAAGTGCCCTGTCAGAGGAGCTTCGGCGATACGGGTGAACATTGTGGGAGAGGTCCGTCTCGCCGAGGGATCGTATGTGGAAAAGGCCCGTGAGTACGGCCTTGAATTCCGTACCAAGGACAATGGGGCGGACACATTGGCCCCGGAAACGTTCGAAACCGGTCAAGGCGTCAAGCCGGACGATGGAGCCGAGCCGTTCAAGGCGCCCGACAGCGGCTTGCCGCCGGGCTTTATCCCGAGATAACTCATGACATGGACGGGGTTGTCTGCTATAATTACAGCGGTTGGATACCGTATCGTCAGGGCGGGATAACTGCAATTAATTTGACACCGCCCCGGGATTAATCCCGGGGCCGCGTGGGATCGCGCATGGACAATCCTCGAGCGGACAATAGCGACATTGACAGCTTGCTGCAACAGGCCGACCTGTATGAGACTCAAGGATTGTACGAACATGCAATGCAGGTGTATAGGAGCATACTCAACAGGGATCCGGACAACGACGAGGTAAAGGATAGGATTTCCAAGATTCGAGAGACCGAAAAGATGGGGGACACCACCGTCAGACAGGCGCTGACCGCAGAAAGCCTCTCGCCTCGACTGGCATTTGATCTTGGCGTCGCTTACATGGGTATGAATCTGTACGCCGAAGCTTTGGAGGAATTTACTCAGGCGGCGAAGACGGCTCCGGAGAATAGGGCCGAATTGATGCGCTATTCAACGGTGTGTCTTATCCATCTGGAGCGCTTCAAAGAGGCCCGGAGGGTTCTGGACCGTATCATTTCCGATGGGACGCTCACCCCCGGGGAAAGGGGAGATATTGTCTCGGAGGCCTTGGATGTGTACATCTCCAAAGAACTCAACAGCCTGGCCGGAAACCTCCTTGAAAGAGTGCCGGATGACCTTAAGGAATTCATACGGGATTACGACCGGATAAGTTCCGAGATAGGGCCTTCCTCGGAGCAGCGTTTCGAATTGGAAGTTGAAGACACCGAGACGGGAGAAATCTATCGGGAGCCTTTGGAGGACGATTCGACCACGAGCCGGAAGGGAGTCGTCTCTCGGACGACGGCTCCGGAATCGCGGCCGGCGATTCCCCTTCGTGCCGCGGTCAGCTATTCTCTTGACAGCAAGAAGTGGATGGACGGAGTGTCCGTGGAAGTATCCGCGGATTGGGCCGTGCTTCAAGTTCCGGAACCTATCGAGCCGGGGGACTCTTTGGTCGTTCAAATACATTTGCCGACCGAGGGGGACGGCGAAACCGTGTCCGTGATCTCCAAGGTGGCCGAATCGGGCAAAGATTCGTCGGATGGCGGCCTCGCCGCGGTTAAGGTCCGGTTCGTCTCGTTTCTTCCAGGGGGGGAAGCAACGCTCAGATCTTTCATCAACCGAGCGGTTCTCGATCCATCCTATCTCGATACCGTGCTGCAGAGCACTGCGTCGGACGGTTCGGGTAGGAACTCCGACACGTTTTCCGCGTTGCAGGAGCAGGCGGTTAAGGAGCTCGAAGAGGATCTGTTGACCACCATTCAGAGCGTCACCTCATCCGGAGGAATAAACCGCGGGGTCGGCCCTTCAAGCGGGTTGTCGGCGGCCGTCCAGAGACAATTGGGCTTGGCCGACACTCCGAAGATCCGTTTCGCCTGTGAATGCGGCCAGATTCATGTCGTACCCGTGAAAAACTGCGGCAGAAAGGGAAAGTGCGGCAACTGCGGGAAAATGATGACCGTTCCGGTGGTCGACACGAGACCCGACAGTCTGACCGAGTCTGTCGTGGGAAAGATCGTAGGCGGGTGCAGACTGCTCTACAAGCTCGGCGGCGGCGGCATGGGCGGCGTGTTCAAGGGACATCATATCGCGTTGGACATTCCCGTCGCAGTCAAGATCCTTCACGCCCACCTCGCGGAAAAGGACCCGGTGTTCATTAAGCGGTTCATTCGCGAAGCACGGGCAGCCGCCAGGCTCCAGCACCCCAACATTGTGGGCGTCATGAACGTGGGATTCGAAAACGGTCTTCACTTCATCGTCATGCCCTTTGTCGGCGGCGGAAGCGCAGCCGCAGGCCTCGCCCGGCAAGGCAGACTTCCGGTGGACAAGGTTCTCGACATTGCCCACGATGTTGTTCAAGCACTCATCGTCGCCGAAGAGAACAATATGCTCCATCGGGACATCAAGCCTGCAAACATCCTCTTCACCGACAAGGGAGAAGCGACCCTGGCCGACTTGGGTTTGGCAAAGAACTACCTGGACTCCAACGATTCCGGAATCACTCAGACGGGAATAGCGTGCGGAACCCCCCTCTATTTTTCGCCCGAGCAGGCCAAGGGATCAAAAAATCTCGACATCCGGTCGGACATATATTCCCTGGGAATCACCCTGTACCACCTTCTCAACGGATCCCCCCCCTTCAAGGGAGAATCCGCCTACGTCATATTTCAGAAACACGTTCATGAACCCCTTCCCCCCTTTGACGTGGTCCCGCCCATACCCGATACCATCCTGCAATTCTTGAAGAAAATGACCGAGAAGAACCCCGCGGACAGGTTCGCCGGCGCAGTGGAACTCGCGAAGGCCTTGGAGGAACTGAGAGCCGAACTGGTGGGCGACCAGGAAGGACGCCTCTTGCCTGCCACGAGAAAGGGTTTGCTGGCCAGGCTGGGCATCAAGAAGTCGTAACCGTCTTCCCGGGGCCCAAAGGCACCCTTGAACCGGACAAGAGACGCCGGCCAACACTCATCCACACCCTTAGCTTTTTATCGACATTTCCTTGACTTATTTCCCTATCTCTAGTAAACTACACATGTTTTATAATTCATCTTTGTTTAGGTCAGCGGAGGAAGTAGTATGAATCATATACGTCGGCATCTCATGCATCTCGTGCTGTTGGCCACTCTTTGCACCTGGATCGCCTATCCCGGCTGGTTCAACGAATGGTATTCGGTACTCCCCGAGAATTATGCCTGGCCGGCCTCCCTGTCAAACCAGTGTGACCCCCGTTGGGGCTTCTGGTTCTGGTAGCATGCCATGGCCTCACTATTTCCCTCTGAGAAGCCCTTGTTCGTAAAAATACCGGAAGACGACGAACTGATCGATCCCGGTGAGTTCCACCACCTTGAAAACCGTGACGGATTGTCTGGCCATTTTCAATTCGTTGATAACTCGTGTGATGCGTCCATAGACCTCGTTATTGGCATTGATGTCCATTTTCGTTTTCCTTCTTCAAACGGGAGTAGCCGCATCAACCTACGGCGGCTCTAATTCCTGGGGACCGCTAGCTGTTGAAGAAGTCCTGCACCGTGGCCAGAGCATCCTCCAGATCCGCTTCGTTGGGCCCGCCGGCCTGGGCCATGTCGGGCCGACCTCCACCGGACCCTCCCACGACCTCCGCCGCCTTCTTGACGATCTTCCCTGCGTGAAACCGGTCCGTCAGGTCCTTGGTCACCACCGCGATCAGGAAGGCCTTGCCGTCCGTGCGGGCACCGAGCAGCGCCACGCCGGATACCAGTCTGTCCTTCACTCGGTCTGCATAGTCTCTCAGATCCTTCGGCGTGGATACATCGTCCACCACTCGGGTGATGAGTCGGACGCCGTTGATTTCCCTAACGCCCTGGAGAATGTCGGCGGTGCCTCCTCCATGGGCCAGTTTGGCTTTCAGGGTTTCCACTTCGCGTTCCCGGCTCTTCTTCTCTTCGATGAGTTTGTCGAGTTTATGCAGAAGCTCTCCACGTGAGCCGCGGATTCGATCCGATATTCCGGCAAGCTCCTTCTCCAGCGAACGGACGTACTCCAGAGCCCCGGTGCCGGTTACGGCTTCTATCCTACGGACGCCCGACGCGATTCCCCGTTCTTCGCGTATCTTGAACAGGCCGATGTCGCCGGTACGCCTTGTGTGGGTCCCTCCACAGAGTTCCTTGCTGAAGCCGCCGATCGACACCATCCGGACCGTCTCGCCGTACTTTTCACCGAACAGGGCCATCGCGCCGGCTCTCTTCGCCTCATCCAACGCCATGAGACCGGGAAGAACCTCTTCGTTGGCCCGGATCTTTTCATTGACCAGGTCTTCCACTCTGTCGAGTTCTTCGCCCGAGATCTGTGAAAAGTGCGTGAAGTCGAACCGGAGATGCCGTGAGTCCACCAGGGAGCCACGTTGTTGAACATGGTCTCCCAGGATGTCCCGCAGAGCCCATTGGAGAAGGTGGGTGGCCGAGTGATTGGCCATGGTTGCCCGGCGCCGGGTGTCGTTCACCAGCAGTCCCACGGGATCGCCGACACGAAACGTGCCGTGTTTGACGATACCCAGATGAACGGTGATATTGGGAAGCGGTCTCAACGTGTCGTCCACTTGAATTTCATTGCCGTTGCTCCGGATGGTGCCCCGGTCGCCCACTTGACCGCCGGATTCCCCGTAGAACGGCGTCCTGTCGGTGACGATTTCAATTCTGCCGCCGGCAGTTGCCGACTCGGTACGTTTCCCGTCTTGAATGATTGCGGTGACCAAACCTGAGTCCTCGAGGCTTTCGTAACCGGTGAATTCGGTCCTGACTCCCTCCTCCAAGAGTTCTCTCAGCACTCCGACGTCTTCACCCTGAATCCCTTCCCAGGATTGTCGGGCCATGGTGCGCTGGCGTTCCATTTCACCGTCAAAACCCGGTTGATCCACGCGGAGTCCGGCTTCCGACGCAAGGTCCGTGGTGAGGTCCAGGGGAAAACCGTACGTGTCGTACAGGCGGAACGCAACCGAACCCGGGAGCACCTTTCCGCCGGCTCCCAGTATCCGGCTCGACTCCTCTTCAAAAAGCACGAGTCCTCTTGCCAAGGTGTCCAGAAAACGCTCTTCCTCGTGCAGTATTACTTTTTCCACCAATACCCTGTGGGCGCCCAGTTCCGGATAGGCCGATTCCATACAATCGACCACCACCCGGGCGCAGTCGAACAGAAACGGCTCGTGCAAGCCGATGAACTTACCGTACCGGAGCGCCCGTCTCAGAATTCGCCTGAGAACGTATCCCCTGCCCTCGTTGGCCGGCAGTATTCCGTCGGCGATCAGAAAAGCCGCGGCACGGCTATGATCGGCAATCACGCGAATGGCTGTCGCTTCGCGGTCTTGCCCCGAGCATTCCTTACCCGAGAGTTCCTCCACATGGTGAATCAGCGGTTTGAACAGATCCGATTCCCAGTTGGCGTCCACCCCCTGGACCACTGCGGCAAGCCGTTCCAATCCCAAACCGGTGTCTATGGACGGCCTGGGCAAGGGAGCCATATTCCCGGAAGAGTCCCGATCAAATTGCATGAAAACGAGGTTCCACAACTCTAGAAAACGGTCGCAGTCGCAACCCGGGGCGCAATCTGGTTTGCCGCACCCGAAGCGTTCGCCCTGGTCGATATGTATCTCGGAGCACGGGCCGCACGGACCCGTGTCGCCCATGCTCCAGAAATTGTCTTTTTCTCCCAACCGCGTGATGGGATTTGCTCCGGTCCCGAGCACTTTTTTCCAGATTCGGCCGGCCTCCTCGTCGTCGGTGAAGATGGTGACATGAAGCTGCTTTTTCGGAAGCCCCACGGTGTCGGTAAGGAACTGCCAACCGAATGCGATTGCGTCCTCCTTGAAGTAGTCTCCAAACGAGAAGTTCCCGAGCATCTCGAAGAAGGTGTGGTGCCTGGCAGTGTGCCCCACGTTCTCCAGATCGTTGTGCTTGCCGCTCACTCTGAGGCATTTCTGCGCGGTTGTCGCACGGCTGTAGGGCCGCGTTTCCAACCCGGTAAAGACACCCTTGAACTGAACCATGCCGGCGTTGACAAAAAGCAACGTGGCATCGCCTTCCGGGATCAACGATGAACCGGCGACCCGTGCATGACCCCTTTCTTCAAAGTATCTCAAGAACTTCTCGCGCAACTCGGCACCCGTCATGGCTCCTCCGGAATTCTCTTGTGCGTCCCGCGTGTGAGCCTCGAGACTCCCGCGTCCTCCGTGAATCCGCCTGCCGAAAGCGTTCTCTGCAAGAGCTTCGCAGCGGCAACGATTCCACTATCCGGGATTCGTGTAAAAAACAGGAGTGAAGCGAGTATCGGCCGCTGCGGCAGGACATCGCAGCCGCGGATGTTCCGGCCTTTCTCTCGGCTCAAGTAGCTAAAGTTACCACAGTATTCTCCTCACTTGCAAGGTATGTCTGCTGCAATGACACCGGTCAAGTCCCGCACGTACTGTGGCCCCCCTGTTCTCGTAACCGTTCGGAAGGTATCCGGTAAGAGGGCTCTTTGGATCGAGGTGGGAGCTCGGGGCTAGTACTTCGTTATCATCTGAATCCGGAAGATTCTGGATTGATGGGGGAAACAGAGGTATTCCTGCGGGTGGCCCCCGAGTTATGAGATAATCGTCGGTCGGTGGCCTCGCTGTGCCGGCGAAGCGAACGTTGGGCGGCACCGACCAGACCTTCGGGGCGGCCGGATGCCGTGAGTGCGGTCTTGTGTCCAGGATGGGTTGTGATATGCTGTCGATTAGGGAGCCGGCCTATCCGGGAAGCCGCCTGTTTTGAGACCTACCCCCGCAACCGGAGGTTGCACATGACCTCCAAAGTCTATTTGGAGACGACAATTGTAAGCTACCTCACTGCAAGACGAAGCAGAGACCTCATCGTGGCAGCGCACCAGCAAATCACGGAAGACTGGTGGGAGAATCGGCGTGAGAATTTTGACCCGTATATTTCCGAGCTCGTGATCCGCGAAGCTGGAGCCGGTAACAAGGAGGCTGCTCATAGGCGTCTGGAGGCGTTGAAAGACATTCCACTCCTGGAGTTGACCGAGGAAACGTTTCATCTGGCCATGGGTCTCGTCGAAAAGGGCCCCATTCCCGAGGGAGCGCGAGAAGATGCTCTTCACATTGCTTTGGCAACAGTGCACGGTATGGATTTTCTCCTCACGTGGAATTGCAGGCACATTGCAAACGCCGAGATGCGCGCGGGCGTCACGGCGATATGTGTTGCCCGAGGGTACGAAGCGCCCGTTATCTGCACACCCGAAGAGCTGATGGGGGAATGAACATGTGGACGGACCCAATCGTAGAAGAAGTGAGAAAAGTGCGTGAAGAGCACGCCGCGCGTTTCGGGTATGATCTCAGAGCCATCTATGACGATTTGAAAGCAACAGAGGGACAAGGCGGTCGAAAGGTCGTCTCGTTGCCCCCAAAGAGTCGTGTGGCCGGGATTGCAGGAGAAGAGGCCCATGGAGGGTAGTGATCCGGGCGCTCTTCGGTCATCACGGTCTATGCGATTACCGATTGAAAGTAAGGTGTGCAGTATGTACGGCTATCGGTGCGAGTACTGTAAAGGGACGGTTGACCCGCGCCGTGTCAAGCGCGAGGCATTCAAACATAAGAATGGATTCATCATCCTGGAAGGCATAACCATAGGGGTATGCGGTGTCTGTGGAAACCGGAATTATTCGGCAGAGATTCTCCATGCCGTCCAAGACATCGCCACCGGATTGAAGGTCCCGGAACGAATGGAGGAAGTTCCGGTAGCTCACGTGTCATAGCGGCCGAGTAGGATGGGGGGGACCGACCGGAACCCCATCGGTTCGGCGTTCGCCTTGATCTACGCGGTTCCGGACCACCTCGGGCTTGACACCGACGACCTCAAGGTTCACCCTAAAGAGTTTCGAGGTCGGCCACTCCGAATGAGTGGTATCCCCAAAGGAGTGCGGCGTACTCGGCACTCGCGAATCGGTAAGCGAGTAGGCATCTCAAGTGGCTCACTAGGTTCAGATACTGTGGGATGTTCCTACGTCAGAAACCCAAAGAACGAGTCCGATTCACGGGTGCAGATGGAGGTATAGTGGATCTGTACAACACCTTGGCTGAGATTGAATCATTACCTGTGGACGAGCGCATTCGTCTCGTGGAAGCGATCTGGGACAGCATAGCATCTGAGCCTGGGCAACCCGAGCTGACTGAATCCCAGCGACAAGAGCTTGAGCGGCGGCTGTCAGCCCACGCAGCTTCCCCTCAGGATGTCGTCTCTTGGGAGGAGGTCAAAGAGCAGGCCGTCGGACGAGTGCAGCGATGAGCCTTCCGGTCGTCATGCGGCCGGAAGCCCGGTCTGAATTTGACGACGCGGTGGACTGGTACGAACTGCACCGACCGGGTCTGGGCGCGGATTTTGTCGCGCATGTTCAGGAGGTCTTCGACCAGATTAGCACCACGCCAAGGTTGTACTCTCCCATCTTTCAAAATGTCCGCCGAGCGGTGGTGCGGCGCTTCCCACACTTAATTCTTTATAAGATTGAACCGCAGCAAGTGGTTGTGTTGGCGGTATTCCACAGCAAGCGTGATCCGAAGATCCGGCGGCAGCGTGCTGTGGAATAGAGAGTAGGACAAATCGTGTAGCATGGGGAGACCGACCGGAACTCCATCGGTTCCGCGTTCGCCTTGATCTACGCGGTTCCGGACCACCGTATCCTGTGACCTGAACGCCTCAAATCGATCAGAGCCGTGGCAGAGGCGCATTGTGGTTTGTGCCCACGGCACTGTTAAGCTCTGCCGGCGTAGTGTTTGCCCGCCCCCGGAGTCAGACGGGAATGCGACCTGCTTGCCCTTTGGGAATTCGGTCAAGAAATTCTCGGAAACGTTCGCAACCGCGTAAACCTTCGAAGTATCCACGATAACGAAGAGCTTCCGGAGGTATTCCACCGACTCATGGGGTTCCTTGAACCGGAACGCAATGTGCCCTGCGAACGGGGCTCTCTCCTCAAAAGAATCGAGGTCCGTGAACAGGGCATTATTAATTGTGAATTATCTACCCAACAATCTTCTTGTCTCCGCTTCGTACTGGAAAGGACTGAGCCCTTGTGCAATACTTCATGGACCCGTTTCGGCGACGGAGCATTTCAGCAAGAATAGTCAGGACTCCCCGACTCCCCGGGGGCATCGCGTTGTTTCATGTTTCTTGCCCGCGCAAACGGCTGATATGCTCTGAAGTCGATTCCGCGTCGGCACGCTGCCATGCCGATTTTGACGCGGTACATGATAGACTTGAAGCTGGAGAGTATCCCGTTTATGACCATTCGTTTTTCGTGTCACTGTGGGGCCCTATTTGAAGTCCCCGACGACCAGGCCGGACTCGTGGGACGCTGCCGGAACTGTGGACAAGAAATGACCATCCCGCATGCATCGTCTCCCGGGGGAGACTCCACGGAGGAACTGGACAAACCCTCCTCGGACCTAGCCGATTCCTCTCCCTTTGTTCCGGAAGAAGACCGGCACGTGACGGAAACCGGTCATATACGGTACTGCCCCTTTTGCGGCAACCCGGTCGATCAACATTCAGACTTCTGCACGGGCTGCCGCAAGGTCCTCGGCTCTCAGCCGGACAGGGACGGCTATCTTGACCCATTCACCCCCATAGACTGGACTCTCACTACAATTTTTGCGCCGGTCGGTTTTGTGTTGGGATTCGTCAGCCTTGCGTCGGGACGCCGAAAGGGCCTGCACATGATGGGTGTCTCGACCGCAAGCATTTTCATGCTTTGGCTCTTGTCGGCCGTCATGAGCTGGCTTCGCTGACCCGGCGTCCTTCCTCGCTCGATAAACCATCGCACAACCCCCCACATGTATTTGAATGCCCTGGTCTTTTTGCTAATCCTTCACTTTAACTTCTGCTTTTTTCTATTTGAAATAATTTATTTTCTTGACTGGATATATGTTCGGTGGTATCCGTCCGGCCGTGAGTCCCGGACCCTAACCCCCCAATACACCTCATCCGGGACCTGCGGTACCACCTTGAAAAAACGAACCTCGACAAAATCATTCGGCACCGGAAAGCGGGAAGGACACGACGCATCCTGCTTCTACAACAGAAAGCTCTGTACGGGACTTGTGCGTCAAACCGGCGACGCCGGCGTCAACGCGATACCTCCACGCCTCCTGGATCGTGTCTATCACGGCTCTTCCGAACAGATGAGGGAGCTTCCGGACAATTCGGTGGCCCTCATGGTGACTTCCCCTCCGTACAATGTGGGGAAGGACTACGACGAGGATCTGAGTCTCGAAGAGTACTTGGATTTCCTCAGAAGAGTTCTCGAGGAAACGCGGCGGGTGCTTGTCCCCGGGGGACGCATTGCGTTCAACGTGGCAAATTTGGGTAGGAAGCCATACATTCCACTGAATGGACTCGTTTCAACCTTGGCCGTAGAACTGGGGCTTTTGATGCGGGGTGAAATCATTTGGGTCAAGGGCAAGGGCGCCGGGGGATCGTGTGCATGGGGATCCTGGATGTCCGCGGGCAACCCGACCCTGCGCGATCTCCACGAGTAT
Organism: Pseudomonadota bacterium; assembly: GCA_043806215.1. Lineage (GTDB taxonomy): Bacteria > Desulfobacterota > Desulfomonilia > Desulfomonilales > Desulfomonilaceae > JAVHLK01. Next base: position 29,591 of record JAZDHD010000169.1, on the reverse strand, counting down.
GTTCTGGTGTTTTCCAAGGAGTGCTTCAACAGACCCAAAGGGGGACGTTCCACGATCAGCCGAGACGATTTCATGGCGGCCACGACGAGCGTCTGGCATATCCCCCCTGAATCGGCCCGCCGGGTGGGGCATCCGGCCCCCTTTCCGGTGGCGCTTGTCGAGCGCCTCATCCACCTGTACACCTTTGACGGCGATACGGTACTGGATCCGTTCATGGGAAGCGGCACCACCGCGGTAGCCGCGGTCAGAACCGGTCGAAGGTTCGTGGGGTACGAGGTCAATCCCGAGTACGTCTCCCTGTGCCGCCGGCGTGTTGAAAGCCTCGGGGCCCAATCCCTTTCCGCCTGATAGGCCCGGCACAAGAAATCCATCTGCATTCTGTTTCCCTTGCGCCGGCCTGAGCATGCCCGCCGTCTTCCAGCCGATATCCGTGGAAATCGAATGACAGTGTACAAACCGATTTGGGGTGGCTGCCGGCCGGTGCCCCGCGGAGCTCGTGAGGACCGTCAAGAGGCCTTATTACTCCAGGCATGCAGAGACAGCTCCGGGCACGTCCGACATTTCCTTCAGTGCGATGTAGCGGCCTCTCCCTGCCTTGGCGATGCGTGCGGCAAATTCCCGGTTACCGCTGGGAAGGCCTATCACATGCAGTCTTGGAAATCTTCCTGCCAACGGCACCGGGTCCGACCCCACGTTCTGCCGGCCGTCGGTCAACAGAATCCCCAGGCGTTGTTCCACGCGTGACCTCTGCATCTCCGCGAGCCCTATATCGAGCCCAAGTGCGATGTTTGTTCTGCCCTCGGGCAGTATGTCCAAGACGTTGCACAACACACTATCAAGGTGCAGGGACTGATCCATACGTTTCAGCACATGTGCCTTCTCCGAGAACAACACAATGGAATATTCGTCCCGGTAATCAAGATTCACGGCCAACGAAGCGGCTCCGGCAGCGGCCATTGAGAGATTCTCGCCCTGCATGGAGCCGGATGCATCGATCATCAACACCGCGGCCCTCTTTCTCCTTTTCCTGTCCAATATCATAATGTTTTCATAAGATAAGGCCGAAGCCCCCGTCAACCGCTCCAGCGTTTGATCCAGCGCAATTTCGTCCCCCTGGAAATTGAAGGGAGCGATGTCGACATCACCTGTCTGTTGACCCGTATGCGAAACCGCACTCTTTGAGACCCGGTAGATCATTCTGAGCATTAAGTGGATGAACCGGCGCCGGGTCCCCATGTCAAGCCGGTTCCAGGTCAGGGTCAGCAATTTCCGGATCCGGTCGGGGTCTCTTTCCTCCCACTGAGCGAGCGCCGATCGGTAGTTGCCAAGCATGTCTCCGACGCGCGTTGGGTGTTCCTGAGCGAACGAGAGAAGCGTTTCCATCTCGTCGGCTTGAATCATGGATTCTATGTGATGATCCATGCGCGTGTACTCGGATTTGTCGCGTGGTACACGACTTCCTGCGGTCCCGGAGTCACTTAGCAGATCTCTCTCAAATCTCGTCAGCTCTTTTTTTTTTCAGTGGTCCGCACCGAATGGAAAATCTCTTCCAAGATTTGTTGAGGAGTCCTTTCTGAAGTCTCATAGACCCAGATTCTGTTTCGGAAGGCCATCATTGCGGAATTGAGGAGGAGCCTATCAGTCGTTCCCTCCAGCTCGGGTTGATCGACATGTTCGAGCACGCGGAGGGTCTCGGAATATATTTTGACCATGTCAATACAGGCCCTGACCGACGCGCCGAGCTTCAGGTCCGGATGCTCTCGAGTTTTCCCCGCGATGTCTACTGCAAGCCGGACAACATCGTCGGGTTGTACCCCCGTGCATCTGTGAACGACTTCAATCTCCTCGTCTCTGGGCTGATATTCCATCCGGAACGAGCAAAACCTGTCTTGGAGGGCACGGGAGATCCGGCTTATGCCGATGTCGTCCAACGGGTTGAGTGCGGCCGCGATACGGAAATCCTCGTGGGCTTCGACAACCCCCAACCTCGGGACCGCCAGTTTGTTCTCGGACATGACGGTTACAAAGACATTGGTTGTCTCATCCGGAAGCCTGTTGAATTCCTCGATGTAGAGAAGCATGCCCTCCTTCATTGCCTGGAGAAGCGGGCCCGCATGGAAGTGCTCCGGAAGGTATCCTTTTGATAGGGTTTCAGCAGGATCGAAGTAGCCGATGAGCTTGGACGTGGTGAGGTCGCTGTTGCCCGTCACGAGACAAAACCGCGTACCTCCGGACTCGGAAATAGCTCTCAGGATGGTGGATTTCGAGGTTCCCGGCGGTCCTTCGAGGAAGAGGTGTCTGCCTGCTCTGAGGGCGGCGACGATGAACAGAATCTCGTTTCTTCTTCCTACAACCCTATCGAATACTTCCTGCAGCAACCGAAGCATCTGTTGTTTTCCCTTTTCTACCTCTTCTTGAGATCGGGCATGTTAATCGTTCCCCATCGCCATTCCGCGCGGTTGTCCAGGTCGACTATTGCCGGGTCTTTAAAGCCCGGAAGCTCGACGACCGAACATTGACGACGCGCCCCAAAAGGGGCCTTGTAGGGGCAAGTTTGAAATTTGCCCCTCATTCCGCCGCCATTATCCATCGGACGAGAACTCCGTCGTCAGCCTGCCGGTTTTCCGGGCTTTCGCATACCCATCTTTTTTCTGAATGCCTCGGGAGAGATGATTTCTCTGCCCATCAGTTCTACGATCTGTTTGAACATCTTGAAATGTTCGACATTTCTCTTGATCTGGTCATTGCGATGCGGCCACATCCACACGGTATCTTCCATGCCGATTCGGATATTCAGACCCAACAACAGGGCGAAGATTGCCAGATAACTGGATGCTCTTCCCGCGGCGCACACGACGATTTCCGAGTCTGCATCGATTTCTTTGATCCGGTTTGTGTAGTGCATGAGCACTTCGACCATGGCTTTGGGGTTCTGCATCGGCGATCCGCCGGGGAGAGTGGGAAGAATGATCCAGTAGTACGGTTTTTCAAGAAGCCCTGTCTTTATGAGATATCGATCCGCGTTGTCTATGTCGCCGTCGCTGTAAACCGCTATTTGCGGTTTCACACCCAGATCCTGGCAAATCTTGGTTTTTTCGATCATGACATGCGGAGGCTTGACGAACACCGTGTCTCCGCAGAAAGCCGCTACCGTGTTAATCGGTGTCTGATCGAACAGGCCGTCTTCCAGACACTCTATCATTTTGGGCCACTCACCCTCCTGAAAGGGCACCATGCACCCACACACGAGCCTGTCGGGGTACTCTTTCCGAACCGGATCGATCACATGGTGAAACAGCTCCGGATCGAGAACGTTGTATCCCTGCTCGTCCCGCACGTGGATATGAACATTGGGAGCTCCCGCTGCAAGGCACTCAAGTGCCTGGTCTCTGATTTCGTCGGCGTCGATGGGATGATTGGGGTTTCCTTTTTTGCTGTAGAAAGCTCCGACAATCGTTTGAGACACGAACACTTCTTTGGGCACATTCCATGCCGGTTGGACCTCGACATCAATCCCGAACTTGGTTCCGTGAGGGTCCACGACCTCCGGTAATCCATACGGAATCCATAAGCACTTGAATTCCTCTTTTTTTCCGAGAGGATTTACGTCCTTCTTCCACTCATTGACCCAGTCCCAGTTGACCCTGCCTGCCATGATAGAACCTCCTTGACGTTTTGTGGCGGACGGATGCCCCGTGATTGTTCCAAAGACCGTGGAACCCACAGGTTATGGCCCATGTGCATATTCGGGTCGGACGGTTGAAAAGTAAATATGAGAAGGATGTGAGGAAAATGGCAGGATAAGCCTGATATGGGCGTTTGTGAGAGTCTCGGCGCGCTGCTTACAAGGGCAAACAAACCAAGGAGTTGCGCGGGCCGCCGTCCCCCTTGCACACACGTTACTCGCCAAGCTAACGGCCGATGGCGGTGAGATAGGTCTTAAGATTCGCTTTCTTGCCGGTGAGTCCCAGCTTCTTCCGAATGTTGTTTCTGTGGAAATCAACGCACTCTTTGGAGACCCTCAACAACTCGGCAATCTCCTTACTTGTATTCCCCTGCTCCACAAGATTGGCAACTTGAATTTCCATGGGCGTCAGGCTTTGGTTCGCTGAAGAAAGCCGTTGACAGAAAGGCGAAGTCAATTTCGTCAGATTGGACTCGATGATCTTCAGGTACGTCTGTTGTTCGACGTTCATTGGGCTTTGCTTCAATTTCTCGATCCAAGGAACTACCATCTTTCTGACATTCGACACCAACTTGTCCTGTGTGAGGGTCTTGTCTTCTTCCCGAAGTCCCAGTATTGTTCTCAACGCCTTCTTGAGTTCATCTATGTGACGGAATTCCACGGCCATGCCTTGGTCTCGTTCTCCCAGGGCGGATTTGATCGAGTGGTTTTCCGTAGTGTCTATGCAGCACATCAAGAGGCCTTCAGTTTTGTTCAAGCCCAACACCGGAGACAGGTGTACATCCCAGTAACTCTCATGTTCTTTGCCGTCTCTGCCCATCCAGCTCAATTCCATGTCGTAGCGGGTATCCGATAGGCCGGAGTCTCTCACGTGGCGGAGCCAGTCCACAATATAGGGCTCAATCCCCGGCTTATAGTCAAAGTAACACATACCCAGAGCCTGCTCGCGGTCGTAAGGAGCATGAATTGTAAGGAAATCGGCATATGCCCGATTGCATTTCAGTAAGACAAAGTCTTCGCTGAAATAGGCAAGTCCAGCCGGCAACCGGTCCAGCACGTGCTCGGAGAGCAGACGCTCCCAGGCCAACGAATCGTACGCATCCGTTGATTGCAGAATACCGTGCTCAAGTTCAAATACCCGCTTACTGAGTTCCTCGCATGTCGGCTTGGCAGTCATTGCATGTCCTCCACTTGCCGCCTGTTGGCGGACAGTGACGCAATGGAAATTCCCGGCCGGGATTTTTCCTCGCCAATACTTGACAGAGAGCATGAAGCACTCTCGGCACCTGTCCCATCCGAAAAGAAATTTGCAGTACCTTTTTTGAGCCTCATTCCAGGACCGCCCGCATGCCTCAATGAGCGGATGATTGCCGGCAGTTGAGGCTCGTGGGCCGGGAGGGGCCTGATTTGACGTTTTGGGCAGTCGGCAGAGAATGGAACCGTCACCGAAAGATTCCCCGGCACCGGAGTCATGATTATCTCCGGCACTATTCTGGAACCCAAGAATGTAAGTATACGTCGGTATCATGTCCCGTGCAAGTTGCATCTCGATCTTTTTCCATATTGACGGAACCTCTCCTTTGGATTAATTTATGAAAATTCGAAATTCAGGAAGGCTTGAAAGGCACATGACCGTAACATTCGAGATAGTGTGGCACGGCCGCGGAGGACAAGGCGCGGTCACCGCTGCAAAGATACTTACGGAAGCCGCATACTACCAGGGCTACAAAGGCGTGAGCGCGAAGCCCACGTACTTTTCCGAACGTCGTGGGGCTCCGGTGAGCGTCCACGCGAGAGTTTCCCGGGAGCCCGTCCGGACCTTCTCCAACGTCCTGATCCCCGACATCGCGGTTGTTCTGGACGACAACCTCCTGCAAATGGTCAATGTAACGGCCAACCTCAAGGAGGGGGGATTGCTGATCGTAAACACCTCCCGGAGTCCCCGTGAACTTGGTTTGGCAGGTCCGTTCACCATTGCCGTCTCCGACGCGTTCCATGCGTCGGAGTCGGCAGGCTTGATCGTGGAAGGAAACGTGCTCATTTCCACCTCCATCCTCGGCCCCTTCGCCGCGTCCTCGGATCTGGTCTCTCTGGAGAATATCAAGAAAGCGGTGCGGAAAAAATTCGGGGGAGCCGCTCTGGACAGAAATCTTAAGGCATTGAAGCTCGCCTTCGAGGCCACGCGGGTTTTCCCGTACGAGGTTTCCGCCGCTTCGGCCTAAGTGGGACATACGGCACGCCAACGGGCCGCCGGGCGAGCATTACGGCGGCCGGAGCAACTACCTCATTCGGCAGGCCGGGAGGTTTTTTTATGGCTGACAAGATAAGAAACACGATCGCGGCAGCGTCCAAACCGGCTCCCGGAGAGGCGGGACGGACCGGCGATTGGCGGTCGCAGACGCCGGTGATCGATCACGACAAATGTACGCAAAAGGACACGTGCCTGCTGTGCTGGCTCTATTGTCCGGACGGGGTAATATCCAGGGAATTTCCCTTGGAGATAGACCTTGAGTACTGCAAAGGCTGCGGCATCTGCGCAGAAGAGTGTCCTCGTAAGGCCATTACCATGGCCGACGGAAAGGCGCTCGGCGTTGCGGAGGACAAATGACGGATATCAGAATCATAACCGCAAACGAGGCCGCGGCAATTGCAGCGTCATTGTGCGGAGTGCAGGTTATCGCAGCCTACCCCATAACGCCGCAGACGCCGGTGACGGAAGCTTTGGCGGGGATGGTGGAACGCGGCGAACTGAATGCCGAGTACCTCACCGTGGAGAGCGAACACTCTGCAATGGCTTCGGTTGTTGCGGCTTCCCAGATGGGGGCGCGGGTCTTCACCGCCACCAGTGCCAATGGGCTTTTGTACATGCATGAAATGCTTCATTGGGCGGCCGGAAGCCGTGTTCCGGTGGTGATGGCTTGCGTGAACCGAGGGGTGGGCGCGCCCTGGACCATTCTCAACGATCAACAGGATTCCATTGCACAAAGGGACACGGGATGGATCCAACTGTACTGTAGAAACAGTCAGGAAGTCACCGACACGGTGATTCAAGGCTACAGGATCGCGGAACGGACCAACATACCGTTGATGGTCTGCTACGACGGATTTGTCCTATCCCACGCGAGCACGCCGGTGGAGATACCGGACCGTGAGGATGTGGAGCGGTACCTGCCGCCGTGGCCCGGGGTACCCGGCATAGATCTCGACGTATCCATGAACATCAACCCTCTGATCCTCAGCGAGCCGCGTCAGGCACCCGACGGAGATTTGATGCCCGGTTACATGGACCTTCGTCATCGCCTGCACGAGGACCTTACGGCAGCGCTCGAAACCATCGAAGTTTCCGACCGGGAATTCGAAACCGTGTTCGGAAGGAGCTGGGGCGGACTTCTGTGGGAATATCGAATGGATGACGCGGAACACGCCCTGGTGAGCATGGGGTCGCTTGCCTCCGAGAGCACCTTGGCCGCGGACTCCATGCGCCGGCAAGGTCTTCGCACCGGCGTGGTGGGGGTCCGAGCGTACCGCCCGTTCCCGAGCCTCCGGTTGACCCGGGCATTGTCCAAAGTCAAGACAGTTACCGTATTCGAGAAGGATATCAGTTACGGATACGGGGGAGCACTTGCAAACGATCTCAGGGCCGCTCTGTTCGACACGGATTTGCGGCCGCGGTTTTCCGCCTTCGTCGCCGGGCTCGGCGGACGGGACGTTAACCCGGAACACCTGGTGCAGGCCGCGACGGATGCGATCACCAAGGGATCCGTGCCGGGGTGGATCGGCGTCCGAGGCTAATAAGGCGGATATTATCCTAAGGAATAGTGCACAGATGTCAACACAAGCAGCCCGAGAATTACCCTCTGAAGAATTCATCCTTCCCGGAACCCGTTCATGTGCCGCGTGCGGACTCATGCTTACCTACCGTCATGCGTTGAAGGCGCTGGATGAAGGCAAGACCATCGTAGCCGTGCCGGCGAGCTGCATGACGGTGCTCCACGGGGTTTATCCGATCACTCCCGTGAAAGTCGTCTGCATAAACAATCCGTTCGCATCTACGGGAGCTTCCGTGTCCGGTATCGTCGCAGGCCTGAAGGCTACCGGCAAACAGGGCTACACGGTGGTGGCCTTTGCCGGGGACGGAGGGACCTATGACATCGGCATCCAGTCGTTATCCGGGGCCTTGGAGCGGGGAACGGATTTTATTTACGTCTGCTACGACAACGAGGGGTACATGAACACCGGCACCCAGCGGTCCAGTGCGAGTCCCGCGGGAGCCGTCACCACAACCACCCCGGTGCTGGCCAAACTCCAGCACAAGAAAAACATGATCGGTATTGTGGAAGCGCACCGCATCCCCTATGTCGCCACTGCATCGCCCGCATTTCCCCTCGATCTGTACGACAAGTTCGTCACGGCTAAAGGGATTTCCGGACCGCGATACGTGGAGGTCCATGCCCCCTGTCCTCCGGGATGGGGGTTCCCCAATAAAGACCTGATCAAGATCGGAAAGCTGGCGGTGGATTCCGGGATTCACGTCCTCTACGAGATACGGGACGGCCGGTTTACTCTGACTTCACGCTCGTTAAAGCTTGCGGAGAAAGGCCGGAAGAAAAGCGCGGCCGACTACGTCGCCGGGCAAACCCGCTTCAAGAGAATCTCGGATGAACAGGTGCGCCGGCTCCAGGAATTCACCGATGAGCGGTGGGAAGAATTCCTGGAAAGGCACAAGAAGGATAACGGTTAATCCTTACAGCTTGTAGCGGCCGGCGAGGGTACCGAGCTGAGATCCCAGGTTGCCCAACTGCCTGGCCGCCCTCTCGATCTGAGTTGTGCCCTGTTCGTTTTGGTGCATGGCCTGCACTATGTTTGCCATGGCTCCCGCGACTTGTTCCACGCCGATCATCTGTTGCTCGCTCGTAGTCTCAATTACACTGGCCGACTGTGATGAGGCCGCTACGCTGTCGGCGAGATCCTGAATGGAGTTGCCGGCCATACCCGCCTGGAGCACGCCGGCCTCAACGGCCTTGTTTCCTTGCTCCGTTGCCATGACCACGGCACTGACCCATTTGTTGGTGTCCTGCAGGATGGAACGTACCTGATCGGTGGCTTCTCTGGATTGATCTGCCAGCGTTTTGATTTCGTGGGCCACCACGGCGAATCCTTTGCCGTGTTCTCCGGCCCTGGATGCCTCGATTGATGCATTGACGGCCAGCAGGTTCGATTGGTCCGCGAGATCCTTGACGGTCGATATGATTTCCTCGATGGCGCGGCTGTGTTCACTGAGCCGCACCACCGTGTCGCCTATGGACTCCATCTGATCTCTGATCAGGCTCATCCGTTGGGAGGTTTCATCAGTGGCGGCCTTTCCCTCGATGGAGGTTCTCACGGCCCTGTTCGCCGCCTCGGCCACTTTCTTGGCCTTTTCTCTCGCCAACTGAGCGGCTTGTTTCACCTGCTCGACGGTAGTATTGGTTTCCGTTACCGAAGCCGCCGTCTTGGCCGTACTGTGCGCCACTTGAGCCACCGTGGTCGATATTTCCGATGCCGAAGCAGAGAGAACTTGTGCGGCCTCGATCACTTGTTTGGTCTGGTTCTTCAAGTCTTCCGACATGGTATCGAGCGCTTCCCCTAGTCGGCCGATTTCGTCGCTCCCGCTGAGATTCAGCCGCTGGGAAAAATCGCCTTGGCTGATGGACTTGGCCAGACCTACCGCTCTTTCCAGAGGTTTGGAAATCCGGCTCGCCGACCAGTAGCTCACGATCAACGAAAGCACGATGGTTACGGCGAGACCGTATATGACAAGGGTCTCGGCAAGTTTGGCGTGGTACGAGCCTTTCTCGACCTGTTCTGCGGCAACTCCTGCGGCTGTTTTCCGCAGCGACGTCATTGCGTCTCCGATGGCGTCGAAGTTCTTCCCGGCTTCTCCTTTCGCCATGGACGCGTAGAGCTGGGAAACGGTTTTCAAATCCGTTGCACCCTTACGCGCTGCAATCACCTTTTCCGCGACATGCTTCCGCAGGTTCTCCAGGGACTGTTCGCAATCGGTGAGTGCCTTCATTTGGTCTGGCATGTCGCCGACATTCTTCTTCAGTTCGGCCAACTGAGACGATACGGCTTTCCAGGCACTCTCGTAGCTCTTCAATTGCTTGTCTTCACCGGTCAACAGGTACGCGGCAAGCCCCGATTCCATGGCGGAGCACTGTTTCTCGATATCGACGGTATCCACTTCCATCTTTGTGACCCGATCCAACGAGTACACGCTGTCGATTACGTAGCGAAGGCTCCATATACCGCTCGCAGCGAGAAACACAATGATTACCATGGGGAAAACCGCACCCAACATGAATCTCGTCTTGAGTCCTACATCTCGGAACCTCATGAAACCCTCCTTATGCGGGCCGATCTGCATTTCGCCGCCGCGGGGCGCATTAGTTTACCATTTGGTCTTATCGGATCACCAGAGAATTATGGCCGGCCGTTGCCCGATTCCTGCCCGATCGCTTTCATGCACTGCCGGGCCATCATCAGTTCCTCGAAGGTCCTTATGACGAGTATCCTCACTTTTGATGTGCCGGCAGTGACATCCACCACCGGGTCGGCCGCCGTGGCGCGCAGCGACCGGTTGGTCTCGTCGTCGAGGACAAACCCGAGTCCGGCCGATCCTTCCAGGACTTTCCCTCTCACCGTGGGGCTGTTCCGGCCTATGCCGCCCGCAAACACCAGTACGTCGCAGCCTCCGAGAACCATCAGCATTGCCCCGACGTACCGTTTCACCTTGTGACAAAACGCATCCAAGGCCAGCTGAGCCCGTTGATTCCCTTGATCCGCCGCGGCCTCCACTTCGCGCATGTCGCTGCTCACTCCGCTTATCCCCTTGAGTCCGGAGTCTCTGTAAAGCATCTCAATGACTTCATCGGGGGCGAGGGAATCTTCTTTCATGATCACGGGTATGAGCCCCGGGTCTACGTCGCCAGACCTCGTCCCCATGATGAGCCCTTCGAGTGCGGTCATTCCGAGGCTCGTGTCCACCGATCGGCCGTGTTCGATCGCGCACACGCTCGAGCCGCTTCCCAGGTGACATGTTATGATCCGGAGTTCTTCGATGGGCCGTCCGAGATACTCTGCCGCTTTCGCCGATACATAGCCATGAGAGTTGCCGTGGAACCCGGTCCGGCGGTACCCCCTCTCCTCGAAGTACCTGTACGGCAGGCCGTATATTGCCGCCTTGTCGGGAATGCTCCGGTGAAACCACGTGTCAAATACCGCCACATGAACGGCATCCGGCATCCGGGCTCGGCATTCTTCGATCTGCTTGATCATCGCAGGATGGTGAAGAGGAATCATGGGCGTCATGCGGCGTATCTCGGACATGACATCCTCGTCGATCCGGACCGCGTCCCGGTATCTTCCGCCATGACCGACCCGGTGAGCCACCGCGGCGAGTTCCCCGAGAGATTTCAGCGGGCCCCTGGTCAGCGTACGCAGGAGTTCGTCCAGGGCCTGCCCCTGATTCCCCATATCGACCTTGAGGGAAGTCTCCTTGCCGCTTCGGTCGCGGAAGGTATGAGTGCCCCCCTCAAGGCCGATCCGGTCGAAGGAACCCGCGAGAATAATGGTTTCGTCCGCCATGTCGAACAGAGTGTACTTAACGGAAGAACTCCCGCTGTTGATAACGAGTATTTTCACGATACGCTCCACTTTTCACGGATATGTTGGGAAATGACCTCATCTTTGGCGCTCAAGTTAGGTTGCGTGCCATCCCCTCGTTCCCAATTGTGGCCGCCTGAAACGAGAAAACTCCGGGCACGGAGGCCCGGGCTACGAAAGACTCTCACGAATCCCAGAACTTGTTTCGAGGGCGGGCGTCCCTGCCCGTCATCTTCGTGGGACGGCGTCCCTGCCCGTCATCTTCGTGGGACGGGCGTCCCTGCCCGTCATCTTCGTGGGACGGCGTCCCTGCCCGTCATCTTCGTGGGACGGGCGTCCCTGCCCGTCATCTTCGTGGGACGGGCGTCCCTGCCCGTCGTCTCCCCGGCGTAGGCCGGGGCCGGCGGGAACAGGGCCGGTTTCCGGCGCCCGAAAACCATCATAAATCATTGGTTACTAACAGAGACCCGACCTCATTGACAAGCGTTTTGTAGTATGGTTTCTGAATTCATGACCGCCTCATCGGTCCGGATTAAAACGATTCAGCCGTAAACGAAGAACGCGGAGAAGCCATGGCGACAAAAAACCCCATCGAACAGCGGATACAGGCGCTTCGACAATCTTTGATCGATTCGGGATATTTCGATCCCTCCGCATTCGCCGACGGCGCGGTTGAGCGCCTGCATAAGGGTCCTCAGGTGTCGAAGACCGAGGCCGCCCTCAAGGCCTCGAGGGAGGCGCGACAGGACCTCCGCAACATATCGGACTTCCTCCACCGCACGGTGGTGGAGGAAATACTCAGGCTGGACGGCGTCATACGGGATCCCGTTCATTTCGACCAGATCCGGGAGTTCATGAAGAGACTTCTTGAAGCCGCGGAAGGTTTCCGTGAAGAGAAAGAATTTGTGGACGTATACGGCGAGCTTCTGTCGATGTATATCCTCAGTCTTTTCCGCTCGGGCAGTCCCGGCCGTGAGAGTCCCGTCATTCGGATGATCCTGACGAACATCGCCAGACGCAAAGCTATCGAACTGGACCGTACCAGGCTCGATGAATCCTTCGTGCGTGTGGAAAAGGCCATAACCCTGTCTTTGATCAGCAAGCGGTACGCGATCCATCTTCTCGCCGTGCGGGGGACGCAAGTCATCCTTCGAGCGGAGATTGATTTCAAGACGCACGGCACTTCTCCGGAGTCATTGGCACTTCAGGTGACGACTCTGCTTCTCAAACAGGGAGTGAGGCTGGCGGACATTTCAGACCTGGTATGCAGCGGAGGAGATCTCGGCACATTGCCCGACGGAATCTATGTCCTCTCCAAGAAGGTGCGGGATGAGTCATGGCGAAGGCTGCATAACAGCGGGCTGAACAGGGCGGCGCTGGTTGTATGGGAACTCAGGGAGATGCTCAAGCAACAGACCGCAGGAAAAGCCGTTCACGCCTCCCTGTGCAGTCCCCTATCGTTTTCCACACTCGGCTCCCACGACGTGGGGACTCGCTTCGCCAGAGAATCAAGGGAATTGAGCCAATGCCTCCACGGGTACGTGAAGGTGGCTCCTCTGAAATCAATCGCGGCTCTCCTTTCGGAAATACTCGGCAAAGGCCAAGACAATTTGAACCTTCTCGTCATGACGCTGGACGGCCTCTTTGCGTCGGTGGTGAGAAAGACCGGTCCGCACATAATCAGGGAGATGGCCGCGCAGGAGGCCAACAAGACCCTCATCGATTTCGACTTCAACAAGATTGCGAACCGCCTGGAAGGCGAAGGTTTTCAGATTCCCGCGCACTTTGCCTTGGCTTCCAGAGAAATCGGAACGGGAGTCCGCGAGATATGCGAGTTGCTGCTGATTATCGAGTCCGGCAAAGTGTCCGAACCGTTACGGCAGGACATCCTCTCCGTGGTGGACTCATATGCACGCCAGATCGCGATGGTTCTGGCCATGGCTTCGGCCGGGAAGCCCTTTGAAAGGCCTCATTTCATTGCAATTACCAGTACGCTGGCGTTGGACCCCCACTTCCAGTTACTCTTTGCGAAGGTGCGCAACATGGTGGACAACCCGTTCACTCCGGTGATGTGCCTGGATTCACTGGAACACGAGTACCTTACGGCGAATCACCTGTTCGAGATGTATGTCAACCCTGCTGCGGGCGACAGGCGTCTTCACTTCGGCCTGGAATCGAGGAGCATGTCACAGGCCCTGCAGGTTCTGGGCGCCGCAGGCCCGAACACGAGAGGGTTCTCGTTCACTTCGCTGCTCACTCAGGTCAAGAGATCCATTGAGGAGGGCACGTCTTCGCCGGCGAGTCTGGTGCTGGTTGGGGCCGACAACGAAGAAGCTCTTGAGGCGATAGCCAATGCAAAGTACCAGGGGCTCCTGGATCGGGTGGTCCTCATCGGCGACCCCGAGGACATCGAAAAGGCCATTGACCGCACCAAGGTACCTCTATCTCCCAGTCTTGACCCGAGAGTCGAGATACTTCCCATAGATCCTTTGGCCGTGGATCTCGAGGACAAAAAGAAGTCCATGGCCGATAAGTTCCGTAACTTCATGGAGCAGAACCCCGGCTTCGTGGTAATGAAGGGAAGCATCGACACGGCAATACTGCTTCGTCAGGCTCTCTCCATCTACGGCGGCGAACACGATCCAAGGGAAGAGGGAGAACCCGCTCCCCGGAAAATCGCATCGCACACCGCGTTGTTCGTTCTGCCCGACGGTCGCTTCTTCGCGTTGTCCGATGCCGCGGTGAATCCCAGCTTCTCCAATGCGGACGACCTTGTCGCGGTCATCGAGAACCAGGTGGATGTGGTCCGCAGAGTGGTGAGTGCCGACACCGTCCTGAAGGTGGCTATCATAACCGCGGTGGAAAAGGAGACCAAGGCCATCCCCACGACACTGCTCGCAGGGGACGCGGTGGAAAAATCCGAACGGTTGCAGGAGGCTTACGGCCCGCTTGTGGTGGAAGGGCCGCTCTCCTTTGACCTGGCAACGGTACCGGAGGTCGCCGAGGAAAAACACTACAACGGTCGCATAATGGGCGACGCCAATTGCTTCACGGCCACGGAGATCAACACCGCCAACGTCCTGTACAAGATGCTTTCCAAGACCATGGGGAGCTTGGGCCTCATGGTGGACAACGGAGCAATCATCACGGCCGGTCCCGGTACGTGCCCCATTGTGCTGACCTCGCGTGGAGACACTGCATCCACCAAGTTCAACTCGATCCTGTTGGCCATGGCCTATACGCTTCGCGGTACGGAAATGGTCTGCCGGGAGTCCGATGAGTTGAAGCGCGTTGGTTGAGGGGGCATCTGAAAAGACGAATGCTTCTCAGGGTGTGACATAGGGCCTCTCGTCATCGCTGAACAGGTCCGTTTGTCCGAAATCCGGCACCTCCAGGATTCCAGACGTTACGCGCATGGGGAAATAAATCATCTTCCATTCAATTCTTTCTTGAAAAGCACTTTTGGGTCATTACTTCGACGCTTATCTTTGAAACTTCACGGCCCTTCAGCCGAGGGGGCCTTCGCACTAAAGAAGACGATACCAAAAGAAACGAGGCCTCCTTTTTGCAGGTTCTCGCCTTCGCATCTATGCAAGGCTCTCAAGATCGCAGCTTGGAACTCGGAAGGATTGTCCCATGGGCTGAAAACCTGTTACTTCATCGATTTTGAGTCTGTATCTGATGCGCTCAAAGCATTGGACCGTCTCTTGTGAGTAGAGCCTCTCCCCACAACGGAGGCAGACTTCTGCATTTACCTTAACGGTAGCTGTGTTTGGCCCGCCCCGCAAAAGCTTTTCTACGTCCTTTGTTACCATCTCGCCGCCACATACAGGGCACTTCTCAAATGGCATCATAGTCATTTCCTCTCTCGCCGGTTGACCCATCGAGTGGGATCGGGTCGATACACCGTCACCAACACTGCCCACCGATTTTCTTCATTATAAGCCCATACTGAATGAATGGGGTTACCCCCATGATCGGGGCGATCACAACTGACCATGAAAGTCCCCGGGACTACGAGCCGAAGACCGGGCAGAGCCCGGCGGATAAGCATTCCCAGGCAGGAGCCCGGGAACGAGAAGGAAGAGGACTTTCAGGTAGATTAATATGGTGTCCCCGGAATTCCCGCTTCTGTCAACGAACCAGCGGGTTGCGGACCTGCGGCTCAGCAAAACGGCCAAAATCCCGGTCGGCGCTCCACAGCTCAGTTACTCCGTGCAGTCGGCACAGCGCAGCCACTCGACAATCATGCACCTGCGGACCTGTTATCTGGCCATTCTGAAGTAGAGATCGGACGTGCAACCAATAGCCTTCCGCTTCAGACAAGAGGACCAAGCTTGGTGATTCCTGCCAAGCTTCTATCTGGTCAATGGCGATTTCTAAGGGAGTAGGCGGAGAGTAGATTCGCGGATGCGTAACGATTGCCAAGAATTCGTGAATGCACGGCCATGGTATCGCCCATGGCGCCAGACCTTCAGCCAATTCGACCAATCGTTCGTAGGCAACGTCGTGCCAGGGCGAATCCTCGCGGTGCGCATACACGAGGATGTTTGTGTCGATTGCAATCATCCCCCGCGTCCTTCATAGATATTCTCCCGAATCTGGTCCCAGGAAGCCCCCGCGAGGCGTGGTTGCAAGCCTGTTCCTCGGAAGGACGCCTTCCGGAGCCTAAAAACCCCGGTCTGCTTGCGCTTGGATATGATCAAGCGAAGTCCTTCTTCGACGAGAGCTTTGAAGGTCGTTCTCTCCTCAGCGGCCAACTTGCGGGCCTCTTCATAAAGGCTGTCGGGTAGTTGCACTCTTGTCTTCATATGGTAAGCCATATCATGAGAGACGGCGATACGTCAAAGAAGTCCAAGATCTGTCAGTCCCTCCCGATCTCGACGGACAGATCCTCGTCCCGGGCTTCGCGACGGACCTCCGGTCGGTTGGAAAACACCGTGTCGATGGACGTTCCCAACGCGTCTTCAATGCGGGCTCTCAAACGGCGGGCATGGGTCAGTCTTTCGCTCACGGCCGCCCGGATGTCCGGATCGTTGGAGTATCGATCGAGTCGCGTTTGGAAACGATCCTCCAAAGAGACAACTACATCGCCCATAACCAGTTTGTCGGACAGGGCTACCACGTCCCGCTCGTTGACCGGTCGATCGGCCCGGATCTCGACGCTCATGTGCTGTTCCACAATCTCCGCCACCCTGGGAAACCCCATGTCCCGGAGGATTCTCCCCCCGGTGGACGCATGACGGGGGCGGTCCCGTGCCATGTCGTGCAGAAGACCGGCTGCACGGATGAGGGCCGGATCCAGACACGAGCCCCGGTCGTTTAACGCTTGCCCGATAATCAGGGCCACCTGGGCAACCCTCCGCGAGTGGGCAATCAATTTGCCCGACACGGCATCACGTTCCTTCAGCACTTCCATGCATTCCGGTACCGACGGGATATCATAGGCCGCCCATTTCTTCAGGATCGTCTCATAGTCGGCAGGGGTATCCATGTCGAGCCCGATATACTCGTCCGGCACCGCAACGTTCACCGCGTCGGATTCCTTCCGGCTCAGAAAGGACCGAAGCCCCCCCGAGCCCGTCCAATTCAGGATCTCTTCCGAGTATCGTGCCGCTATCAACGGCGGATGTCCCCGCTTGCCGACAAACGTAGGGTACACGATGCCCTTGCCGCATTCCCCATATGCCGCCTTGAGTTTCAACACGGTGTGCGTGCGCACCAACGGGATATCCACCGGCAACAGAAAGAAGGCGTCCCGGTCCGGCCCAATGCTCCCGACTCCCGCTTGCACCGAAGACAGCATGCCGTCTTGGAAATGCTCGTTGAGAATCCACCTGACGCCCAATTCCTCTGCCCGCGGAATCACTTCCTCGGCACGGTGGCCCGCCACCACTCGCACGTCGCCGATTCCGGCCTCTCGAAAAAGCCCGATGATGCGTTCGAGCACGGTCTTGTCGCCGATCCTCAGCAACGGCTTGAAGGCTCCCATGCGGGAGGAATAGCCCGCAGCAAGGACGATGGCGGTTATGGCTTGCGGTTTCACCTTGGGGGCTGCTCCGACCGGGCCTTGATCAATTCGGCAACTATGCTGATTCCGATCTCTTCCGGGGTGTCGGCTCCAATGCTCAGGCCGATGGGAGAATAGACACGCTCCAAGTCCTCGTTGGTAAAGCCCTGCTTCAAGAGGGCCTCAAAGAGGGCGGCCTTTTTTCGACGGCTTCCGATCATGCCGATGTACCCCGCATCGGTTCTGAGAGCCTGCTCCAAGACGGTTCTATCGTGGCTGTGTCCCCTCGTGACAATGATCACGTAGCTGTCTTGATCGATGTCGAGTTTCTCCACGCAATCATAAAAGGACGCGAGCACCGTGACCTCATCCGCGGTTGGGAATCTGTCTCGATTGGCGAATTCGGACCGGTCGTCGAACACCACGGTTCTGAAACCCACGCGGCCTGCAAACGCCTGGACCTGCTGCGAAACATGACCGGCCCCGAACAAGTACACCGTTCCCGGAATAAAGGTCTGCTCGGCAAGGACCCGCCGGCCGTCGATGGTGAGCATCACCGGGTGCCGCTGCCTTCCGAGGGCCTCGGTAATTTTTCCGCTCCAGTGTGCCGGGCAGGCGGAATCACACGAAGCGGCTCCGTCCTTGGGAATCAGATACCGGGCCACGGGTCCGGCGTCCTCGTCCGTCGGTCCCAGAACCGTTACAAAGTAGCTCTTACGCCGGCTTTGCAGCTCGGTCAAGAGACTCGAGAAGAACTCTTTGTTGACGGCACTCGGCTCCAGGCATTCCATGAGTACCGTCAATTTGCCGCCGCAGATGAGGTCCATCTTGTCCACATCCGCGCCGGTCAGATCAAAATCCAGAATTCTTCCCTTCCCCGTCCTGATTATCTCCGAGCCGGCTTTTTGAACTTCCGCTTCTACCATTCCGCCGCCAATGGTTCCCACAATGCCTCCGTTGGAACGAACGAGCATCTTGGTGCCGGCGGTTCGGGGCGTAGAGCCCACATGGGTGAGAATGGTTCCCATTGCAGCGGTCTCTCTGTTTTCCAACAACGAACAGATCGCCTGCACGAACTTTATCATCCGGTCTTTCCTCCAGTCCTTTGATCCTGAACGGCCCTCTTGGCAACCGCGGACGCGGGCCACGGATCCGCGGCGCACGCGACGTTTCCGAGGGAAAGCCCCCTCGCGAGCACGGCATCCCGCACCACGTCACATTGCATAAGCGCGTGATGCACGGCAATCTGCATTTCCGAGGCATCACTGGCCCCCGCACCGACGGTTATTTCCAGGCAATCCCCGTCGGGGCCGTCTACCACCGCGGCCCGATAGTCAACAATTCCGGAGACCTTGAACAACACGTCATCCAGGTCGGCAATACCGAGCCAATGGGAGCTTCCCACCCTGACGAATTCGTGCCTGCGCCCCCGCACCGTCTCCAGCAAAGGCAATACGGTCCCGCAAGGGCACGGGCCGGGCAGATATCGCGTGAGGTCGCCTGTCCGGTACCGCATCAGCGGCATCCCTTTCCGAGTCAGTGTGGTGAACACGATTTCGCCCCGTCGGCCTGTCGGCTGAGGCTCGCCGGACGACGGATCCACGATCTCGAAATAGAGGTCTGCTTCGCGCACATGATAACCGTTGGCGGCATGGCATTGCAATGCCCCGCCAAAACCCATCTCCGTCGTGCCGTAATGATTGAACACGCGGCAGCCCCAAAGGGCCTCCAATTCCTGCACTATTGCCGGCGATACATAGTCCGAGCTGAGCAGTACGCTCCGTATGCGCCCCCGGGGTATCGATCCGGCATTTTCATGCCTGATTATGGAAAGCACCTGCGCGGGGATTCCGACCAGGCTGTCGATCCGGTGCCGGACAATCTCGTGTATGACCTGCCCCGGGTCCTGAACGAGACCGTGGACAATCCCCCGCACCCCGATCCTTTCCAGGGCTCGGGCGAGCAGGTCCCCCACGGTGCCGGGCCTGTCCCCGGGCATGAGAATCAGCACCTTCATTCCGGGCCGTACAATGGTTGCCATTCCGTGGTGAAAGAAATCCGTGGTGAGTTCAAGGTCCTCCTGAGTGAAGAACACGCGCCTCGGTTTCCCCTCCACCCCGGGGATTTGCAGGGTTACGATCCGGTCGATTTCGCTCAGCGAGCCGCAAAGGAATCCCGGTCCTTCTTCCTGCAGATCCTCCGGGGTTGTAAAGGGAAACTCCCGCAGATCCTCCAAATCCCGCAGCCGCTCGGGACCGAAATCCCTCAACCTCTCCGAGTAAAACAGGCTCTGCGAGCGAGCGTACCCGACGGTTTCTCTCAGCTTTTCCATCTGGTAGCGACGAATATCCCCTACGGTGAGATTGTCCGCATCGGGTCTACCGAGAATCTTTGAACCAATCCATGCTTCCAGCCGAGTCTTGTGCATTTGTCAACGTCCTGATCTATGAAGAGACCGGCCTTCAGAACTGGTCAAATTGTATGCGCAAAACGGCACCAATCTGTTGTCCGGCGCGACGACGTGAATGCAGCAGTCCTTCAACCGTTCCAGATCCACGGTCCATGCGTCCTGGAAGCACATTCCCGAAATGCAGAGCATGTGAGTGCGGGCCCTCTCCAAAAGGATATCCCAGTCACCGAGGGAAAACTGCGCCGGTTCCGCCGGAGATTCACCGGTTTTCGGCAATGCCCAATGGTCCAAAACAAAACAGCGGGCCTTGGCTGCACCCTCATCGGCCCGGGTGGGGCTGCAACACGGTTCCAACGGCCGGAACCGCGTCACGGCCTTCAAAGTCCCATCAGGCATAACCACGAAATTTCCGTGGAACGAACAGCGTGAGTTTTCGCATCCCGGTGGATTGAAGTTTTCGGCGCGTATGCTTCCCGACGTTTGTTCTTCCATGGAGCGGATGACTTCGGGCAATGTTATGCGGTCCGCATCCACGGGATGCTTCGGGTATCTGCCGAAGTAACTCACGGGCTGAAAATGAACTCCACGGACCACCGGCGCATGTTCCGCGGCGAAGCGGATAATGTCGCCGAGCATGTGGCTGTTTATTCCGGGGACCACGGTGGGCACGAGAATGACTCCCAGCTCGTTCCGCCGACAATTGTTGAGAGCGTCGACCTTGGTGCGGAAGAGACGTCCGCGTCTCACCCGGGAATAAACCTCGTCGTTTATGCCGTCAAACTGGAGAAACACCGACCCCAAACCCGCTTCTTTCAGCCTTTCCACGAACGCCGGATCCCGGGCAAGCCGCAGTCCGTTGGTGTTCAATTGGATGAATTGAAAACCCATGCTTCGGCCCATCTCCACGATTTCCGGAAGATCGTCCCGCAGTGTCGGTTCTCCCCCGGAAAGCTGAATGTTGGAGGAGTGTCCCATACCGAGCAGTGTTTCATACCATGACCTGATCGCAGTGAAATCGGGGTCGGGAGTGCCTTCTGAGCGGGCATCGGCAAAACAATATTCACACCCCCGGTCGCAACGCTGCGTCACGTCCAGGAGGCCCGTGCAGGTTTGCTGTCGATGGTCGGGGCAGAGCCCGCAGTCGAAGGGGCAGCCCTTGTCCTTGGCCGTGATTGGAGCCGACGGATACGCCGGGATCTTGGGCCGCACCCAGTCGGTATACCGGGGAGTACCCCGCCATACGATTACATTGAATTGACCGTGCTCCGGACACGTCTTTCTCAAATACACGTCTTGTTCACGGGCAACGCGAAGAGCAGGTATTCTCGCGAGGCATTCCGGGCAGAGGCTCTCCGTTTCGGAAAGTACCACCTCATTTTCGGTCCGCATCACCTGCCCTCCGCCGGATCGAAGCCGTTCTCGATCAGGAGTTCCTTGACCTTTTCGTACGTTTTCCGAACGAGGTCGGGACACCGTTTGAGCTTATTGGACGGGTCATCCGCAAGGATGTCTCTGCAATGGATTCCGCCGAAGCACGGGGAGAATTCCTCGGTAAACCAGTCCACGAGTTCGGAGACCATCAGGTTCAATTTGGGTTCCTCCTCCTCTTCGGGGGTCCCTCTTCCGGCATAGAGAGCGAGGAGACAGGCACCTCCCGTCAAGGCCCCGCAGGTGTCGCCGCAAAAGCCTACTCCTCCGGCCAATCCTGCCATGGCCCGGATAAGGTCGGGGTTGGTCTTGCCCTGTGCTTCCAGACCGAGGGAAAGCAGAACCTGACTGCACTGAAATCCCTGACCCGCCAACTGCAACATACGGAGTAGTTCATCCATCACCGGGAGCCCTCCATGACGTTTGATCCGCCGCTCTTTTGCGCGATGAGCAGGAAATAACCGGGTTGCATCCGTGATATGGACCGTTGGATATCTCCCGGATGAGCCAATGCGGGGATCGTCTGTTTCCAAAATTCATTCAATGATCCGTAGGCAAGAATCAGTTGCACGGCAAAATCCTTCAAGCGTTCCGAATGATCCTCCCACAGGCGTATGGCGAAACCTCTCCCTGCCAGCCGGTCCGTCAGTGCTTCGCGCGTCGCGGCCCCGTTTAGGCAGCACTTCGCCTGAATAGGGGCGGACGATTGCGCGAATCCCGGATTCCGCACGTACACGTCGCTAAGGACGAGCGTACCGTCATTCTTGAGAACCCTCCGGAATTCATCCAGGGCGGCGGCGGGGTCCGCCATGACGGAAAGGCTGCATTCGGCAAGGATGCCGTCGGCATACTCGTCGGGAAACGGGAGGTTTTCTCCGGCTCCTCTCACCACGGGGCCGGCCGGATTCCGGTCCCGGCCGAGTTTCAGAAGCACCGGAGACGCGTCTATGCCGATTCCGCGAAGCTTGTGCCCGGCAATAAGATGTTCCACGGTAATGCCAGTGCCGCAGCCCACATCGAGGATCGTCGCCCCCGGGGGGAACCGGCACCAAGCCAGAGCCCGTCGCGTCAGATCGAGTCCGCCCGGGCGGATGCCCGAAAAGGCGATTTCGGTGCCTGCCGTGTGTTCGTATACCGGGCATGTGCGCGCGTTCGTCGATTGCATGCGTTCTTCCGCATCCGTCGATCGGCCATGGTGTCGAGGGGTTGAACCATGCGGGCGGCCACAGGGGGCCGCCCCTACACCAATCCTCCGTGCCCGGATACACCTACCAACCCCCGGTACACTAACCATCATGTAGGGGCACCCCCCTGTGGGTGCCCGGGCATGCATCCCGCTTTCAGCACAGGCCCCCTACGGTTCAGGCCCTCCGGGCTTCGCCCCGGAGTGCCCATCAACGTCGAGGACTTTCCTGATTCGTTACGGCTTGTCGGCATCTGCAAGCCATGAGGGTTCATTTGTCTTCCAACAGTCTTTCGATTTCCGCCATTTTCCCGACGGCGAGTTCCTCGGGGACAAAGACGACTCCGCAGTTCGGGCATCGGGGCAGTGCCACTGGGTATTTGCTCCCCATGTATTCCACTTCGACGTTCTTGGATTCAAGCGGCATATCGCACCTGGCGCACAACCATTCCGCGGCCTCGTCATCCTTGACGTAATTGCTCACTGCTTCAATTCCTCCCTGATCTTCATCCGATGGCTATACGCGTTGTGCACCGTGAAGCCCTCCTGAGACGGGGAATACTCAACCCAGTACGTCACGTTGGCCAACGTGTGGTGAGCCAGGAAACTGCCTGAACGGCGACTGACCAGCTTGAACCCGGTTTCTTCGGCCCGGGCGATTACCTTCTGCAGATCTTCAATCAAGATCAGCCGTTCCTGCATTACATCGCGGACGTCGTCGGGAACACTCAGTTTCACGGATTCATCCCCTTCCCGTAGTGTCACGTCTTCGTTCCAAAGGTCCTTCAGAAGCGAAGCTTTCAGATGCTCACGGTTCCGCCGCCTCTGCGAGTAATCCGCACCCTTCTGCTCAGCCGTTTCGAGATCGCCGTCGCCGAAGATAACATCCAGCAGATGCCAGGTAGGTTTACCCTGTGCTCTGAATTGAAAGCGGCAGATCGCGCAATACGCCAGGTAGTGGTCGGGGCTTTCCGAGATCCTGCGTTTCACGACCTTGTCGGCCAGTTCCTTGTTGGCAACACTCATCAGCCCGCCGTACCCGCAGCATTCGGTCCGCTCTCGGCTAAGCGGCAGTTCACGGATTTCACAGCCCATGTTCGCCAATATGGTGCGGACGCTGCTTTGCATGGCGGCCTCATGCCTTGACGTGCACGGATCATGCACAACGACCGGCACGGCCGTGCCGGTCTTCCCGGGTAAATCAAGCCCTGCCAGGACTTCCCAGAGCGACCGAATGGGCACCTCGGGAAGATTGGCCTTGAACACGGAGTGACAGGTGGAGCACGCGGTTATCACCTTCGGCTTGCCCATTGCCTGCCATTGGGCTTCGAACCCGGACAGAACACCGGTGAATGCCTCCTGCCGCCCGGCCCAGTCCGCGGGAGCGCCGCAGCAACGCAGCATGAGCCCAACTCCTCCCGAAAGCCGTTCCGTGAGCAGCGAGTACGTTCGGGCCGTGTTCTTGGGCGAGGAAGCAGTGAGCTGGCACCCCGGAAAGAAAAGGAAAGCACAAGCTTCGGTTCCCGGTTGATGCCGAGTCAGCGCACAGCGTTCACTGTTGGCGTACTCCATGTCCAGCAGAGCGAATTCATGGGCCGACGGCGGCATCTTGCCTTGCTTGACCATGGTCTGCCGCGCAGTCTTGATCACCATGCCCATGTGAAGATCTTCCGGGCAGACTTCTTGGCAAAGGCCGCAGATACTGCACGAATTGATGAACTTGTTGCCTTGGCGATGGCCGGCGACGATGGAGAGATTGTTGTACACCTGTCTGAGGTACGATTTCGGGTACGCCTTGAACGAGGCAAGGAATTCGCAGACCTTAACGCATTCCATGCACTCGCATTGAAGACATCGGCCCGCTTCCTCAAAGGCCTCTTCCTCGGAATATCCCATACTCGGGTCGGCCGGCACAACCATTGGCCGCGGCTCTATGCCTTCGATGTTTGTGTAGAGCCTCGTATCGTAACGGCCCTCGGTCTCCCTGGATGCAGTGAGAGAAACCTTTTGGAGAAACCGGTCAATGGAGATTGCCGCACGCCGCCCGTCGGAGATGGACCGTATGGGCGACGGGGTCTGCCCGCCCCGGATCAGGCCGCCTCCCGCAAAGACTCCGGCTCGCCCCGTCTCGAAGGTCAGCGGGTCAACGGTGACCGGCCCATCGGGACTCAGCCCCGGTTCGAACGGCATGGAGCTGCGGTTCCCCGTCCCCAGGTACACCGCATCGAAGTCCTCGATAAGCTCTTCAACGGAGCAATCGATTCCCGCACGGCTCTGAAAGCGAAACTCAACCCCCAATTGATGGACGACCTCGAAGTCGCCTTCAATGATCCCGCGCGGCAATTCTTGCTCCGGATAGTCCCAAACGCTGCCGCCGAGTTTGTCCGCGGCCTCGAACACCACGGGTTGCCAACCCTTTCTTGCAAGATCGAACGCGACGGTCAGGCCGCTCAAGCCTGCACCGATCACTGCGGCCCGCTTGTTTTTCCGCGGAAGCACCGCCGGCTTGCGCCCGGGGTCAGGGGCCCACGTCAACACGGCTCTTTCAAGAGAGCGAATCGCAATGGCCGATCCCGCTGCTCGCCGTTTACACACATTTCGGCAGGGTTGGTCGCAAATGCGGCTGATGATTCCCGGAAACGGAACGGATTTTCTGAAGATTTTCGCGCCCGAGGCAAGATCCCCCGTGCGCATTGCCGCACAGATTCCGCGAACATCCACGTGCACCGGGCATTCGCAAACGCACCACGGCGCGCATTCCTGTATGCACTGATGTTCAAGCTCCAGCAGTTCCTTCTTTTCCATTGTGTCTGTCCTAAAACAAACCTTGCAAGTTGATTCCGCGTTTTCGGCGTTTTCCGTCTTCGGGGGACATGATACCGTTTTTGACGTGAGATCCGAGGGGCAAAACACGGTTTAGCAATGCGGGGACACGATTCCGAGTTTTGCGAGGCCGCATGGCGCCTTTCGCAAAATCGGATCATGTCCCCGATTGCCCGGACCCTCGCGTTACTAGTGGCTTGAGGCGCAAGTCCTGTGACGTAATGACGGAGACGGCCTCTGCCTTGGTAGCGCCGGCCTCCGTGCCGGTACTCTTCTTGGTGGGGCGGGCGTCTCTGCCCGCCGCAATTTCGCAGGCAGGGACGCCTGCGCCACTGAACCTGCCCCTGCAACCGGGACGCTGCCGGCTGGGCTGACACGCCGAGCCCTCTTCGGTAGGGGCCTGCCCAGGGCACCCACAGAGTGCTGTCCCTACAAGGTACGTACCCGTGGCTCATACAACGCATGTAGGGGCGGGCCCCTGTGCCCGCCCGAATGGTAAGAAAACGCGTCGACGACGGCCACACATGGAATGCGTGGTGGGCACCCACAGGGGGGTGCCCCTACGGTCTTGACGGATCGGCGTCCTCAAGAATGCGTAACCGTCTTTACGAAGCCGTATACTTAGTGCTTACTCCTATGCCTTGAGCCCTGCCAACACCTTTTCCGGAAGTGCGGGCAGTTCCCTGATCCGGACTCCGGTGGCATTGTAAATGGCATTCACTACCGCTACGTGCGGTGAAGTCAACGGCAATTCACCCACGCCCGCAGCGCCGAACGGGCCATGCTCCCGCGGCGTCTCAAAGTAGATGATCTCGAAGTTGTCCGGAATATCCTTGGCAAACGGCAGGCCGCAGTCGACAAGACTCGTGTGCTTCTTCAAGTCCTCGAAGTCTTCGGTCAATGCCAAACCGATGCCCTGGGCTACTCCGCCGTATATCTGGCCGTCCACTACCAGCTTGTTGTTGATCTTGCCGATGTCCGCGAGCACCGTAAACTTCTCGACCTGGGTTTTGCCGGTCTTGGTGTCCACAGCCACCTCGGCCATGAACATTCCGTACATGTATACGGCGAACGGACTCCCCTGGCCGTTTTCGTCGCACGGCGTGCACATGGACGCGGCCCATTTCCCGGTATATTGGACGGGAATGCTTTCCGCAATCATCTCCCCGTACGACCGGTACGTGCCGTCGGCCTTCCGCATAGCGTCCAGGAGCATTTCGCAGCCGTTCTTGATCGCGTTGCCGCTCATCACCTGCTGTCGGCTACCGCCCGACGGCCCGCTGTTGGGGGTAATCGCCGTGTCGTTCATCACGAGCTTGATCTTATCCGGAGCGATTCCCAACGGCCGAAGGGCCTCATGACACGATCCCAGGGCTCCCATGTCCGCGCCTTGTCCGTGGTCTTCCCAGCTCACCGTCAAGGTGACGCCTTCCGGGGTGAGCTCCACCACGGCCTCCGAGCCATCGGGTCCGTCAAGACCACACCCGTAGATCCCCAGGGATACGCCGACACCCTTCTTTACGTCGGCATTGGATTCCTTCTTGGCCCTTTCCAAGGCTGCCTGGTACTTGGGCCGCAGTTTGTCGATCATCTCCGGAAAGTTGAGTACCTCCGGAGTCTGGCCGGTGGGAGTGGTGTCTCCTTCCCGGTAAACGTTGATGTACCGGAGTTCGAGAGGATCCTTGCCGAGTTTCACGGCAAGCTCATCCATTAAGCTTTCGGACGCGAAGAAACTTTGCGGGGACCCGTATGCACGGAACGCGGACCCCCAGGCATGGTTGGTGCAAACCGTCTGCCCCAGGCCCCGGATGTTGGGGATACCGTATCCCGCGCCGATGAACTGGGCGCCACGGACGGTGAGCAGGTCGCCGAACTCGGAATAGGGGCCGTGATCCACGATCCAATTGCTTTCCATGGCCGTGATCTTGCCGTTCTCGTCCGCTCCGTACTTAAGCGTAACCAACCAGGGAGACCGCTTGCCGGTGTACGTAATGTGCTGAAAGTAGTTGTATTTCAAGGCAACCGGCTTGCCGGTGGCGAGGGCCGCCGCTCCCACCAGGGCCTCCATCGTGGGGCTGAACTTGTACCCGAAGGTTCCGCCTGCCGGATTCTGCACGATCCGCACCTTTTCAGGTTCCAAACCGAGTCCCGCGCAAATCATGGCCGAGTGGATATGAATCGCGATACTCTTGGAGTGTATGGTCAAGCGTCCCTCATCATCGATATACGCAAACCCCACATCCGGCTCCATGGTCAAATGGGGCTGCCTCTGCAGATAGTATGTGCCCTCCGCCACATGAGCCGCAGATTCCATAAGAGGTTTCGTGTCTTGACCTTTAGCCAGCTTCTGCTCATAGTACACGTTGGGTGTTCCGGCATGGATCTCAATCGCGTCGTCGGCCATTGCAGCGGGTGCACTCATGTATGCGGGAAGCTCTTCAAGCGTCACCTTGACCTTCTCCGCAGCGGCCCGGGCATTGGCTTCAGTGTCTGCACACACGATGGCCATTGCGTCCCCAAACTGGAACACCTTCTCATCGCAAAGAATCGGCCGATCCCAGCCGTCACCTTTGTTCGTGGGAAAGGTAATGAGACCGGTGATGCGGTTCTTTCCCTTGACATCCTTGTGGGTGACCACTTTTTCCACTCCGGGCATCTTCTCGGCTTCCGCGGTGTCGATGGAGAGGATTTTCGCATGGGAGACCGTAGCCTGAACCAGAGCAAGGTGAAGCGTTCCTGCCGGCATCTTGGCGATCAGGTCCGCACCGTAATCGGTTGTTCCCGTTACCTTGGCGACCGCCGACGGCCTGGGATATCCGGTTCCCCAGATTCTCCCGTCCTCGGGAAGTTTGAAGGCCAAATCCGCCATGGTCATTTCGCAGCGGAGGATCTTGGCCGCATCCATGACCGCGTCCACCAGGGGCTTGTACCCGGTGCACCGGCATGCGTTCCGGTTCTTCTGGAACCAGTTGCGGACATCTTCCCGCGTGGGATTGGTGTTCTCGTCCAAGAGGGCCTTCGAGGAAACGATAAAACCCGGGCTGCAAAAACCGCATTGAGCCCCGCCGTGAACGGTCCACGCGAGCTGCAGGGCGTGGAGGTTGCCCGGGGTGCCGATCCCTTCGATGGTGACGATCTCGGCCCCGTCCTGTACACGCTTCATCTTCGTCATACAGGACTTGATGAGCTTGCCGTTCATGATGACCGAACAGGCGCCGCACTGTCCCTTGCCGCATCCCACTTTGGTCCCGGTAAGTCCCAACTGCTCGCGGACGACGTCCGCAAGTGAGGCTTCGGGGTCCGCCACCACGATCTTGTTGATACCGTTAAGATTGACGTTCCTTTTGATCATTCCGGCTTCCTTTCTCATGGTTAAGATGTTGCGGCAGCCTTGGCCGGGCTTGAACGTTTGGCCTTCCGTCCCAGGAAAACCGAGGAAACGGACCCGACCCGCCTGCCATTGCCTGCTGTTTCAGGACCCGCACCCGGGGCAAAGAGATCATGGACCCCGTGGCCCGGGGCTCTACGACCCGGAGCCCGGACGAATCACCTCATGAGGTACCGATCTCATTGCCGGCGAGCCTTTTCCCATGGGTTGACTCCTTTTGAGACTCGTCGTTTGTCAGGAACTCTTGGTACTGCTTAGACGAGCCTCGCGACTCGCTATGATGTGAAAAAGAGCAGGAAAGAAGCGCTGAGGAATAAGGCCATGGTAGCCTCGAACTCGGATGGTGTCAACAACTTTTTATGTCTCTTGTGACACATCTGCTTGCGGGGACATAATCGGAATGACCTCCGGTCTGTTCTTCTTGACAAGGTCCGCTCATTATGTCACGTAAGACATAACCGACAAGTTTCTTCCACAAAGCACATTCACTCGGTAATCATTGAAACACATGCGGTTGCACGGCCGTTTTCGCGTGCAGGCTACGGCCCTCGGCCGGGAGACGAAGTGGACTGCGCGGTACGGGCCGGGGGTGAGAAGAGGATTTCTCACCGTGAGTTGCCTGACGGACAACCGCGGCACAACCCATTACCGGACATGAAACATGGAAGGAATCCGATGATGTATGGATGGACAGGTAGAATACTGAAGGTTGATTTGAGCAGCGGCCGGATCTCCGTGGAGCCGACCGAACCCTATATAGACGATTACCTGGGCGGGAGAGGAATCGGCGTGCGCCTCGTCTATGACAACTACGTGCCGGGAACCGACGCGTTTGCCCCGGAGAACCCTCTCATCTTCAACATGGGTCCATTGACCGGAACGTCGATCCCTTCTTCGGGACGGACGGACGTGACCGCGCTTTCACCCATGAGCAATCTCAGGGCAAAATCCAATTTCGGCGGTTATTGGGGACCTGAGGCCAAGTATGCGGGATTCGATCACATCATCATCACCGGTAAG
>JAZDHD010000168.1:0-17115 GCA_043806215.1 Pseudomonadota bacterium | reverse complement strand
ACTATCATACTGTCCCTCCGGGACGTGCAAGATCGCTTGCCCCGGAGGGGCTACTGAGAGTAGCCCGGTACTTCAGTGCCGGGTCGAGACGACCGTTCGGTGAACGACGTAGCTGCAAGCGTTATTCTGTGACGGACCCTTACCCCGGAGTGCCCATCAATGACGAGGACTTTCATGATTCGTTGCGGCTTGTCGCCGGCCGCAGGCCATGAAACTTCATTCTTCCAGGGCGGCGACACCCGGCAGGGTCTTGCCTTCCATGAATTCCATAAAGGCCCCGCCTCCCGTCGAGATGTATGAAATCCTCTCGGTGACGCCGGCCTGATGCACGGCCCGGACGGAATCCCCGCCGCCCACCACTGAAAATGCGCCTGCCGAGGCCACTGCCTCTGCGATCTCCGCGGTGCCTGCTCTGAAGCCGTCCAGCTCGAAAACTCCCATGGGTCCGTTCCAGACTATCGTCCCGGCGGTCCCTATCACGTCCTTGAATTCAGCGGCCGTCCTCGGACCTATGTCCAGGGCCATCTCATCCGGGGGAACCGATTCGACATCCACGGTCCGGCTCCCGATTCCATCCTCGGGCCGGGGAGCACAGACGACGTCCACAGGCAGGTACAGTCTACAACCCTTTTCCGAAGCCGCTTTCACTATCTCCCGCACGGTTTCCGCCATGTCTTCTTCGACCTTTGAATTCCCCATGTCCAGTCCACGCGCCGCAAGGAATGTATTTGCCATACCGCCGCCGATCAGCACGGAGTCCATAAGGTCCAGGATGTTCCGCAAAACGCCCAGTTTATCCGACACCTTAGCGCCGCCGAAAATCGCAACCACAGGCTTCCGGGGATTGGAAAACGCCCGGGACAGGTTGTCCAGTTCTTCTTTCATAAGCAAGCCCGCGGCCTTTATTGCCATGAGTTTGGGAACGCCTGTGGTCGAGGCATGGGCCCGATGTGCGGTCCCGAATGCGTCGTTTACGTACGCCTCCGCGGTGCGGGCAAGCTTGGCCGCGAAGTCGGGATCGTTCTTGGTTTCTTCCGCATGAAACCGGAGGTTTTCCAGCAGCAGAACTTCACCGTCTGTCAGTGCCCTCGAAGCTTCCTCCACGGCCTCTCCCACGCAATCGTCCACGAAGCGGACCTCTTTGTCCAGGAGTTCCGCCAGATTGCCTGCCACGGGACGCAGGCTCAATTCCGGCTTCCGTTCGCCCTTAGGCCGTCCGAGGTGCGATGACAGGATGCATCGGGCCCCTTGCTCCACTGCGTACCTCAACGTGGGCAGGGCTCTGCGTATCCGGGTATCATCCTTGATGACGCCGGACTCGTCCAGAGGCACATTGAAGTCGAATCGGAAGAATACTCGGCGGGCATGGATGTCTATGTCTCGAATACTCTTTACGTGCATCGTTTCACCTCACGGACCCGCGTGTGGCCCTAGACGGCTGCGGAGTTTCATGGTTTATCGTTCCGGCCGGACGTCACAGTCTTTCGCCGACGTAGACGGCAAGGTCGACCATACGTGCGGAATAGCCGGATTCGTTATCGTACCACGAAAGAACCTTCACCATCTTGTTTCCAATGCAGTAGGTGGAGAGAGAGTCGAATACCGAAGAGTAGCGGCTGTTGACAAAATCAATGCTCACCAGCGGTTCTTCCTCGTATCCGAGAATGCCCTTCATGCGCCCTTCGGAAGCCTTCTTCATTGCCGCGTTAACCTCGGCAACGCTTGCATCGCTCGTGAGACTCACCGTCAAATCGACCAGAGAGACGTTCGGTGTGGGCACGCGTATCGCCATGCCGTCGAACTTTCCGGCCAGCTCGGGAATAACGAGTCCCACGGCCACCGCGGCCCCCGTGGTTGTGGGAATCATATTCATGGCTGCCGCCCGGGCCCGCCTATAGTCGTTATGAACGGTATCCAGCAAGCTCTGGTCCATTGTATAGGAGTGAATGGTCGTCATGAGACCGTGCTCTATACCGAACTCATCGAACAGCACCTTTGCCACCGGCGCAAGGCAATTCGTCGTACACGATGCATTGGAGATCACATCGTGGGTCAGCGGATCGTACAAGTCCTCGTTGACCCCCATGACAAACGTTCCGTCCACTTTCTTGCCGGGTGCGGAAATGATCACCTTCTTTGCACCGGCCTCGATATGTCTGCCCGCCTTCGCCTTATCTCGGAATATGCCCGTACAATCCATCACCACGTCGACTTGCAGATCCTTCCACGGAAGGTTAAGCAGGTCGTCGGTGATTCGTAAGGCTCGAATCTGCTTGCCGTCTACGGTGATGGTGTCGGAATCGAAGGACACTTCTCCGGGATATCGGCCGTGAACTGAATCATGCTGTAGAAGAAAGGCCATTAACTTGGAATCCATCCGGTCGTTTATCGCGACAACCTCAACTTGTGGATTCTCCATTGCGCTTCTCATTATTGTACGGCCGATTCGCCCAAAACCGTTAATCGCCAATTTGGTGGTCATCTAGAGCCTCCCAGGGATACTTAAAAAACCGCTTAACGGTATATGATATCAGTCTTTCAGTCAACGGGGAATCATTTCCCCCCTTGTGTTTCCGCGTAACCTCGGCTATACAGGAAGTGCGGTCGCTCCCGCTGCAGCGGGCTCCGATCAGGTCCTGAGGCCTCTTGCGTCCTGAACTCAGTAAGTTTTGGAACACGCGGTCACCGCCGGGAAGTGATCCGTCATTCGAGGGAACGAAGATGACCAAATCAGTCCGATCCGCCCTAGCGGCCCTCATGGCGACTTTGGTCCTCACTGCCCCTGCCGTCGCCCATGCGGCCGAAAAGGCTTCCGTTGCAAAGCGCTGGAAGATCACCAGCGTGAAAATCTGCCGCAGCTCCGGCGGAGCCATCTATCCGTCCATCGAAGCCTTGGGATCTTACCCGGTCTATACGTTCTTCATTCCCCGCCCCGTATGGACGGTTAACGGTACTGTCGTGCAAGCCAAGCCCATTTACTCTAATGGAAGGCTTGTTTCTTTTCAACTGTTCGATGCCGCAGGAAGACTCAATCCCGGCACCAAGAATACCGTCAAGTTCGCGCTGCCGGACCAGAACGGCTCATCCATTTTTGTGTACGATCATTCACAGGTGCCGCCCGGGGAGTGTTACGAGTTCTTCTAGCCGTCCGACATGTGCCGTGACATATCCTTGGCAACCCCGCAGCAACGGCTCAATTATGGCGGGCATTTTGCACAGATTGACTTGAACAACGTGGTGCTCAGGTACCGGTCGCCGCGGTCGGGAAGTATGCAGACGATTGTTCCGCTTCCCAGATCCTTGCTCGCCTGCATGGCACCATAGACGGCCGCCCCGGAACTCATGCCCACGAACACCCCCTGCGTCAGTGCCAGCCACCGGCAGGTATCGTACGCCTGGTCGTCGTTCACCTCGATAATCCGGTCGATTCTCTTGGGATCGTAAATCTTCGGCACTATGGCCTCTTGCATGTTCTTCAGCCCTTGAATGGCATGCCCTTTGACGGGCTCCACGCCCACAATGCAAATTGCCGGATTGTATTCTTTCAACCGCTTGGAGACGCCCATCAACGTGCCGGTCGTCCCCATGCCGGCTACGAACATGGCGATGTCGCCCTTGGTCTGTTCGAGGATCTCCACGCCGGTGGTCATATAATGGGCTTCGACATTGTAGGGATTCTCGAATTGGTTGGGCATGAAGTAGGTATCCGAGTCCGATTCGTAGATCTCGAATGCCCTCCTGATCGCGCCGTCCGTCGCCGCACACCCCGGCGTCACTTCCAGTTCCGCGCCGTAGGCCTTCAGAGTGTTCCGCCGCTCCAGGCTCACGCACTCCGGCAGAGTGAGCAGACAGCGGTATCCCTTGGTCGCCGCCACCATGGACAGCCCGATTCCGGTATTTCCGGATGTGGGTTCAAGGATGATCTTGTTCTTGGTAAGCCGTCCATCCTCTTCGGCTTTTTGAATCATGTAAAAGGCTATCCGGTCCTTAATGGAACCGCCGGGGTTGTTGCCTTCCAGCTTCCCGAATATTCGGACCCCATTGGATCCATTGGGATAATTGATCCTTACTAAGGGAGTGTTTCCCACAAGGTCGAGGATTCCCATCTCGCTGCCTCTACGCATACTCCCGGTTGACGCCGAGTAGGCTTCTCCGCATGTAGTCCTTGATGTGCCGTCCGGTCCTTGCGTTGCCTCAAAAAGACAACACGCCGAGGGAGTTTTGCTCTCGACTCGGCCCGGTTACGCAGTCCAACCAAGTCATATACCACGTGTGGTCGGTTGAGAGCAAATGAAAACTTCGTTGCTCCCGGATCATTACGGCTACAATAGTGTCTATGAGGTGTTTCGATATGAAACGCAGATCCGAGCCGGAGTTGATTGATGAAGAGAACCCGGAATGGTCCGACGAGGATTTCCGGAAGGCCCGACCGTCCGCCGACATTCTGCCGAAAATCTTTGGGCCGAAGGCGGCGGCGGAAATGCTGAAATCATCGGGGCGGTCGGCCGGGACTGTAGGATGTGGTGAGCGAAGCGGACCGCATCTGTCGAGAAAAAGACGCGAACGTTTCGCCGCCTGCTCGGGTGCCGGCAAGAGCAAGATCCGGCCACGGAGGCCCGGGCTACGAAGGACTGTCATGAAACCTTAGACCTGTTTCGCGGGACGGGCCTCCGTGCCCGTCATCTTCAAGGGCGGGAGCTGCCCGCCATCTCCCCGGCGCAGGTCCATAGGCGTTAACTTAAGTCTGTTGGTCGGCTTGGACTTGGGTTTATTCATAACGTCCCGAAGGGACCCGTCCCGCGTCTCGCGGGATTAGCCGGACCTTTCAACGCCCGGAAATCGACGGCCGAGCATGAAGACGCGTCCTGAAGGGACACCGGAATGCTCTCCATTGTGAATGCGTCCAGGTGCGCCGTCCCTGTCGGGACGGAAATCCTGTTCGCTTTATCCCGTTCTTCCGGGGGATGAATCCCCCGGCTAAATTCCTAAGGGCCTTCAGCACATTAAGATCGCTGCAGCTCAACACCGAAAACGGTGTGCATGCCTCGATTCGTGTGCCGGTTGAAATACGGGTTGGCAGCCGGGATCCTTAAGTTAAGGCTTGTGGGCGAAGGCCGGCATCCGCGTATTCAAGTCCTTCCCTCATCCACTTGTTTTCATCTTGGTCGCGGTGGGATCTGGCTGATCATCCCATCTCGGTCAATCGGGCATTCATCCCGCCCCAATTTCCGACCTTTACCAAGTCGGAATTGTGATAGATATATGGACCATGTCGTCGAGCTTCCAGACCTCCCGTCCTTCTCCTCCGTGGCCCCCGAGGGTCCAGGTTGCGGGGGTGTCTTCCCTTGAAGAGGCCCTCTTCTGCGGACGTGTTGGAGTTCGGGCACTCGGCTTTACGCTGGAGCTTCCTTCGGGCGTTCATGACGGCCTCACCACGGAACGGGCATGCTCCATTATCGACCGGTTGCCGCAAGATATTATGCCTGTTCTGATCACGTACCTGGATTCGTCCGTTGAAGCGGCCCGTCTGGTCAAGCTCCTTCAGGTCCCCGCCATCCAATTTCACGGCGCGATTTCCGACGACCAGGCGAGGTCTTTCCGCATTTCCTGCCCCTCGGTCCGTACCATCGGCCGCATAACGGTTTCCGGACCGGAAGCTTTGGAAGAGATTTCGAGATTTGAAAGGCCTCTCTGGGATGCCGTAATCCTCGACTCGCTGGACCCAGGGTCGGGGGCCGTGGGAGCCACCGGCCTCGCACATGACTGGTCGCTGAGCGCACGTATCGTCCGCCGGTCGTTGGTGCCGATAATCCTTGCGGGCGGGCTCACTGCCGAAAATGTGGCCGAAGCCATTGCGGTGGTTCGTCCCCACGGCGTCGATGCCCATACCGGTTGCGAGAACTTGGACGGATCCCGGAACTTCGGGAAGATACGGGCATTTGCCGAAGCAGCGCTCAAGGCGTTTGATCTGCCGGGGTAGCAATCGGGGACACGATTCCGAGTTTTGCGAGGTCGCATGGCGCCACTCGCAAAATCGGATCATGTCCCCGATTGCCTGCGGCCTCCATGGCTAAACCATCGAACCGAGAGGCCGGAGGATGATAGGCCATTTGGTGACGGACCCTCAGGATTGTCGTTGAGGATGCCGGCTTGCGGATCGTCACCCAAGCGGGGTTGACCTCGGTGCACTCCGACGATATGCTTTCGCGTGACACTGGGTTGACGGGCGGGCATTTCCGTCAATGCCGGTCGGCACCGGGCGATGCTTGTGACTTGATAGTCCGCTCTTGGATTTCCTATGTGGGCGCCGGCCTGCGATTCAACCGGCCAAGACCGCGGCCTTCCGGAAAGCTGGCGCCGGGTCGGGATTAATTGCGATAAGGTATCCTCTCCATGACCGAATTTTCTTCGAAATACATATGTATTCACGGGCATTTTTACCAGCCGCCGCGAGAGAATCCCTGGTTGGAGTCCATAGAGCGTCAGGAATCCGCACATCCTTACCACGACTGGAATGAGAGGATAGCCGATGAGTGCTATACTCCCAACGCTCATGCAAGGATTCTGGACGAACGAGGCCGGCTGAGGCAGCTCATTAACAATTACGAATTCATAAGCTTCAATTTCGGACCTACATTGTTGGCCTGGCTCGAGCGGTCCGTGCCGGACACCTATCAGGCTGTGCTCGAAGCCGACCGGACGAGCGCGGGAAGATTATCCGGACACGGGAATGCCCTGGCCCAACCGTATAACCACATGATCATGCCGCTGGCCTCCGGACGAGACAAGAATACACAGATTACTTGGGGAATCGAAGATTTTTCCAAGCGTTTCAACCGTGCACCCGAGGGCATGTGGTTGCCCGAGACGGCGGTGGATGGTGAAACGCTGGACATCATGAGCCGGAACGGGATTCTTTTTACCATACTCGCCCCCGGGCAAGCCTTCCGCTTCAGGTCGAGCTCCGGGGCGGGTTGGACGCGTGCCGACGGAAACGCAATAGATTCCACAATTCCCTATCGGTGCACCCTTGCCGGGGGAAGGAGCATAGTGCTCTTCTTCTACGACGCACTCATCTCCCACGCCATAGCCTTTGAAAAGCTGTTGGACAGCGGGGATACATTCAGGAGCCGCTTGATGGAAGCGTTCGCCAATCGCAGCGGCGGAGCCCGGTTGGTTCATGTGGCCACCGACGGTGAATCCTATGGGCATCACCACCGGTTCGGCGAGATGGCTCTCGCGTATGCCATCGAAAAAATCCTGGCGGACCCGACGGTGCGGCTGATCAACTACGGTTATTTCCTCGAACATCACTCTCCCTCGGCAGAGGCCGAGTTCATCGAGAATTCGTCGTGGAGTTGCGCCCACGGGGTGGGCCGATGGTCGAGGGATTGCGGGTGCTCCGTGTCTCACAGACCCGGATGGAATCAGAAATGGCGCACAGTCCTGCGAGAATCGATGGATTGGCTTCGCGACCGGGCGGATGAAATCTTCGAGCGTGAAGCGGCCCCATTTTTCAAGGATCCTTGGGAGGTGAGAGATCGGTACATCGAAGTGATCCTCGGGAACCATGCCGGTTCCAGGGAGTTTTTCACGTCGACGCCGGCCCGGAGTCTCGCCGAGGACGAGCTTCGCCTCCTCTCGGTGATGTTCGAGATGCAACGTAGTCGCATGCTGATGTACACGAGTTGCGGTTGGTTCTTTGACGACTTCTCCGGTCTGGAGTCTCTCCAGGTACTCAGGTACTGCGCCCGGGTGATTCAGCTTGCACAGTTCATGGGCAGGGATCTGCACGGGCCTTTCCTTGAGCGATTAGCTCATGCGGTGAGTAATGTCCGGCCATGGCGCCGCGGAGACGAAATCTATGGCGATATGATCCAGCCTCAGGTTGCGGATTTTGACCGGGTCGCCGCGCATGTGGGTATCTTTTCGGTCTTCAAAAACATGCCCATTGAAGACGGATTCTATTGTTATGAGTTGGAACCTGCCGATTTCAGCCGGTTCGAATTCGGCGAACGTGTTCTGCTCGTGAGCTGCGGGACGATTTCCAGCGACGTGATTATCGAGAGCCGCAAACTGGTTCTGGTGGTTGCCTATTTCGGCGGCCTCGATTTCCGGTGTTCGGTTTCGGAATTCATGAACGACACAGGGTATTCTGCGTTGAAGCACAGTCTATCGGAGATATTCCGTACGCAGTCCGCCACTGAGGTTGTCCGGAAACTCGATCACTATTTTCCGGGCGACTATTTCTCACTAAAGGACCTCTTCGAGGAGCAAAGAAGCCAGATAATCCAGGCCACCACTCAAAGGATGTATGAACCCCAGGCTCATCTGTTCGAGTCTTTCTATCATGAGCATAAGGACTTATCCAGACTGGTAAGGACACAGACGCAGCAGGTCGCGGACACGTTTCTCGCGTCGGCACAATTCGTCCTCAACCGGTCTTTTCTTGAAGAACTGCAAAGGCTGCGCTCGGGCTCCTTTCCCCGGACATTGGCCGACTTGATCGACGAAGCCAAGGAATGGAGGATCGAGCTTGATATAGAAGCAGCCGAACGGCTTATAAGCACCAGGATTCGGGAGCTGGTGGACGGTTTGAGATACAATCCGCAAGACACCAATGTTCTCGATGAGATAGACGGATTTCTCGACCTGGCGAAGGATCTTGAAATGCACCCGAGTCTGGGCGAGGCTCAAATTGTTTTGATGAAAATAGCCTGCGGCCTCGGGAAAATGTCGTCTCAGGATTGTCCGCCACGTTTCCACACCCTGGCCGAGAAACTCGCCGTGAGATTGGATCTCGAGTGAGCCTTCTGCCGGGGCGGCGGTTCTTTCCTTTTCCCGTCTCGACTGTGGTCGTGTAATCTGCAGGAGATCGAATGTAACCTGTTGACATCATGGGGCAACCCACTGCAATGTTTCACGTGAAACACTGCTGCATCCTTGGGCCGGGGTCCGCGAGAACAAGACCGGGCGGAGCCCGGAGGCCGGGCGATACCAGGCAGAGCCTGGGAACGAGAAGATCTCTCGCCCGGCAGGGACGCCGGGACGCTACCGCGTGTTTACAGAATGCGTGACCGTATTTGCGCCACAGAACTCTTCGTGGGCGACAAACCGTAAAGAGCGTGCCATCTTCCATCACCGGCCGAGAGCCTCATCATTTTTCCGCTCTTTGGGCTCGTCGAAACGCCACCTCACCGTGACCACTCCGTGAGAAACGTGCTTTTGCAGTACGTATGGCACACTCTCGAAAACCTTGATCATGGGAGTATTGGACACCAGAACATCCGCCTGAAACCCCGCCATTCCTTTTTCCCGGGCAATCTCCGTCATGTAGTTCACAAGGTACGTGGCGATGCCCCGTCCTTGAAACTCTTCGTCAACCATGAATGCCGTTTCGGGATATTGGCCCTCCGCATCCATCAAGTAGCGCGCCTCCGCGATGATCCGCCGGTTCTCTCTCGGACCTATGGTAACCACCAGGGAAAGGCCTTCGTCCTCCTTGAGATTCACGTACTTCTCCAGGTTATCGTGCGGCATGCTCCTCTTCGGACTGAAGTATCTGAAATAGACCGAGCTTTCGGACAGATTGTAGAACAGATCCCGAATCATCGACTCGTCCGTGGGTTTGATTATCCTCACATGACCGTTGAGCCCTCCTTTGAACACGTGCTCCGTGCGCACACGATTCCGCAGTTCCGGGTTTGCGGTCATGACATACGCCTGATTCCGGTACACGTACCCCATTTCCCTCGCCTGCTCCATCAGTCCTTCCCGATGATCCGGATGCGCTATTTCGATGAGAGCCATTGCACGTTCCCGGACGGTCTTTCCTCCCAGATACGCGATCCCGTATTCGGTCACAATGTAATCCACATCGCCGCGATTCATTATTACCGCGGCCTTTGGACCGAATGAAGGCACTATGGTGGATCGGTTGCCCTTCAGAGAAGTCGACCGCAGGCAGATGATGCTCCGACCTCCCGCAGACATTCCGGCACCTCTCATGAAATCGTGATCACCGCCCGATCCCTCGAAGGCCGTCCACGTGGGAATACCTTGAC
The DNA here is from genome assembly GCA_043806215.1 of Pseudomonadota bacterium. Taxonomy (GTDB): domain Bacteria; phylum Desulfobacterota; class Desulfomonilia; order Desulfomonilales; family Desulfomonilaceae; genus JAVHLK01. Next base: position 7,051 of record JAZDHD010000168.1, on the reverse strand, counting down.
GGACCTGACCCCGCAAATCCACCTGCAAAGCCAGATTGATTGCCACCATCCGGTCATTGCCGGCGATAAAGGACGGGTTCAGCAGCATGTCCGAAGGATGGAACTCCACCAGTGCATTATCATGAACATAGTCATACAGACGCCGCGTTCCCATGCAACTCGTGGCAAGCGACTTTCCACGATACGCCTTCTTCGTACTATTTGTAATGGCCCCGGATTCCGTCAAGTCCATCAGAGCATCGGTGAAGATTTCCGTGTGTACTCCAAGATTGCGGTGATGTTTGAGGTGATCCATGAGTCCGTGGGAGATCCCGGCAAAACCGAACTGAAGGATCGAACCGTCTTCGATGAGTTCGCCGCAATAATGGCTGATTTTTCGTTCCGTCTCTCCCAAGACCTCCGGCTTCAACTCAAAGAGATCCTCGTCCGCCTCCACCACGTACCCAATGTCTTCGGCCGTGATCAACGTGTCCCCATGCGTCCGCGGCATACGGGCATTCACCTGAGCAATGACGGTTCTCGCCGCCTTCACCGCGGACAGGGCAATATCCACGGATATCCCGAGGCTGAACCTCCCGAACCGATCCGGCGAAGACACCTGCACTATGGCCACATCGATGGGGATACGCCGATTCCTCAAGAAATGAGGGATATGGGAATGAAACAGCGGAACATAGTTGGCTTCAGACGGTTCCTGCGTGTCCTGCCGGTCTTTCCCGACAAAGAACGTCTTGACCGAAAAGCGGTTCGGCCCGAGAGCCGCCAGCTTCGACGAATGACGTCCCCCAAGGAATTGTATGATCTCCACGTCTTCCACGTACGATTTTCCCAATGCCTCGATAACCGTTCCCGGTTCCGAGCACATACTGCCCAGGTAGACCCGATCGCCGTTCTTAATTTTCCGCGCGGCATTTTCCGCGCTTATCAGCTTCGACGCGTACCGGCTTTTCCACTGCTCCATCTTCGCTCCTCCCTGAAATCACTGCGCCGTTGTGCCTCTCCCGAGGAACTTCCACGCTCCTCTTGCGTCTTTGCCGGAGCAATCGGGGGACACGATTCCGAGTTTTGCGACGTCGCATGGCGCCACTCGCAAAATCGGATCATGTCCCCCGATTGCCGGCGGCCCCCAGGAACGCATTGATAAATCCTCACGGCTTAAAGCCGCCGTCATTCGACCGTCCGACGACTGAAAAACCGCGCTTTAACCCGCGCAGGACGGATGGCTATAATCAAACCCCTCGATACTATCCCAACAGGAGACGCACAAGCAAATGCTTCCTGCCCGATCTTTTCACTGAATGCTTCATAGTCTCGCTCCTTGAATACTGCGGACACCTTCACGTTTGTCATTGCGAGCCCGAGGCTTTGCGAGGGCGAGGCAATCTCAGCCTTTCATGAGGCATTGAGATTGCTTTCCCGCGTTCTGCGCGGGACTGCGCTCCTCGCAATGACAGGAACTACCGGCGGGATTATCGAGGAACTGGATTAGGATTACCGCGAAATTCAAAGCGCGTCACTATAGACCGGTGTTACCGAAGATACCGGCACGGAGGCCGGTGCTACTATGCGGGCGGGCCTCTCTTGACACGGCGCGGGGTATGTCCGTAGATTGTGACTCATGCCGTGGTGCCTTAGAAGACATGAATCGTGCTCTTACTATTGGACCCATCTCAACCCAACCGGAACCGGAGGAGCATATGGAAAAGGAAGAGGCCAGATCGTTAACGGAACGCGAACTTTGGACTCTCAAAGAGTTTGTGGAAAACACCCTTCGCAAGAGCGGCGCGCTGCTTTTGGAGCTGTATGGCAAGGGCGACCGTCATACGAAATTCGATGATGAGTTGGTCACGGAAGCCGAGAACGCTGCCTGGAAGATCATCTCCACGAAGATCCGAGGAAGCTTCGAGGACCATGCTTTCCTTCGTGAAATCTCCTTTAATGACGTCAGCGGCGAGCATCCTCCACGCTTCTTGTGGATTGTGGATACCTTGGACGGTGCGGCTTCCTTCCAGGCCGGTATGCCGGTGTGGGGGGTAAGCGCGGCGCTCTTCGAAAAGTTCTGGCCCGTCCTCGGTTTTCTCTACCTTCCCGTTACAGGGGAACTCTACTCGGCTTATGCCGCCAGGGAAGCACTGCTCAACGACTCACCCATTACCGTGAGGCAGGACCCCACGGTGGACAACGAGAGTCTAATCCTGGTCTACAGCCGTTTCCATCAAGATTTTACCAGCAACTTTCCGGGAAAACTCCGCAATTTCGGGTCATCGGCCGGGCACCTGGCATACGTGGCCCGCGGCGCGGCAGACGCTTGTATAATCAAGAACGTGCATGTTCAGGATCTCGCGGCAGGCAGTATCATTCTCGAGGCTGCCGGAGGGGAGATACGATATCTTGACGGCCGCCCCTTTCACGTCGGGGACTTTCTCGACGGCAAGAGAATAGCGGAGCCCCTCATCGCGGCACCGAAAGGATCCTTCTCGTCCTTCGTCAAGTATTTCAAGACGGTGTAGGGTTCCCCACACCATTGATCTTTTTTCTTGCGGAGCTCTTCCTCCGGTCTTGGGGAATACGGCGACTCCCAATGCGTCTGTTTCATTATGAAACCATATCCCGGGTTCGCCTTGACCGGAGAAAAGCCCCGTGCCGCAAAAAGAACAATATTGACAATATTTCCAATTCACTGTATCTGAGTCCATCGGCCCGGTATTTCCCCTCTTCGGAGCGACACAATAAACGACATGTGAGGCCGCGCAACCCCACTGGGCCGAAAGGGTTTGCACATAACGCACCAATCCGTTTTCAATACGCCCTTTGATATTCGGGATGGTCGGAAATCCTTCACCTGCGCGGTTTGCTTTTCTACGTACCTTTAGATTCCAAGTGGTTCAAATCCAGGAAGGTCTTGGTAATGGAGAATGTGAGAGTTAAAGAACTAATGGTACCGGTGAACAGTTACTGCACCATTGCTGCCGACGCGACCCTCCATGAAGCGGTCCTCGAGCTGGAGAACGCGCGCATGGAGAGTGATGCGGGAGGCGGCAGGCCGTACCGCGCGATTCTCGTCCTTGACGCAAACGGTAACGTTATCGGAAAGCTAAGTCAACTCGACGTAATCAGGAGTCTCGAACCCAAATATTCCGAGGTGGACGACCTCCGGAAGGTTTCAGGGTTCGGTATTACGCCGGAATACCTTCGATCCATGCTGGAGACCTTCGACCTCTGGCAAACACCAATGGCCGACCTGTGCAGGAAGGCCGCGGATGTGAACGTCCGCGACCTCCTCACGTCACCGCTGGAAGGTGAAATGATCGACGCGGAAGCCACCTTGAACCAGGCCGTCCACCAGTTCGTGGTCGGCCATCATCAGTCGCTTCTCGTCACTTCGCAAGGCCGGATCGTGGGAATCCTCCGCTTGGTGGACCTATTCCACGAGATCACCGAGCAGATCAAGGCCTGTAAGATTTGATCCGAATTCACACTATCAAAGAGTGAGGGCGCATTTCATGACCTCGGAACACGCCGTAAGTCTTGACTGGAAAAAAGTTGATTGGACTCGTCTCATAGCAATGTTTGCCGGAATCGGGCTCTTCCTTGCGGTGTACTTCTCGCCGCCCTGGCCTGACGCCGTAGACCCGGTCGGTAAACACTTTGCCTTGAGTAAAGAAGGAAAAGGCGCACTAGCCGTTTTCTTGTGGGCAGGCACCTGGTGGGTGTTCGAGGTAATACCCATAGGCATCACCAGCTTGCTCATTGGGGTCCTGCAAGCTCTTTTTCTTATCCGTCCCGCCAAAGAGGCTTTCAGGGACTTCATGGACCCTGCAGTGCTCTTCATTTTTGCCTCCTTGGTAATTGGTCTCGTATTCAACAAGACGGGCCTCACCAAGCGTATGGCCTACAAGATGCTTACACTCGTCGGTGAGAAGACCACCACCATTTATCTCGGCCTGTTTATACTCATCGCTTTGCTCACCCACATCATGGCACATACCGGTGTTGCCGCGACCGTCTACCCCCTGCTTCTTGCCATCTACGGTTTGTACGGCGAGGAAGACAAGAAGACCAAGTTCGGCAAAGGCCTTTTCATGGGAATGGCCTACGTCTGCGGCGCCGGCAGTATTATTACCCTCTTGGGCTCAGCACGAGCAATTGTCGCTCTCGGCTTTTTCAAACAGATGGCAGGCAAGGACATCAGTTTCTTTGAACTCAGCTGGTACATGGCCCCCGTGGGTTGGTTGATGATCTTCGCCCTCTGGGGCTTCTTCGTCGTTTTCTTTAGGCCTGAGAAAGCCGTAATCTCCGGATTACGGGAAAGAGTCAGGGAATTGAGTTCGGAGTTGGGACCGTTGCGGAGGAACGAGATCATCTCACTCGTCATCATTGTAGCCGCAATCTCCATCATGTCGCTTCAGTTGATGATTCCGGCACTACGCGCCCTGGACAAGTCGGCCATCTTTCTCGTGTCCACGATCCTCTTTTTCGTGCTCAACATCCTTGATATCAACGACCTCGAAGTCATCCCCTGGAACATCATCCTGCTCTTTGCCGGTGCGATGAGCATCGGTTATTGTCTGTGGGAAACCGCCGCGGCCCAGTGGTTGGCAGTGAATTGGCTTGCCCTATTCAAGGACGCCCATTGGTTCGTCTTCGTCATGAGTATTGCATTCTTTGTGATGATAATGACGAACTTCATCATGAATGTCGCCGCCATAGCCATATCTCTTCCCGTTGCCCTCGTGATTGCCAAGTACCTTGGGGTCGCTCCCGAAGTGGTAATGTACGCGTCTTTGGTGACGGCGGGGATGCCCTTTATTCTGCTTGTCGGTGCGGCTCCCAACGCGATTGCCTATGACTCGAAACAGTTTACCAGCGGCGAGTTTTTCGCCTGGGGCATACCCGCCAGCATCATCCTGCTGATCGTGGTGGGACTGGCCGTCGCCGTCATCTGGCCGCTCCAGGGAATGCCCATTACGCTGCCCAAATGACCAGCGAGAACAGGACCCGGGAAATTTCAAGCGCGTTAAGTATGACGCGGGCCGTATCCCGGTCAGAAACAACCTCGCCATCCGAATAGGAGTAGGTACCATGACGACCCGAGTGCTTCTCGTAGACGATGAAGAGGCCTTTGTGGACGCACTCTCCAAGCGCCTTACCCAAAGGGGATTCGAAGTGTCCGTTGCCTACAATGGACAACAAGCCATCGACAGTATTCCGAAGGAACACATGCCCGACGTGGTCATTCTCGACGTCAAAATGCCGGGAATGGACGGAATTCAGACTCTCCAGGTGATCAAGAGCAAATGGCCTCTCATAGAGGTCGTCATGCTCACCGCGTTCGGTACGGTTGAATCGGCAATAGATGGGCTGCATAAGGGTGCTCTCGACTACTTGTTGAAACCGTGTGCCATCGAAATCATTGTGGAAAAAATCAAAGACGCCAAGAGTAAGAAAAGCGCTCAGGAAATGAAGATTGCGGAGGCCCGTGCGCTGAGTATTGCCTTGCGCCGAGGAGACTGAATCTTTTTCCGGGCTCACGGATCCGTTCCACACCGTAAGGATATCCCTCCAGGTTCCGGTACGCCGCCCCGCAAAGCATTTTCTCTCGAGGAATTGCCGGCGGGACGGCGACCGGCTTACCGAATCCCGGCTCACCGCCACGCACTTGCCGGATCCTTTCACTCCTCACACCGACCAAGCGCGGGCCATGTTTCAGGTCAAACTACATGGTCTACCCGGGTTTCCCTTGACGGGCACACTTTTCAACGCTAATCTGAACGATGATTGCATAGGACTGGATTTCCCAACGAGGGAATCAACAATGAGATTATTGGAAGACCGTTCGGAAAAAATCCTCGAGGCCATTGTGGCCCAATATATCGCCACGGGAGAACCCGTGGGGTCCCGCACCGTATCGAAGAACCGCAAGATCGGTCTCTCTGCGGCATCGGTGCGAAATGTCATGAGCGATCTCACGGAGAAGGGTTACATTGAACAGCCTCATGTAAGCGCAGGCCGCGTGCCCACCGATTTGGGTTATCGCCTCTATGTGGACATGCTCCTCAATGACCTCATTTACGATCAACGGGAAATTCCCGGCATCGAGACTCGTATCAGATCCGCAGGCCTTGATTTGCGCGACGTCTTCCGTCAGTCCTCATCGGTCTTGGCCGGTTTGTCCGGACAAGCGGGGGTGGTCAGCACCATACCGCCTCGGGAACTGACCTTTAAGAGCATCGAACTCATTAAGGTGGCGGACGACCGGATTCTGGTTGTCCTTGTGGCCACGAGCGGATTCGTTCAGAACAAAATGATTCCGGATGAGGACGGCATTGATCAGCAGACGCTCGAAAGCTACAGCCGCATGCTCGATGATTTGCTGAAGCATCTCGATTTGCGGCAGGCCAAAGAACGCATCGAACAAGAGCTCGCAACGGAAAAGGCTAAGTTCGACGCCGTGCTGGCCAACGCACTGCGGATGGGCTACAGCATACTGTCCCAAGACGACGCCCGGGAAATCTTTATCGAGGGACAGACCAATATTCTCAATGACCCTGAATTCTCCGAATTGGCAACCCTCAAGGCCATCCTCCTCACGTTTCAGGAGAAAAGCAAGCTTCTCAGGATTCTCGACAAGACGCTCGAAGCAGAAGGAATGCAGGTATTCATCGGAGCAGAGCACGGGCTGGACGAAATTGAAAGCTGCTCCATCGTAGCCTATCCAATCCGTTCAGCGGACATGGTCTGGGCCAGCATAGGAGTGATCGGCCCCAAGAGGATGGACTATCAGAAAGTTGTCCCTCTCGTGGATACCACGGCCCGCATTCTTACTCAATTGCTCAAGAATCATATCGAGCGGGATACTTAGAGGTCTTTGCGTAAATGCCGTCGCACAACCTGTGCCCCGGACGATGAGGGTCCCACTGAAGAGGGCGTCCCGTCTCTTCCGAATCTCATGCCGCTGCTTGCCTTCCCGATTTCCGGGCACGGAGGCCCGGGCTACGAAAGAACTCACCGACATCCCTCTTGCCTTCGTGGGACGGGCGTCCCTGCCCGT
>JAZDHD010000167.1:0-18986 GCA_043806215.1 Pseudomonadota bacterium | reverse complement strand
TCTACGACGTTAGAGTACCTGGCTCTTCCAGTCATTCCGTGAGCAGCTAGGCCAAATCCCAGAAAAATCTTATCCGACCAGTACTTAATGTTGTGCAGCGATTCCTTACCCTTCTTTGAGAAATTCGAGATTTCGTACTGCTGGAATCCCGATTCTTCGATTTGTAAACAGGTTGACTCGTACATATCAGCCGCTAAATCGTCGTCGGGGAATTTGACTAGACCTGCAATTGCCTTTCGTTCCAACCTTGACCCGGATTTAATCTCAAGGAGATAAACAGAGATATGTTCGGGCTCTAATTCAATGATTCCCAGCACGCTTTTCATCATGGATTCGATTGTTTGACCGGGATAGCCCGCTAACAGATCCACTGAAATATTGTCGAATCCGACACCCCTGGCAGCGTCATAAAGCTTAATAAAATCGTAACTGGAATTCGATCGATTCATCCTCCGAAGTTCAGAATCATTTAATGATTGCGCCCCAATACTTAAGCGGGTAACTCCAGTATCGCGCAAAATCGCCAATTGATCCTTCCGGTAAGTTCCGGGATTGACCTCGACCGTGATCTCCAAACCGCTTGCGGGTATGATGACCTGACAAACAGATTGAATTAATCTTCCTATTGTGCGGGGTTCCAGCACTGAAGGTGTTCCACCTCCAAAATATATCGTGTCAACAATGTTAGGAAACGAACTGTTAAGTAGAACCGGCGAAGAGTCCAGATGTTCAATTTCCCGATTCAGAGCGCCAACGTAGAGATCCTCTAACTCCGCGTCAGAATTGTGTGACACAAAACCACAGTAGTTGCATCGGCTTTTGCAGAAAGGTATATGGATGTAGACACCAATCGGCTCCAGATCATCAGGAAACTTCTGCGGCTTTTTGAACATCGTGTCCATCATAATGTTTTATCACACTCATAGAAATGGCATTTTCCTTGCTGGACCAGCCAGAAATCTATAAAAGGGGAGAGCCAACAGATGATCTGAACTAGGGAATTTGTTAGGAGGATAGCTTATTTGATCCGGAATTCTTGTTTTGTTATTGGCTGGGGGACGAGGATTCGAACCTCGGTTAACGGGGCCAGAACCCGTCGTCCTGCCGCTAGACGATCCCCCAGCAACTTGACCATTCTAATCTCGGTGACGGGATGTGTCAAGATGATTTCAGGCCGAGATCGCGGTCGATTGACTCCGAGAGGGTCCCGAGGCTTATGCCGCCCGGCCGAATTATCCGTATCCCATTGTCGAGCGGTTCCACCACCGTAGACGGGTTGCCGCCCGGCGCGCTTCCGCAATCCATGACCATGTCTACGGCCCTCAGGACCAGCGGCGCGATCCGGGCAATGGTATCGGGATTTGGATCGCCCGAGAGGTTGGCACTAGTGGCCGTCAGCCAACCGCCGGACAATTCGGCCACGCTGCGCGCCGCGCACGGCGGAGGCACCCGCACTCCGATCTTGCCGGACGGGCCGGTGAGGAGTTTCGAGACGGGGCCGGCGGGCCGGAGCAGTATCGTCAGACTCCCCGGCCAGAAACGATTCATGAGTGCGTGGGCCACGGGTCCGGGCGCCGGCGCCATTTGCCGGACGAGATCCCGGCTTGCGGCAATCAGCGGCAACGGCTTGTCACGGGGGCGGTCCTTGATCGAGAAAATCCTCGCCACAGCGTCATCCCGAAAAGGATCTGCCGCCAAGGCGTAGAAAGTTTCCGTAAGTACGATAACCACCCCGCCGGAGCGGACAATCGCTGCGGCTTCATCGCATAATTCCCGATTGGCCATATCTCGTGCCCTTGTGACGGTTTTACCTGAACGGTAAACTGCCTTTTCCAGAGCTTATCGCCGTTCTGCTCTCCATTGCTTCAGATGGAGAGGGCAAACCGCCAGAGATCGCATTTCCGGCAGTCCCTCACGTTTGCTCATCATACGGGTCTTCGAGACTGACCGGCACTGGGCTCACCTTCCAGATTTCATCGCAGTACTGTCGAATCGTGCGATCGGATGAAAATTTACCCATTCGAGCTACATTCAGGATCGACATTCGTGTCCATGTATCTTGATCCCGGTAGGTTTGGCCGACACGATCCTGGCATTCCACGTATGATTGATAATCGGCGAACAACAGGTACTCGTCGTGATAAAGCAAGGAATCAACGAGAGGTTTGAACAGATCGGAATGCCCTGCCGAAAAGTGTCCCGACGCTATGAGGTCGATGACATCCTTCAGCTGCCTATTTCCCTCATAGAAGTCACGTGCTCGATAACCTTTGGATTTCAGATCGAAAACCTCCTCGGCAGTAAGCCCGAAGAGAAAGAAATTCTCCGGACCGACTTCCTCTCGGATTTCCACGTTCGCACCGTCAAGAGTACCGATCGTGAGTGCTCCATTTATCGAGAATTTCATATTCCCGGTTCCCGAAGCCTCCTTGCCCGCTGTGGATATCTGTTCGGAGAGGTCGGCGGCGGGATAGATCAGCCGGGAGTTCTTTACGTTGAAGTTGGGGAAGAATACCACCTTGAGGCGATCTCGAACGTCCGGATCGTTATTGACTACGTCCGCCACAGCGTTGATCAGCCTTATGATCAACTTCGCCATGAAATACCCGGGAGCCGCTTTTCCTCCGAAGATGAACGTTCTTGGCACGATCTCAGTGTTCGGATTCTCCTTGATGCGGTTGTACAGTGTCAGGATATGCAGCACGTTGAGGTGTTGTCGTTTGTATTCATGGAAACGTTTCACCTGGATGTCGAACATCGAGTCCGGGTCCACGGCAATGCCCGTACGAACGCGGATCGCTTCGGAAAGATCGATCTTGTTGAGCCTATTGATGCGGCTCCAATCGGCCTTGAAATCCTTCTCCTCTGCAAGAGCCTCGAGTTTCCGGAGTTGGTCCAGGTCAGTGATCCAGCCGTCTCCTATCTTTCGGGTAATCAGATCTGCCGACCTGGGGTTACTCAACACCATGAAGCGTCGAGGAGTCACCCCATTGGTCTTATTGCCGAACTTCTCCGGAAAGAATTCAAAAAAGTCGCGAAGGACGTGTTGTTTGAGGAGCTCCGTGTGCAGCTCTGCCACGCCATTGATTGCGAAACTGCCGACACACGCGAGGTTTGCCATGCGGATGTACTTTTCCCCGGCTTCGTCGATCAAGGACATTCGAGCCGCGCGATCGCCGTCTCCCGGGTACTGCGCACGAACCTTTTCCAGAAATCGATGATTGATCTCGAAGATGATTTCCACATGTCTCGGGAATAGCGACCGGAACAGGGGTAGGGTCCATTTCTCCAGGGCTTCGGGTAGAAGCGTGTGATTGGTATAGCCGAACGTCTTCTGCGTGACCTCCCATGCTTCGTCCCATTCGGTGCCGTGTTCATCGATGAGGAGGCGCATCAGTTCGGGTACTGCCAGAGCCGGGTGCGTGTCGTTTAACTGAACTGAAAAGACCTCGTGAAATCTCGTCGGGGGGACACTCCCCAGTGAACATATGCGCAGCATATCCTGCAATGAGCATGACACAAAGAAATACTGTTGTTCCAGACGAAGTCGCTTTCCTTGCGCGGGTTCGTCGTTCGGATAAAGCACTTTTGTAATGTTCTCCGAAAAGACTTTCTCATCAACGGCGCCGTAGTAGTCCCCCACATTGAACGCCTGAAAGTCGAAAGACTCTGCCGCCTCGGCCTTCCAGAGTCGTAGGGTGTTACAGGTGTTGACCCTGTATCCTAGGACAGGAGTGTCATAGGCCACTCCTCTCACTACTCGATCCGGAACCCAACGGACCTGAAGGCGCCCATGGTCCCCCGTGAAGTGCTCTGTATAACCCCCGAGCTTCACGTCGTAGGCAATCTCCGGTCTGTGACTTTCCCAGGGATTTCCCAAATACAACCACTTGTCGGTGGTCTCGATCTGCTCACCGTTCAGAATACTCTGCCGGAAGATCCCGAACTCATAGCGGATTCCATATCCGATGGCGGGAATCTGCAGAGTGGCGAGGGAATCCAGGAAGCATGCTGCGAGTCGACCGAGCCCACCGTTCCCCAATCCGGGTTCGGGTTCGTGATCCAGAAGGGCATTCCAATCGCCGCCGGATTCCTTGGCGGCATCCCGCACCTCTTCATAGATCCCCAGGTTGATCAGATTGTTGGCAAGCTGTGGCCCCATGAGGAACTCGGCGGAAAGATAGCCCACGGCGCGAAGGCCGCCCTTCAGGTAGGTTTCGCCGCTTCGAACCCAGCGATGAAGCAATCGGTCTTTCACCGTATAAGCAAGAGCCATGTAGTAGTCGTTCAGGGTGGCTATTCGCGGGATACGTCCCTGTGTGAATTTCAGGTGCTCCATGAAACCGCGCTTAAGCGCTCCAAGTTCCAATCCCCTGCGACTTCCCCACAACTCCTGAGTCTCTTCCTGTTTGCCCTCTTTTCTTGCCATCACAAACCCCTCAACTGAAATGGAATCCAAAGGTGTTCTCGTTGGAGTGAGGTTCACACCCCTATTCACGTTGTCCGAAGCTGTTGCCGCGTGTCCGACAGTTTGCCGACCGCGTTCTGGTAATCGGCAGCGACCGCGTTCATGAACTCCCTATCGACCTGTCCTTTCCACGTGATTACTTCGCTGAATCTCTTTGGAATCGATATGTTTCCGGGATTGTACCCCGTCCGGCACTTTAACTGCCAACGTTCTGCCTGAACATCCGTTGATTTGCCCACCAAGGAGTCGGCTAGACGAGAGAGTCCCACAGACACAAGACACTCCTGCAGACGTTCCTCGGAATAGACATTCCGAGCGAAGAGGCACGACACCATGCAGGTGAGTTGAACCCGTCGCCGCTCCTCTTCGATCAGGAAGGCCACAGCATCTTTGGCGGTCTTGGAATTCGCTTTCTGGTCATAACTGTACCCGGCATTGTCAAGGTGTGAATGGCGAAAACCGTAGGCTTGGGATACAAAGAAAACCTCACCGGTGGCATATCCTGCCATCTCCTGTCCGAGTACACAAGCGAAGTCGCTCCCTCCGTAATGAGCAGCCGCCGCCAGAGTCCCCTGACCCAGGAAATGATAGAAGTCGTTCGTACGCATTCCCAGATGTCTCACGGCCTCGCAATATTTCTCAACGTCCCCGAAGGATAGAAGAACCAACGTCTCCTTTTCAGTGACGATATTGCGCTCCAATGCTTCAGTTGCCCAAGCAAGGGCGACACCGGCGCTCATGACGTCCAGTCCCCGGCGTTCCATTTCCTCGAGAAGCGTGAGCACGCCTCCCGCACTGGTGACGCCAAGCATGGAACCCGCAGCGAAAACGGGTTCATGATCGTAAGAGACCTGTCGATACTGGAATTCATTCTGTTCCGCAAACTTCTCCCGTAGGAGTCCCACATGGATGCATCCGACCGGGCAGCCCGAACACGCCGTCTTCCGCAGGAGCAAGTCCTCGGCAAATCGTTGTCCGGTGATCCCATGAACATTCTCATCATGCGTGGCCTGAAGATTTCGCCACGGAACGGCATGGAGTTCATTGAGGGGCAGCATGTTGTCAAGGGTCCCCAGGTCGTGGTATTTTTTCATGACCGGTGTTTGGGTGACTTCCTGGTACACCATCTTGTACAAATCCCGGTAAGCCTTTCCTTCCGGGAGGGGTACACTTCCATCACCGAGAACAATGATGCCCTTGAGTCGCTTGGCCCCCATCACTGCTCCGCCGCCGAGTCGACCGAAATGCCGGTACGTATCCACATTGATGCTTGCGAACACAACCCCACGTTCCCCGGCCGGCCCGATGCGGAGGATACTCCGGTGGCCTGAGTCTTTTCCGGAAAACCTCCTGAGATGTTTTCCTGTCGCCAAGACATCAAGACCCCATAAATAATGGACGTCTCGGATTCCAATACTCCTGCTGCCCACGATCAGGCACGAAGGCGTTCGAGCTACGCCCTTGATCACCAACGCATCATATCCGGCGAAGCGCATCGCCAATCCAAGCCTTCCTCCGGCATGACTCTCCCCATATTGCCCGCTGTATGGAGACTTGAAACCCAGGACCACTTTGCTCATCAGGGGAAAGTAGGCGGTGAGGGGGCCAATGGCAAAGATCAACGGCTGATCCGGATGATCCGCGGGGGCGTCCATGATGCCGTACGCAGCAAAGAGGCCTGCCGCCAGACCGCTTCCCCCAATCCATTCGGATGGACTGCCGAAGATAACGGGTTCGCTCCTGCCCTCGGTCAGGTTTACGACCAGCACCCGAAATGCATCTTCATTGATCATCTTCTTCTCCAGGCGCCGATTCCTGCATCTCCAGGCATTCATGGGGACAAAAAGACGCGCATCGGCCGCAGTGGATGCAGACCACGGGAAAGCCGGTTTCCATATCCATGTACACCGCATTGACTGGACAGGCCCGAGAGCATTCTCCGCAGCGAATGCACGAATCCCGTCTTACCTTCACACCGCCACCCTTTCGCTGTCGGAACGCGTCTGTGGGGCAAGCTTCTGCGCAGGGAGCGGGATCGCAGCCGAGACAGACCTGTGCCTCGAATCCAGTGCTCAAACCGCCCGCAGAGCGGATTCGAATTCCGCTGCGATGCCAGGATAGGCTCTGGTGTAACAGCCTTGCGCATGCGAGGGAGCAAGAATAGCACCCGATACATCGCTCCATTCGCGCGGCGCGAAGTGTTTTCATGATGACCTTCCGTATACTTGTGGAGAAGGCTTCATTCCGGTTTTGAGCACGTCCTATACCATAGGATGCGGCTGCCCTGTGCAGGAGAGCACATTACTCCAGAGCCTTCCGTCCGGCTCTATCTTCTTGCGACCGGCAACTGCCAAGGCAATGGGTACGTGTGTGAACTGCCGGTTCCAGGCACCGACTACCATGTTTGTTCTGCCTGCCATCGCTGAATGAACAGCATGGTGTCCCAGCATAAGGCAAAAGGCAGAGTCGTAAGGGCTCGCAGGTGTGCTCCGAATCGTATAGCTCGGGTCTATGTACTTGAGGTTCAGTTCCGTGCCGGTCTTTCTGAAGTGCCGAGCAATCTGGTCTTTCAGGTACGGCCCCAGCGCCCCGGAGTGTCCCGTCTCCACCAACAGCGAATAGGACGCCCACATTCATGCGTTCGAGGGTGTCGACCATCTCCCCTACATCCTGAGGTCCGCGAGAAGATCCGAGAATGGTACCACCTTTCTCCTGAATGTCGGCAACGAGATCGGGGGTCAGTTCAATCGGTTCGTGTCCATGCTTGCAGGTGAGTCCTTCATAACCGTACGGAAAACCGAAGACGGTTCGAACTCCGTAATGGTGAAACAGACCGAGCACTATGGAGCGTATCACATCGTTAAGCCCGGGGCACAAGCCGCCACAGGTAACTATTCCGCACTTGAGTTTGGAGGGATCAAAGAAGATGCATTGCCTGGGGCCTGCCATTTCGAACGCGGGTGGCTGCCGACCGGATCTGAGGTATCCCTGGATATCTGCCGGAGCGCTATGATACAGGACACGTTCCCCATTATCCACGAACTGGGCGGGTTGCATGGGAGTGGGAATACGGCATTCGCCGAGCGTCGGAATCTCGAAATCAGAGGTCGTCAATTCCATAATGAGGATATCCCCTTGAACTCACGAGACTTGATGGCCAACTGCAAGTCGTTTCCGGTCAGGAACTCACACTCGGCCTGCGCTACCCAGGACATGCTCGTTCTTGTATTTGATCATTCGGGTCAGCTCTTCACGTGCAGGGCCCAGGTATTTGCGCGGATCGAACTCCCCCGGTTTCTCCGCAAACACCTTTCGGATTGTTGCGGTTATGGCAAGCCTGCCGTCGCTATCGATGTTGATCTTGCAGACCGCTGATCCGGCAGCCCGCCTCAACTCCCGACAAGACACCGAGTTCTCCTTCAACCGTGACGTCGTGCTCATGCGCGTAATCGACAACCTTCTTGGTGATCTCAATGTTTTCTTCAAACGAATGGTGAGATCCATCTATCATTACGGATGAAAACCCGGAGTCTATGCAAGACCGGCAGAGTTCAAAGGAGTCTCCATGGTCGAGGTGAAGGGCCGCCGGCACTGGGCCTCCGAGGGTCGTTAGCCATCTCCACCGCCCCTCTTACCATGAACCTGAGAAGCTTTGAATTCATGTAGCTGATGGCGCTGCCTGAACATTGCAGGATCACCGGGGATCTTGATTCAGAGCAGCCGAAGAGGATCGCCTGAAGCTGCTCCATGTTGTTGAAGTTGTACGCCGGGATGGCGTACCGCCCCTCCATGGCTTTCGTGAACATGTCCTTCGTGTTCACGAGTCCCAGCTCTGAATATCCGGCTACAACAACAACAGTCATGTTTCCCCCTTCTTAGCTGTGGGAAGTCTTTAGGCCACGATCTACGGCATGTCTATTTCTGCCCTTCTCTTGCAGATTCAGTGTCTTTGGGCTCATTCAGTCGAACCATGCGCCATTTCTGGGTTTTGTCCTTTCCAAAATGCACCAGGGCGTCTGTCTGATCCTGTGTCAGATTGAAAAGGCCGGTTTCCATTATGATATCCGTATCCTTGCCGTCTGAAAAAGTCCATGCAGCCCGTTGCGTCTTCTTGTCGACCATGCCTCTCACAGGCCGACCGATGTCTGTCGCCGTGTTGTAATAGGTCCCGGCTATAAGGCCGTTCTTGTCTACCGCAAGCTGTAGAAGGGCATTTGAATCAGTGGCCTGCTCTCTTGTCACGGCGAACCCCTTGGCTATCGCACGGTCACCTGAAGAAAGTTCAACGTCAAAGACAGCCGCCTTCACCTGGATGCCTTTGTTCTCGGAAAAGAACTTTTCCAAGGCAGGCCGAATCTTTTCCGGCCCCTTAACGTATTCTCCCGCTTGGGTCAGGTACCTGCCTTGTCGGCTCCATTGCGCAGCCGCAGCTGGGGCGTCCCCACGCTTATAGGCCTCCACATAGGTGTCAACGGCTTTGCGAATTGCCGTTTCATCCTGACCGATGCCACTGTTCTCGGCACTCACTCCTGAAACCAGCAAGATCGTGCCGATGATCATACCCATTGCGATTTTCACACCCACGGCGACCCTCCTTCCTTGGCAGTCCAACTTTCTGGAGGATAACCACCTGTCCGGAACTATGCAACGCTCTCGGCATTTTAGGCCACAGCGTTCGAAGCGACCAGCCCCATGTTGTCGGATGGGCGCGCAACCGAGTCGAAGCCGGCGCGCTCATAAGACACTCCTGCACGTTCAACCTCCTGTTCTCATTACCCTCCTTTACTTTGTGTCATGTTTTCTTACACAAACCGCCTCGGGGGAACTCGATTTCACGCCCCGTATTCTGCGGCCGTAACTATTAACTCCTTAATTTCTCATACTAATGTAACATTCCCACGTTATATGAAAACATGGCATGAATTGTGCTTCATCGTTCTGGTTAAACGTAAGGGAAGATCTCCCATAACACTGAAAGGGCGGTCACATGAATCTGGAACAGCATTTGACAAATCTGATCCGGGCCGGCCGACATGTGATAGACAGCGATTTCGACCTCATGGCATACCACGAGTGGAGGAGAGAAGCCTACAAATGCATGGATGTGCTTCTCGATCCGGAAAAGGGTGCAGCGCCTCCCTCCGAACGCAGTTCCGACCGGAACAAATGGGGAAAGCCTCAGGCCTAAGTGTCTGTCCCAAAACAAACCTTGCAAGCAGCAATCCGGGGACACGATTCCGAGTTTTGCGAGGTCGCATGGCGCCGTTTGCAAAATCGGATCATGTCCCCCGATTGCCGGCGGCCCCCACGGCCATGCCACTAAACCCACAGGCCCGAGGGATGATGGGCTTAATTGGTGACAGACCCTAAGTAGTATTCATAGTTCAGTCGGCAACCGCTGAAAACCTTTCATCGGTAACCGTTCCATCGGAGAAGGAAATTCCGCTCGCCTCCCGATGAACGGTTACTATTTTTTGTGGAGTCCCCGCCCGCCGGGATCGATCGAGCCCCGTCATGATTCCGGCCGGGCCGTCTCGGTGAACCCCCCTGCCCCAAGAATGTTTTTTTCCGTAAAAACCGGCCGGCGACGCAGCTAATCTGTGATACAGTTGCCTGAAAACACAAGTAGGCCTATATTTCTGCGGTAACCGCGGTGCCCATACGCGGGATACGGATGCAAAGAGCAGGAGTGGTGAATGTACTTACCCAGGATTGACGAAGAAAAATGTAAACAGTGCGGTGAGTGTGTCGATGTATGCCCCGCGGATGTGCTCGGCTCCGACGATGAGCGGACGAACGTGGTGAATCCGGCGGATTGCCTGGGTTGCGAATCATGTATATCGGTCTGCCCTGAAGAGGCCATCACGGTCGAGGAAATCTAGGTTCGACCGCATCGATGCCCCGGCCCGCGTGCCCGTTTTTTCTTCACGAGCCCAGGGACGCCCGCCCCACAAAGATGACGGGACGCCCTCTTCAGTGGGACCGGCATCTTGCCGGTCGTATTCCAGACTGAGCTTCGGGGCAGTCTTCCGTAGCCCGGGCCTCCGTGCCCGGAGTCTTCTGTTTCCGGGTCTCCGACCGGAGAACAGGAAAAGACACGCGGTGGTATTTGGGGAATCAAGCACCAAGGGAGGACATGTGAGAGCATGGCACGAGAATTGCTCTTGGTGGGAGGGAGTTTCCGCCCTCCGCGGAACACTCCGGCGTTTAGTGCTCCATGGCGCAAATACTTTGTCGTGTTCGTGTGAAGGCCCGGTAGCGTCCCGGTGCTGCCGGGCGCATGATCAAAGATTACCGGCACGGAGGCCGGCGCTACCAAAGCAGGGATCGTTGCCTTGAATACGTGACCGTATTTATGCCATAAAACACTTAGCCTGGGAGTTGGATCATTGCATCGTGTAAAGGTTTCGGATCAGCTGAATTCAACACATCCCGTGCAGACGATAGGAAATCGTGATGGCCGACAACAATGACTCGCCCCGTGGCCCCCGAGTGCTCATCGTAGACGATGAGGAGGATTTCCTCGACGTTCTCGTCAAGCGGCTCTCGAAAAGAAATCTTCGGGTCGTTCCCGCCACCCGCGGTCTCGAGGCACTGCACATTCTCTCTCGGGAGCCCTTTGATGCAGTCGTCCTGGATCTCAGAATGCCGGGGCTCGGCGGAATGAGAACCCTGGAGGAAATCAAACGGGTACTTCCGGCCGTCGAAGTGATCATCCTCACCGGTGAGGCCGACATGGAACTGGCCATGCAAGGCATGGAACTGGGAGCCTTCGACTTTGTGCTCAAGCCGCCAAGCGTGGACGAACTTCTGTACAAGATTGAGGACGCTACCAAAAGGACTCATCAGAACAGGAAGAAACACGCGACGGAAGCCGGGCGGACTGCCTGACTGGGTCACCCGGCAGTCATGAGGCTCTCTATATCCGTGGTCAGCTTGTTCCGATAGGCGTTCACTGAAGTGGCGGATCCCATCACCATATCAATCTGGCGGGTGTGCATGATAAGGTAGCCCAGTATGACCAGACGGGTCTTCATATATTCGTCGCCGGCATTGTCAACCCGTGCCGAGAGGCTGTCTTCCTTGACGTTTGCCCGAAAGCCGTGTGTCTTGAGGATTCCCGCCAACAAGTGAGCGCGGCGCGCCCTGCGGCGCATATCCGCGGCGCCGCCCTTAAATGTAAATCCGATATAGTTTTCTGCCGAACGTTCCCCCACCAGTGCTTCCACCGTCGAAAAATGGTAGCCGAACCTCGACATGAGGCTGCAAAAACTCTTTGAAATCATGAAATAGTTCCGGGAGGAAAACGATGAGTGAACCGCCGGGTCCATCGCCGGATTTGTTGTGGACTGCATCAGTACCGACATGAAGCCGCCGGCATCCATCCGGGGAGGCCCCTGCCAGGGAATGGCCGTTATTCCGCGCCACAAGGCCAGCATAGGCACCGACGCAATATTCTCGATATTCACCATTTTGCTCTGCTCGGGCTCACGGAAGCCGTCTTCGAGATCGATTACCCACCATTGCATGGGGACTTCGCACATCAGCCGCTTGCTCGACCGTTCCGTAAAATGATGCTGTTTGCCGAAATTGAACATTTCCCGCACGGATACTTCGTGAGCGAAGCGCGTGATATCGTGGTACGTCCGGCATTTCTTGGGATGAAAGTCGGGAGAATCCGGTTCAGTGAGGTTCAGCGGAATAATGTACCCCGCAACACTCTCCAGGAGACAAAGAACAGGGCTTCCCTCCATGAGCTTTCTCGGAGACTCCCTTTCCGCGAGCAGTGATTCGACCCTGCCGTCGATAACGCGCATGCAATCCGCATCAACCGTGACCTCCCTCCCGGCGGCAAGCCGCCGGGTCGCGTCGGGGATGCCGAACAGCGCGGGTACGTGAAACTCCCTCGCCACGTTGGCAAAGTGACCGGCCATACTCCCAACTTCCGCCACCACGGCGGAAGCACGGCTGATCAGCGGAGTCCAGGTCGGCAATGCATTCTGCACCACCAGCACCCCGCCCTCGGGGAAACTCAGTTTATCGAATTCGTTGGTTACCACAAAAACCCGCCCTGAGCCTGCACCGGGAGACCCCACAATGCCGCCCGACATGATGACTGCCGGCGGTTCCGAGTCTTCTCGGGGTTCCGCACCTCTCTCCACAGCCGTCTGCCAAAGCTGAAGCGGCCGGCTCTGGAGGATGTAGATGGTATTATCAGGCCCCACGCACCATTCAATATCCTGAGATGCTCCAAATGAACGTTCAAGGGAGATGCCCATTTGCGCCAAATCAAGAGCCTGGTCGTCACTGATTGACTGTGTAAGGCACGAGTCAGCGTCCAAGTCGACTCTGCGCACCCCCTCTTGGGGATAACACACAAATTTCTGCTTTTGGCCGCCGACCTCCTTGCTTCTGATCTCCGGCGGGTTGGTCCTGTTGACCAAAAGAACATCCGACGTCACGGTTCCGTCCACCACGCCTTTGGGCAATCCCCAAACAGAGTGGATTATCACGTGCGGGTCTTCGGGATGCATGGGATTCTGCGAATACATGACGCCTCCCGCAACCGAACAGACCATGGCCATGACTCCCACACACATGACGATGCTCTCATCGGGGATGCCGCGATTGAGCCTGTACGAGGTTGCAGCGAGGCCGTACCTGGATGCCACTACCTGCTTGTATGCATGGACGATGTTCTCTGCACTCACATTCAGTTCGGAGCGAAACTGACCGGCAAAAGCCCGGCCCGCGATGTCCTCTCCGAGAGCGCTGCTCCTCACGGACACCTTGCACTGAGGCCCGGCCTCGTCATCGAGCTTCCGGTATGCATCTTCAATGGCGGATTCAATTTCCGCCGGAATGGGGCAGCCTGCTATAAGTCGCTGCAATTCCACGCAAAGTTGTTGAAGGCTCTCCAGGGACTCTGTTCCTCTACTCTGCATTCTGTGGCGGATTTCGCCTTTCAGATCATTGTGTTCCATAAACCGTCGATACGCGGCAGCGGTAATGACAAATCCCTGGGGGACCCGCAGACCCAGCCGGTTCTTGATCACTCCCAGGTTCGCCATTTTGGCGCCCACAAGATCGACCATGGTGTTGTCGACGGCGGCCAAAGGAATGGTGAGCGGGCCCTCGATAACTGGTTTGTTCCGGGAAAGCAGTTCATTGATATGTGACTCGATGAGTTTGAACCGGTCGGACAGCTCGGAATATTTTCCCGGCGCCAGTTCGTTCAAGTACTTGATGATTTTGTACACATTCACCGACGCGGCGGTGCACCCGGACCTCACAAAAGACATTCCGAAGACTCGATTGCCTTGCAGGGCCGCCTCGATGTCGGTCATGACCTCCAAAGCCCTGCTGTTGGAAGAGAGCAGCAGCCTGAAACTCCCGTACCGTTGTTTGAACGCGGCACGGAGCTCATCCACGTCCGCGCAGGTCTCCTGCTTCTTGCGCGTCCCTTGGAACATTTGCCTTATGAGCTTGGATAGTCTACCCATGAGTCCTCATCGCGATTTCATGGTCATTGTGCCGACGTAGGGAGATAGGGGGGGGGGCGCAGGGTAAGTCTTTACGGACTGTAAAAAATCCCGACACCCCGGTATGTCGGCAACACGCCTCGGCTCCCCTCGACGCCTATATCTCCTTTTTTGCCGCATGCTTCAGTTGCATGCCGATTCCCTCGAAGAGAAACAGGACCGCAATTCCCCACCACAACGTGTAGATCACATAGAAGACCATGGCAAACGACAACGTTCCGATTGATCCGCGGGCTTCCCGACTCTTGATCCCGAAGAAGTTGTACCCTACCTCGACGCCCTTCTTGATGACCTCGGAGACAAACGCCGCTTCCTTGAACCGCTTCTGTCTCGTGAGATCCTTGTCAATCTGCTTGAGCGAGTACCACCAGGCGTACAGCGCTTCCTTCCCCGATATACCGTATTTCTGTCGGAGAGGCTCGTCCTTGTTTTCGAACATCGCCGCGCCGTCAGACAGCGCTGCTGCGAGAATCCGGTCAAGGTCGCCTGTTACGGCGAGCTTGGCGTCATCGATCTGCGCCTTTGCGCCGGCCGCATCGAGAATCTTAGCCGCTGTGCCGGCCATTGGCGCGCTCGGAAAGCTGAGCTTCACTTCCACATTGACGCCTTTGAATGCCTGGTTCTTTTTCAGGAGATCGGAAAAGAAGTTCGTCGAACCCTTCGATATGGAATTGAAGAGCCGGTCGGCAGCCTCGAGAGCGTTCTCGCCGCTAAACAACGGCAGGAACATCAAGACCAAGACGACAGCGAACGAAACCGCCAACACCAATCCTTTTACAAACGCTCCTTTGTTTCTCACAAACATTGTATCATACCTCCCCTCGCAGTGTTTTCATGTTTCCGATGAACTTTCCGATCACCCAGACGGCGAAGATCCCTATGACCACGAAGAAGATCGCGTTGCCGACCTGAGTCAGAACATGTCCTAATCCGGGGGAGATCGATATCCACTCCATCTGATGGAGCTTCTCGGGCAATGCGAAGAGTCTGTTTGTGAATCCCGCGAGTATGGCCGTGGCGTAAAAGCCTCGAATGTAGATGCCTCTGACGACGGTGGTCGTGAATGCACCGATCTGGATGCCGATGAGAGATCCCAGGAGCATCCCCATCGCCAACGTGTAGAATATGTATCCGTAGACGGCGTACTGGGCTATCGAGGCGTACCCCGCGGTGAAGATGATCTGCAGGATGTCCGTTCCCACCGTTGTGAAGGATGACACACCGAGGACGTAGACGAAAATGGGGAAGGTCAGGAAGCCTCCGCCCACGCCCATTATGGCTGCGGCAAAACCGACGATGCCGCCGCACAGGGCGACGAACCACGCGGAAATGGTCTTGCCACCCGGTACGAGATCCTCGTCAAAGTTAATGGTGGGCGGGATCTTCGCCGATTGTATCCTCGCCGGCAGGCCGACCTTTGCCGATGAAGCTTCCTCACCCGAGGGACTCTCCCCGCTGTGGGCGCCGACGTCCGCGTCGAGTTTCCTGAGTCTGAGAAAGTCGATCAGTGAGTAAAGCCCCAAGAATCCCAGCAATACGACGTAGACGATGCTTATGAACGTATCGCTCAGGACCGGGTTGGCTTCGTAGAGCCCTCTATTGATCGCGCCCCCTCCGGTGACTCCCAAACCCGCGCCCACGAGGAAAGCGACTGCCAGCCCCACCGACACGTTGCCGAGCTTTCTGTGAACCGCGGTACCCATGATGGCTTTAGCGAAAATGTGGAAAAGGTCCGTGCCCACTGCGAGGATTCCCTTGACGCCGGCACTCATGAGAGCAGGGGTTATGATGAACCCCCCCCCGGCTCCGATACATCCGGTTATCAGGCCCGCGCATAACCCGATGACTATGGACACGAGGAATATGGCTGTTGAGTAGTACGCCGGCGTATAGGCTTTGTAACCGCCCAGCACACTCGGCAGGTCCGCCGCAAAGGCAACCGACAGCGGAAGTATGGGCAACAGCATCAATCCCAGGACGGCAAGCCTCCTCTTGTCGCCTAGAATGATTTTTGATGTCTCGTACTCCCATTTCGCGTGAGCGGTCGAGGCAGCTACGAACATGCGGTAGAACTCTCGTCCCAATCTCATTAGTGATCTCCTTCTGGTATCCGGATGATGTCAAAATCGGCGATGTCTCGCCGACATATCCCGGCCGGGCCGGAGGGTCTGCTTTGGCGCGGGACACGGAACAATGTTCAGGACAAGATAGCAATTTGCGTACCATCGCTCCAGGTCTAGCCGGCATTGCCCTTGCAAGAAAGTTCCCACAGGAATGAGCCCTTGAGTTGATCCTTCAATCATGAGATATGTGGAATCAAGCTTTTCCGTGCAATCTCTGCGGGTGCATCCGGGGAATCCGGCACGTCCGGGACTTGGTGCCGGCCTCGTCTTCCCGGTTTCTCAACTGCACTGAAGAGGCCGGGTTTCACCATTGATCATGGCCGGTAAACCGTAAATGACTCGGCGCGGCCGACGCGTCGGGGAAGAGAAGACCCAAGAATGGAAAGACAAAACGGAGCACAAAAAACGAAAGAAGAACCTCGGAATTACGGATATTACAGGTCCCTCACAAGAAAAATGGTTGCCACCATTCTTCTGGTATCCATTGCTCCATTAATACTTATTTCCGTGTCGATCCTCCACTATCTGGAGGCATCGTACAAAGAGAAGGTTCAGGATTATCTTCAGGTACTGGTGAAGAAGCACCGAGGTCAAATCGACACTTTTCTGGAACAGAGGTTGGCGGATATCCGCGTTCTGACTACCTCGTATACAATCGAGCAGCTTTCCGACGAGGAATTCTTGGAAAAACAGCTGGCCAAATTGCACGAGGCCTACACTCACGCCTTCGTCGATCTTGGGGTGGTGAATAACCGGGGAGTGCAACTGGCCTACGCAGGGCCGTTTAAACTCAGAGAGGCCGATTATTCCGATGCAACCTGGTTCAAGGAAGCAATCAAGACCGACTACTACATCAGCGATGTCTTCACCGGCTTGCGGGGAACGCCCCATTTCATCGTATCCGTCCGTCGGGAATCGAAGGGGCAAGCCTGGGTTTTGCGGGCCACGGTGAATTTCGAAGCGTTCAACTCACTGGTGGAGAACATCCGCATCGGAAAGACCGGATGCGCTTATATCCTCAACTCTAAAGGTGATTTTCAAACCCAATCTCAGTGCCCGGTGGCCCCGTCTCCCGGACTTCTGAGAGACTTCCTCAAAGCCGATGAAATGCGGTCAAACAGAGTACATGTGCTCGAACGTAAGAACAATTTTGGGGAGGAAGTCCTGTACGTAATGGCGGGCCTAAAGGGAGGCAATTGGCTGCTGGTATACCAGCAGAGCGCGGGAGACGCGTTTTCGGTAATTTACCGGGCCCGTACCATTGCGACGGTCATATTCGGCGTGGCCCTGATCAGTATTGTGGCGGTGACGTTCCTCATTTCGCGGAACATGGTGCGGCGCATAGCGCAGGCCGATGTCCAGAAAGAACTCATGAACGACCAGGTCATCCACGCAGGACGGCTCGCGTCCATCGGTGAGTTGGCCTCGGGAATTGCTCACGAGATAAACAACCCGCTGGCAATCATGATGGAGGAAGCCGGGTGGATGGAGGATCTCCTCGAGGACGAAGAAGCCAAGAAATTGACTTCATTTGACGAAATCATCAGGGCGATCAATCAGATTAAGAAGCAGGGCAAACGGTGCAAGGAAATCACTCAGAAGCTGCTCAGTTTTGCGCGAAGAACCGATATCGAGGCTGAATCGGTGCAATTGAACGATATCGTAGAGGAAGTCATCGGCCTTTCGGAGCAGCGAGCAAAATACGGCAATGTGAGCATTGCGGGCCACCTGTCGCAAAGCCTTCCCATGGTGACGGTTTCATCTTCGGAGATGGTGCAGGTACTTCTCAACCTGGTCAACAACAGCCTCGATGCAATCACGCCCAGCGGCGGAGTAATCGACATTTGGACGTACAGCGATGGAGACGATGTCCACCTGGATTTGGAGGACAACGGTCCGGGAATCCCGGAGGCCAACCTGTCGCGGGTGTTCGATCCGTTCTTCACTACCAAGCCCGTAGGCAAGGGGACCGGTCTCGGCCTATCGATCTGCTACGGGATTGTGCAAAAGATGGGCGGCGAAATTTCCGTGACCAGTACCGTAGGCAAGGGGGCGGCGTTCCACATCCGCATCCCGAAGACACAGGCAGACGCCGAAGAGGGGAATAAAGGACTGGGGGACACCGGACATAACTGAACAGGAGGGCCCCGGAGGCTCTTCCGGTACGAACGGGAGCAGAAAAGCAATGACCGACACCTGCGTTGACTCAGGTCCGGGCGGCAGAATTCTCATTGTGGACGATGAACGGGAATACGTCATGGTCTTGGCAAAGAGGCTGGGCAAGAGAGGCTTCCAAGTCACCACCACTTTTGGCGGTGCCGAAGGCATACAGGCACTGAGAAGAACCGATTTTGACGTTGCATTGGTGGACCTGAAGATGGAAGACATGAATGGGCTCGAAGTCCTCGGCGTCTTCAAGAAAATGGCTCCAGAGACGGCAGTAATCATGCTGACGGGCCATGGTTCCGCGGAGGCGGCGAAGGATGGGATGAGAATGGGGGCTTTCGATTATCTCAGCAAGCCGTGTGAACTCGACCAATTGATCGTCAAGATCAAACAGGCAATGGGCAGACAGGAACCGCAGAAAGCCGAGAAGAAGGATTCGGCGTAGCCTGGGGGACATGTGCCGGCAGTTCTCTACCGGGAATCCGCGGTTCCGCGCCCCTCTGAATGGTGATCATGGTACGAGCCGGAACAGAGTCTTAGTGCCCCGTGGCAGAAGTACGGTGTCACATTTGTGGCAATTATCCCTGCTTTGGTAGCGCCAGCCTCCGTGCCGGTATTCTTTAGTAGAAACAACGTACTATCTCTCGCCCGGCAGGGACGCCGGGACGCTACCGCGCGTTTACGGAA
>JAZDHD010000166.1:0-26416 GCA_043806215.1 Pseudomonadota bacterium | reverse complement strand
AAGGCCGCAAGGCCTGCTTTGGTAGCGCCGGCCTCCGTGCCGGATTGGTAGGGGTAGGCCCCTGTGCCTACCCGTGGGCACCCACAGGGGGGTGCCCCTACAAACACGCCCGGCAGAGACGCCGGGACGCTACCGCGTGTTTGGAAATGTGCGACCGTATTTGCGCCATAGAACACTAAGGCCTCCAAGCCCCGACAGGGGCGGCCGAAAGTAGCCCGGTACTTCAGTGCCGGGCAAAGAGCGTCCGGCGTGACCAAACCGCTTATGTCGGTGCCCATCGGGGGTAAGGAGGAATTGGGTAACCATCCGACATCACATAGTCAAACCTGCACCACCCGGGTGAGATCCCTTTCACGTACAATCCCGATTCGCTGTTGGTACCGTGATTCCAGCCTTTCCGGGACTTCTTGAGACAGTTTCCCCGTGCCCACCCTCCCTGTGCCCCGCAACATTACCGCCCTTCAGACCTCGCCATTTCCTCGTCCCGAAGCTGCTTCTTGAACAGCTTCTGCGTGACCGTCATGGGCAAGCCGTCTCGAAACTCGATGCTTCTGGGAACCGCGTACGGAGCGAGCCGCTCGCTGCAATGCGCAATAATGTCTTCTTCGGTCACTTTCCCCGCGTGGGACTCCTTGAGGACCACAAAGGCCTTCACCCGCTCGCTTCCAGGGCGGTCACGATCCGGTATGCCTATGCTCACGGCCTGGGCGACTCCCGGGTGTTCGAAGATGACTTCGTCGACGCGGGTCGAGTACACCTTGTTTCCGCTCACGTTGATCATGTCCTTGTCCCGGTCCACCAGGTAGAAATAGCCCTCGGAATCCATACGGCACAGATCGCCCGTGGGGAGCCAACCGTTTGCCAATCCGGCACCCGGTGTCGGCCAATAGCCCTTCATCACTTGCGGGCCCTTGATGTAAAGCTCGCCGACCTCGCCCAGCGGGACCTCGGAACCCACAACCGGATCCACCAGCCTGGCCTCGGTGTCGGCAACGGGCACGCCGATGGAAGCCTTCTTTTCACTCGGCATAAACCCGGTGATCTTGGAGAAGCTGGAGAGGTTGAAGTGCGTCACCGGGCTGGTTTCGGTCAACCCGTACGCCTCCGTGATCGGCATGCCGGTCATCTTCTTGAACCGGGCGGCCAGTTCGGGAGGCAGAGGGGCCGCACCCGAGGTGAACGTCGTATTGGTCCTTCCGAGTCCATGTTCGAGCAATTTCATGTACTGGGTCGGAACCAGCGGAGCCATGAACGGCCGGTTCGCCTTCAGGAGGGCCGCTATGCCGGCCGTGTCCCTTGGGTCGGGGATCATGATCATCTGGAGTCCCCAGTTGACGGCGGCACGGATGGCCCAATGGCCGTACGAATGGAACACGGGAATCCCGATCAGCACGGATGACTTGCCGATTATGCCCTTCTGCAGAGGACCCATGGCCCACGGCAGAGCCTGGATGGTATTCGCGACGAGGTTGTAGTGGGTCAGCATAACTCCCTTGGGACGGCCCGTGGCGCCACCGGTGAAGACCAACAAGGCCAGGTCCTCCTTGGGATTGATATCCGTTTTCGGCGGGGTCGGATCCGACTGGTCAATCAGATCTCGAAGCTCGACGCAGCCGGGCAGCGTCCGTGTTTCCGATTCCATTGCCGAGAAGTCGTCGGCCGAGGTTGTTATGATGTTTCTCAAACCCGCGGAGAAATCATGCGACCGGACCTCGGGCAGAATCTCGTCCAGGCAAATGAGGGTTTCGGCTCCCGATTCGCCGATCTCATGGGCCAGATCATGCGACTTGTGAAGCGGGCTGCACGGCACATGCACGGCACCGGCCTTTTGAATCGCAAAATCGGAGATGACGTACTGGGGAGAGGTGTTGAGTATGGTGGCCACCCGGTCCCCCGGCTCAACTCCCATGGACCTGAGCCCCGATGCGAGCCTGTCTACGAGGCCTCCCAACTCCTGATAGGTCATGACCCGTTCCCGGTAGAGACACGCGGGCCGTCTTCCGAACCTGGCCACGGCAGCCTCCAGGAACGTGAAGACCGGCACCTCGGGATAGGGCGCCATTGTGGAGGCAAGCTGAAACGGGCCCAATTTGTAGCTTTTCAGCCAGATTCTTCCATTGTGGTCGGTCATTTTACGTGATCCCCACTTTTTCTGCCGTGTGTTCCAGGCCCAATTCCTTCAGTTTCTTCAATGTCGGTCTCCCTTGATTATCCCAACCGCGATATGTGTAGTATGCGTCAAGCAGGGGCTCCAGATCGACAACAAGCCCCTCGGCGGGCCCGTCGGGCAACGGCTCCTTGAGCAACCTTGCCGGGAGAGTGTCGTCGTGCCTCGTGAGCCCTTCTCGCACGTTGAACAACCGGGCAAGATTGAAGATCCGTTCTCCCGCAGTCCTGAACTCTTCAACCGAGAAATCCCATCCCGTGACGCCTGCGATTACCGGCACCACATCTTCGGCCATAAGGGCCATTCCCATGAATTTGCATGCTCCCACCGAGTCGAAAACGGTCAGCGCATCTTCGAGGTCTTTGACGACCTTGGCTTCGGCCGGGTTTTCCACCCTCGGGTCTTCGATGGTACTTTCGTCAACGATGAGAAAAGGGATGTCCAGAAACGTGGGACCCTGAACATACGCGGTGATGTGATCCCCGCCGCGGTTGGAGGTAACGAATCCCAGTCCCGTGATTTTCGTCGCCCGGCAGTCATAGGCCGGGAGTTCGAGCCCCTTGACGTTCATTGCGAATTCTTCCGAGCCCAACCCCATCTTCCGTGCGACGAGTCTGGTGCCTTCGGCCAGCAGGTCGCCGAGTCCTTCCCGCGCCGCAATACGGTGAATCATGTGAATCATGGCGTCCGCATCGCCGAACTTCAGGGCCTTCCCGTCCAAATCCGACTCGGACAAGATGCCCCTCTCGAAGCATTCCATGGCGAATGCGATGGTGCTCCCCGCGGACACCGTGTCCAAGCCGTATTCGTTGCAAAGGATATGCGCATGGGTGACGGCCTCCAGATCGCTCACGTCGCACATGGGACCGAAAGCGCCCACGCTTTCATACTCCGGTCCCTCGCCCTTACACTTGTATTTGCCGGTCTTCACTTCGGAGAGACGTCCGCACGCGATGGGACAGGCGAAACAGGCCTTACGGCCGACCAAGACCTTTTCATTGATGGCCGGTCCGTTGATTGCGTCGGCGTAACTGCATGAACCGGTTTGCCAGTTGCGAGTGGGCAGGCCGCCCTTGATGTTGACGAGGTCCAGTACCATGTCCGTGCCGTAGACCTCCAAAGTCATCTTCAACATGCTTTCGTTGACAAAGTCCCTCGCCTTCTTGGCCGCCTGCTTGAACGCTTCCTTGTCGGCCACTTGAATGGGACGGCTGCCGCCGGCAGCGATCGCCTTGAGGTTCTTGCTCCCCATTACGGCTCCCAGGCCGCATCTCCCAAGGGCTCGGCCGACATCGTTCATGATCGCGGCATACCGGACCCGATTCTCGCCTGCAAGCCCGATACACGACACGTTGAGGTTCTTGCCGTACCGGTTTTTCAGGCTCTTGGTGGTCTCTGCGACGCCCAATCCCCGGAGGTCGTGAGCGGAGACCAGTTCGGCGCACCCGTCCCTGATGATGAGAGCCGCAAGTTCGGCCGATTGCCCTTCGATGACGATTCCGTCGTACCCGCTCTTCTTCAGATCCACGCCAAAACGGCCTCCCGAATTGGATGAGCCCCAAAGGCCCGTGAGCGGGGACTTGGCCACTGCGCTGAAACGGCCCGAACTGGGCGAGACGGTTCCGGTCAACGGCCCGGCCATGTAGATCAGCTTGTTCTCAGGTCCAAACGGGTCTACGCCTCCGGCCAGCTCATCAAAGAGGTACTTGGTGGCCAAACCGTTTCCGCCAAGGAATGCCCGGGCGTCCTCTCGGGGGAGGGCCTCTTCCGCAACCCTGCCTTCGGTTAAGTTCACCCGCAGCACTTTGCCCATGAATCCCGACATGGTCCCGATCCCTCTAGCCCTTGTCTCTGCTGATAAGCACCCGCGCCATTGCGAGTAATTTGATGAGATTGCCCCGGGCCTTGATACGTCCGGTCAATAGGGCCCTGACGGGCCCGACCTGCCCGCTGATGACCTCGGAAAGCTCTTCGAATCCGCCGGCCAAAACCGCCGACGGCTTTTCCACGGCTCCGTTCCGGATTGCGGGGTCTCCTTGCCGGAACAACAGCGTGACCGTCACGTCGGCGTCCTTTTCAGTGACTACCAGCGAGCCGGAGATCTTCTTCAGCCTTCTTTGAATCTCGGGATGTTCGAGGTTCCGGTCCACCAGAGACTTTATCGCCCATCCGAGCCCGTTGAGATCGTCATCCAAGACCTGTACTTCCGGCATGTCGGTAATCCTTCGGCGTCGTGCCCGAGGCTAGACTTCACGGACATAGCCCTTTCCCAGCAACGTGATTCCTGAAGCCATGGCGTTGAGAAAACGTGAGCGCAACATGTCGCTCATCAAGGCTTTCTTCACTGAATCGAGCCTGAGAAACCCTCCGACCAGCGGCCGCATCACTCTATGAGTGAGGCTCAGTGGATCATCGAAGAGCTGATTTTGGAGGGTCCCCCGTTCCAGGCACTGAAGAATCACCCGTTCGAAGGTGTTCTCGGGGTGGATCACCCGCTGTGTGCGTTTGACCAGTTTGACGGCCCCGGTGGGGCATTTGAGGCCGCATACCCCGCAGCCGATGCAAAACGACCGGTCCACTGATGCGAGCTTCTTCTTGGTCTCCCCGTTACCGCCCTCCGGGCGGGCTTGCAGTTCAATGGCCTGCACCGGGCAGGCCTTGACGCACATGTTGCACCCATTGCACTCCGCCTCGTCCACCTCTGCAATGAGCGTGGAAGTGACGAGGCAATTGGTGAGCCCATGCACGTTCACCCCGTCCATTATTCCGCAACAGCAACCGCAGCAATGGCACACGAACATCGGGCCCGTTTGCACGTTGTCGGCGCAGAAGACGAGACCCAATTCTTTGGAGCGGGCGAAGACGTCCAGGGCCTCGGCCTTGTCGATCTTCCGGGACATGCCGTGACTCACCAGGTAATCCGCACCGTGCCCCAAAGTGGTGCACGTCTCCAGCGGGACGTCGCACCTCTCGCCCTCGGCATGTTCCTTCTTATGCCGACACGAACAATTTCCGATGCCGTAGGAACCGGCCTCCTCGATGAGGTGGGCGGCCTTTTCGTAGTCCAGCACCTCGACGTGGTCTCCGATGCTCTCCTCATGGGGTAGAGCCCGCGCGATGGAGACTTTCATGTCGGACGCGAAATTAGCCCGGTACGGCGCCCCCTCGGACATGTACTCATGGAACAGTTCCGACCAGACTTGGACATTGAGGTCTCCCCGCGTCCGCATCATCGTGAACTCGAAGAAACCGACAAACATGGGGTTCGGCATGTACCGGTACTCTCCACCGAGACGGATGTCCATGACAAAGCCCTTTTCACAGAGCCCGTCCAGTATCGGTTTGAGTTGGTCCGGCGACATGCGTGCTACCTTGGCCACCCGGTCCAGGTTTGACAGCAGGAAGGGCATCCTGACGATGAGCTCGGCCTCGTCCGAGGAGACCAGTTCCTTCAGAATGGCGTGGAAGGCATCATTCCAAGGTGCGCGGACGTGCAGGTTATCCATCTTATGGGCCAACCGCGCATAGACGTCTTTGCTCGCCATGTGTCCCATTGGTACTTCTCCGAATGACGCGGATTTCAGTTCGTACGGTGCCGTATCCAAGGCAGCAAAGCCTGCTTTGGCAGCGCCGGCCTCCCCGCGGCCCGCGGGGTATTCTTTAGTAGCACCGGCATTCTGCCGGTATTCTTCGGTAGCGCCGGTCTCTTCGGTAGCGCCAGCCTCCGTGCCGGTTTGGTAGGGGTAGGCCCCTGTGCCTGCCCAAGGGCACCCACAGGGGGGTGCTCCTACAAACACGCTCGGCATCCCGCGCAGAACGCGGGACGGGACGCTACCGAGCGTGCCAAGAATACGTCAACGCATTTATGCCACAGCCTCCTACCCGGCCTTGAAAGACCGGTCTACTATCATACGGTCCCTCCGGGACGTTAGGGCTTCCAAGCCCCGACAGGAGTGGCCGAAAGTAGCCCGGGACTTCAGTGCCGGGCAAAGAGCGTCCGGCGTGACCGAACCGCTTATGTTGGCGCCTATGCCCCTGTAGGGTCTTCTATTCACCGAGGTACTCGTTGGGAAACGAGCTGATTGAGTTGGCCACGGCCCGGATGAATTTGGCATTACGCATGATCTTGCCCATGTCGCCCTTGATCTTGAAAACGCCCTTCACCACGCCTTCGATGAAGTCTTTTTCGCCCTTAACAACCGGCTTGAAATCACCGTAATTGCCTATGACGAAAAACCCGGGATCCCTTTCCGACGGATCCCTAAGCATGGACGCCTCAGTGCACTTGCCCTCGGCCGCTTCCAGATACACGTACGCAGTCTGTTCGAGGCCGGCGCCCGGCTGAACCTCAAAGACCCAATTACCGTTAAAGCCCACACCCCAATTCTTGCCGGACTCTGCAACGGCCGGATCGTTGTTGAGAGCGTTTTGCCACTTTTCGCACCATTCTTGTGATGGGTAGAGAGCCATACGTCTTCCTCCTCCATGATCGGCTTTCTATAAGGTTTCGAGATCGTACCAGTACCTGGCGTTTTCCATAGTCTTGAGACCTTTGCCGCCCATCCAGATGCCGATGACTTTCTGGTCCCGCCAGTGTTTTTCGATATCGAATTCCCTCGCGTACCCGTAGGAACCCATGAAATCCATTGCCCGGCTGCACGCGCGTTCAACCGCGTTGTTTGCGAAGAGTGCCAGCCCGCGCGTCTTCAATACGAACCGCTCGTCCCAAGGTTGAAAACCATTGTCCTGCGCCCGCTCCACTTCTCTCGTGTAGGTCCACATCCAAGCCGAAGTGGATTCGATGAGCATGGCGACTTCGCAGAGCATGTCCGCGACAATACTGTGTTCCTTGAGCGCCTTTCCCCCTATGATCCTTTCGGAGGTGAACCGTTTGACGATCTCGTACACGCTCTTCATGATGCCCACGCACATGGCCGTGGAGCCGATATTTCCCAGAGTGATCGCCCGTTTCCAGTACTTCAGATCATCCCCCGGGCCGTGGAAACGGTAACGTTTGGGAACCCTCACCTCGTCGAACCACACGTCGGAATTCATGTCCGCGTTCATGCCGGCCTTCTGGTACGGATTGCCCACGGAAACGCCCTTCGTGTCCGCGGGAACCAGTATCAGAGCAAAGTCGTCCGGGTCCACGGAACCCTTTCGGGTCGTACAAACGACCGCGTACAGATCTCCCACTTTGCCGGAATTCGTCGGCCAGATCTTGTGGCCCTGAATGACCCATTCGTTCCCGTCCAGTGTGGCGGTGGTCTGGATCGTCTTTCCCTTCATCCGGCCGAAGTTCTCGATGTCCGCGCCGCTTGCGGGCTCCGTCATCGCGTGGCAGCCCACGTACAGCTCATCCCCGCAGAATTTTGGACCAAACTCCATACAGAGTTCCATGTTGCGGTGCGGCGGCAGGAGCATGGGAAGGAGCCCCCACACCGAGCACAGCGTTGCGGTGGCGAATCCCGAGTCTATCCTGGCCAATTCCTCGGCGATGATGGCGATGAAGGTGGTGGGTTCCGGCATGTCGGTACCGCCCGCTTCTGCAGGAAAGAATGCCGAGTTAATGCCCAGATCGACCAGGACTTCCTTGAGAAGGGGTTCCACGAGTTCATGTTCCCGCCAGTCTTCATCAACTTTCTGCCGGATGGGAACGTACCTTTCTTGTCCCCACCGTCTCAGAACTTTGCCCATCTCCACGACAAAATCCGACACCCATTCCTTGGGTCGTACGAAGTCGTCAATGGTCGGCATACGCTGAACCTCCTTTCTCTCGGCACAAGGCACGAACCGGATTGACGCAACGCCCCGTGTCCGGTCTCTCCATGGCGGCCGTGCCATGGAACCTTTCGATCCCATTGACGCACATACTACTTTCCATCTCCACAACCGTAAATCCCGTGAACTACGTAATGGTACTGAGTGTATCCGGTAGATTAGTTCTACGGGTCCGGTAGATCGCAGATCGTTGGAGACTCCAAGCACTCCGTAAGTTAAGGCATATGCCGGTTCTCGAAAATTCTCACGAACTGGCAGGCTGGAAGAGAGTGTCTCAAAACCCAAGGCGCATCGAAAACCACGGCACGATTGTACGGCATGTCGCAGCAAATCCCCCCTTCCCCTTTAATAATGGGCGGTTGGATATTCGGCGGTTGACCATCTCAGCGTCAGCCGGCAACCCTGTTGCGAGTTCTGCCGACGAAGGTACCGGCAAGTCGAATCGTTTCCTGATATTCTTTTCTTCATTCCGGACTACAGCTATAGTAAGCGCGAAATAGGGCGGCAGGAATTGTCTCGCACAACACCCAAGTCTTACACCAACTTCAGGAGCGCTCACTATGACGGCCGGCACGGATTCGGGAGGACAGCCTGTTGATGACCTTAACAGATTGCGGCGGCGTGTCGCCGAGCTAACTGCGCAAAACGAGAGACTGCTCAAAGAAATTTCAGAGCATACGGGAGCACGCGCAGCTTTCCGGGAAACGGAAGAACGCTTCCGTGCGGTATTCCAATCAGCGCCGGACTTGATTTTCACGAAAGATCGCGAGCGGAGATATACGATGGTCAACCCGGCCATGGAAAGACTTCACTGTCTTCCTGCCTCCGAAATGATAGGAAAACGGGCAGAGGAGCTGATGAGCCGGTCGGCGGCCAAACGCATAAGGGAAGTCGATCTCCGTGTGCTCGACGGCGAAACGGTCGAAGAAGAATACATGAATACCATTCGAGGCGTCTCGATGAACTTTCACGGAATTCGGGTACCCCTATGGAAGCCCAATGGTGAAGTATCCGGAATTTGTGGAATTGTGAGAAACACCACTGAAAGATGGAAGGCGCATGGCTCTTTTGGAGAGCGCGTTGAAATCGATTATCCGTCGAACTCTATGAGAGAGGCGCTTACCTTGGCAAGACGAGCGACGGCCGCGGACGGGAATGTGCTCCTCCTGGGGGAAAGCGGATGCGGAAAAGACCACCTCGCCCGCTGGATTCACGAGCATTCCGGTCGGTCACGGGGACCGTACTTCGCCATCAACTGCGCGGCCGTGGCAAAAGATCTGGCCGATTCGGAGCTCTTCGGACACGAACGCGGCGCCTTCACCGGCGCCAGGGACGCCAAGAAAGGGTTACTTCAATTGGCCGAGGGAGGCACGCTGTTGCTCAATGAAATCGGTGAGCTTTCCATACCCCTCCAGGCCAAACTCCTTACCTTCCTCGACACACGATCGTTTCTGAGAGTGGGCGGCCAGGAACATATTCACGTGGACGCCCGGATCATCGCGGCAACGCACAGAAACCTGCAGGAGGAGGTTCAAGAGGGAAACTTCCTCACCGCTCTGTTCTATCGTCTCAACGTCTTCACAATCGTCGTACCGCCTTTGCGGGAGCGCCCCGAGGACATTCCCCTGTTGGCGCGAGAGATCATCTCTCGTTTGACAGGCGAGATGCAGCTTTCAGAACCGCCTCCCCTCGATTCCGGCGCGTGGAGTGTCCTGAAACAGTATGATTGGCCCGGGAATGTGCGGGAATTGAGAAACGTTCTGGAGCGGTCCTTGATGCTCTGGGACGGAGGGATTCTTAAACTGAGCGTTCCCATGCCTGAATCGAGCGAAAGCCGCTGGAGTCACCGAGTCTATTTTCCCACCGGCCGCTCTCTGCACATATTGACCGACGAATTCAGATATGCGATCTGCTTGGAGGCCCTACGACGTTCAAATGGGAGCAAGCATGATGCGGCTCGTCTTTTGAACATATCACGAGGCGCGTTGTATCGTTACCTGAAGCGGGGGCAGCTGCCGCGCGAAAATGATACACCGAATTAAGGGTTCGCGCGAAATCGGAACAAGGGAATATGACGTAATCCCTCGGTATCCCTCTATGCCAAGAATGTCTGTTCCGAATTCGCGCGATGACCGCAACTCCTCGGCTCGACTTTCCTCCATGCCCCTGCCGCACCCGAAACATGTAACCCCCCATTCCTCCACTGTTTTTTCAGTGCCCGGTAGGTTGTGCCATAGTTTGGCACGATCGTTGCTTCTTTCGGCACCGTCGAGACGGCACGTAGTCACGGCCGTTACAGTACGCACGGCAACACGTTTGACCGTCGCGTAACGCTTGATGAGCTTGTCCAACGGTTCGGGAGGGATGAGGAGTGAACTCCGATTCGGTCACACAAGGCAACGAGGCCTCGCCGATCATGCACGTAAAGTGGTGCGGATTCCGTTACGGCCAATGCGTCATGTGGCCTGGAAAACTCCGGAGCTCGCTGATTTTAGGCGATACCTACAAAGACTTGGGCAAGCCGGAACTCATAGCCGACAAGATCCATAAGTACCGAACACTGAAAGAGAAATACGGTGAGTATCGCTTCCTAAAGGACGGCCCCCCTGATGAACTGTGCAGCTTCGTATTCGACAGTCACGCGGAGGCCGTAAGAATCTTCGGTCGCAAGGAGCTGGATCTCCTGGAAACGGGTGAGGGATTGGATGACGCCCTCGCATATCTCCAAAGCCGGCGTATTGAACTCGAAGTCCTCTCGGAGACGAAGAAATCGATGGGCCCGGGCAGTGTGGACGTCGTAGTGAAGTTCCTCAAATCCCGGGAACTGGACAAGTATTTCAGGAAGCTTATTACGCCGCAGGGAAAAATCGATCTGGAGGATAATTCCGTGGACTTGCGGTACAACGGGCGTCTCATGAGAGACGGAACGCTCTACGATACCCTCGCAAAGGACCTCTCCGAGAAGGACGTCGAGCCTCAGGAGGCCGTCCTTGTAGGAGCCTTTCCCGACACGGATATCGACCCGGCTCATAGTAGAGGGTTCAAGACCATTCAGTACAAGGGATTTGCCGATCTGGGAGATTCAAAAGCCGACACGGCCATATCATCCTTTCGAGAGCTGAAGGAGATTCTCAGGAAAAAGGGATAGTCCGAATGGCTCCACCAAAGCCGCTGGCAGTCATCATCGAATATGACGACGGTTCCAAGACGTCGGCTTCTTTTGAGGCACTGTCCCAACATCT
Source organism: Pseudomonadota bacterium (assembly GCA_043806215.1). Taxonomy (GTDB): domain Bacteria; phylum Desulfobacterota; class Desulfomonilia; order Desulfomonilales; family Desulfomonilaceae; genus JAVHLK01. The sequence continues at coordinate 15,226 of JAZDHD010000166.1, read as the reverse complement.
CCAGTTTGAGATACTCCGGCAACCCTTTGCATGTCGTCCGAGTTCGTGCCCCGAAGAAGAGAAGTTCGTGCTTCTGGAGTGGGAAGATGGTTGGAAGGAAGTGTTCAAAGCGGACCGGGCGTGTTGCGAAATCAACCGATACTACGTAATAACGAATCCGGAAGAAGTCGGGCGCTTGTCGCTCAATACCCGGGAAGACGGCTATCCCCAGCTGATTGAAATAACCAGAAGACCGTCTCAGGTAAGGAAGATCACTTTCACGGACACGTACAAGGTCTCGGCAGGCCGTACGGTCAGGCAGGACAAGAGAGTGAAACAATTCTTCGACATTTGGCCGGCTGAAGACACTCTGTCCGACCTGGTGGAACTCATGAAATCCGCAATTGAAGATGAAGGAATCAGTCTCAAGAGGCTGAAGTCCGGAAAGGAAACCGAGCCGGAAGCAGTCTACGAACGGATCAGGCGAGCGATCGGAGTCCGGCCCGCCTTCCGACAACAGGATACGCACGATTTCATCTCTTATCTGCTGAGACGAGCGCGGTAAAAGGTGCTCCGCTTGTATGAGGGGGGCAATGAAAAACCCGAGGAACAGGAGGCGCGTTCTATGAAGCTCTTCGAGCCTTATAGCATCAGTGACAAGCTGCAACTGAAAAACCGTATCATGATGCCGCCCGTGGTGACGCGGCTGGCCGCCACCACAGGCCATGTAACCGACGCCTTGGTAGACCGTTACGTCCTTTACGCCAAGGGAGGAGCTTCAATCGTCGTCACCGAGGCGGTTTCAGTCAAAAAACAGAAAAGCGGCCAATTGCTGCGACTAAGCGACGACGAGTTTGTCCCCGGACTGAAGAAACTGACCGAGCGGGTTCACGCCGAGACGGACGCGAAAATCGCACCGCAGGTACTCCACTTCCTGAAGATCTCCCGCAGCGGATATCGTCAGAAGGTGGAAGACCTGCCTATCGAGGAAGTCAAAGAGATTCCGAAACTGTTTGCGCAAGCGGCCTACCGGGCGATGGAAGCGGGATTCGATGCCGTCGAACTCCACTTTGCTCACGCCTACACAATGTCCTCCTTCCTTTCTCGCCACAACACAAGAAAGGATGAGTACGGCGGTTCGTTGAAGAAACGCCTGCGCCTTGCCGAAGAAGTGGTTAAAGCGTCGCGCGCCGCCGTGGGATCCGACAAGGTATTGGGCGCCAGGATGAATGGAGATGAATTCACCCTTGGTGGAAACACACTCGAACAATCCCGGAAAATCGCGCTGAGTCTTGCTGAGATTGGGTTGGATTACATCAGCGTTTCCGCAGGAGGCAAGTTTGAGGACGCCATACGGGTTGAGGGTGAGTCTCTCGATCCGTACACGGGCTACAGTGGAAACAGGACCATGCCTCCCGTCTGGATGCCGGAGAAGGTGAACGTTTACCTGGCGGGCGAGATACGCAGGACCCTGAGGCAGGCGGGACACAACACACCGGTTGTCACCGCGGGCAGGATTCCCACCGCTCAGGTGGCGGAAAGCGTGCTGGAAGCGAACCAGGCGGATATCGTTGCCGTCGCTCGCCCCATACTGGCCGATCCACACTGGCCGAACAAGTACCGAGAAGGCCGGGAAAATGAAATCCTCAAGTGCGTGTACTGCAACAAGTGTCGAGAGGCGGAAGGCGCCTTCGACGAGGTAACCTGTTTTCAATGGAGGAATAAAGACGGCACGATTCAAGTGCCGAGCCCTTAAGTACTATCACCGACATCGGGTAGAGAAGGAAATTCGCGATGGAACTGAACGGATTCACCCCTTACGAAAAGGAAACAGCCGAGAGATATCGGACACGTCGTTGGTGGCTTGGGCTGACTATTGGGGATATGTTCGACAAGTCGAGCGATCTGTATCCCGACCAAGAAGCGGTTGTGGGATCGGGAATCCGCTATACATATGCCGAACTGCGCGGCCTCGTCGATCGTATGGCGTACAACCTCCTCCAGTTGGGCCTTCGGCAAGGCGACAGGGTTCTCCTTCAGCTTCCGAACGTTCCCGAATTCGTCATCTCATACTTTGCGCTTCAGAAGGCCGGGCTGATAGGCGTGCTTCTGACCGTGAATCACACACCGCAAGAGATCATCCACTTGGCGAAGCTCACCCAACCCCGAGGATGGATCGTTCCGGCCCGGTATCGTGAGACCGATTTCCTCCCCTGTATTGAAGCGGTTCGGGGAGAGAATTCGGACCTCAACACGGTTGTCCTCGTCGGCGACGAGAGCCCGGGAGGATTCGTTCGCTATGAAGATCTGCCGGCTTGTGACGAGGATCCGAAAACGATGAGGACTGTGTTGGAACAAAGCCGTCCCGACCCGTCCGATGTGTGTCAAATTCTGCCGTCCGGTGGGACCACGGGACTTCCCAAGGGTGCTCCTCGCACACATGAAGACTACCTGTGTAACGTCGAATACAAGTCTCGGGCTTGGCACATCAACGTTACGGACACATGCCTGGTCGCGACCACGGTCGGCCATAACCTCGCCCTCCTCGTTTGCATTACAGGCCCGATTTTCCACGGCGCCAAAGTCGTTCTCTTGGATTCCACGTATCCTCGGGACTTCTGTCAGGCGGTTCAGGAAGAAAAGGTGACCTGTGCCGGACTCGTACCCACCCTGGTGAGCCGGATCACGGCCTTCGACAAGCTCCGGGAATACGATTTTGATTCGTTCAGGAGGATTTACGTTGGAGCGGCTTACAGCGCTCCCGAATTGGTTCGGGAAGTGGAAGATAAACTTGGCTGCCGCTACATCAACGCGTTCGGCATGGTGGAAGGCCCCTGTTCACAGACACGTCCCGACTCGGCCTTTGCAATCCGTTGTGAGACCATCGGAAAGCCCGTATGCCCCTACGATGAATTCGTCACCCTCGATGCGGAGGGTGCGCCGACAGCCAACGGTGTTGAAGGGGAATTGGCGGCCAAAGGGCCCGGTATTTTTACCGGATATTTCAACAACCCCCAGGCGAATCAAGCATCCTTCACTTCAGAGGGCTATTTCCGCACCGGCGACCTGGCGGTCATCGACGCTCAAGGATACATCCGGATCACCGGACGGATAAAGGACATCATTATTCGGGGTGGAGAGAACATCGCGGCGCAATTGGTCGAGGAACTGATCTCCTCGCACCCAGGCGTGGAGTATGTGTCGGTAATAGGCATGCCGCATCCTGATCTCGGCGAAGAAGTATGCGCCTATATACAACCGGTTCCCGGTTCTTCAATGACTCGGGAAGAGGTAATCCAACATCTTCGCTCCGTCGGAGCCTCCAAGATGCATTACCCGGCGAGAATAGAGTTCGTGGACCAGCTTCCCCTGACCGCTGCGGGGAAAGCGGACAAGAAGGCCCTCAGGGCCGACATGGATGAGAAACTGAGGGCGGAATCCGCAGGCGTGTACAGCAAGTGTGGGAAAGGATGACCGATATTTCGAGTCCGGTTCCCAGGCTTTGAAAAGAGAAATCCCCTTAATCCCCCATTGACAAAGAGGGGCTGGGGGGATTTGCCTGGGAACGTCGGACACACGAATTTCGGACAAAATTGACGGCAATTGCTCTAAGCGTCCGCACCGCCACATGATCTTCTCTGCATCAACAGTTATCGTTTTCACATATGAGGTAGAAACAATGAGCCTGAAAGGAGAAACCGCCGTAGTCACAGGCGGAGCCAAGGGAATAGGAAGAGCCATCGCGTTGCGTCTGGCCCGTGATGGGGCGAACGTGGGCGTGCTGGACATCGAAAAATACGGAGCGGAACAGACCGCTGCCGAAATCAGCGGACTGGGAGTGAAGGGGCTCGCGCTCGAATGCGACGTCACCAACTACCAGAGGGTGAAAGACTCCGTGGCAAAGATCCACGGGGAATGCGGCACCATAGATATTCTCATCAACAATACGGGCATAGATAAATCGCAGTTCTTTGTGGATACCGACGAAGAACTGTGGGACAGATTTATCTCGGTCAACTACAAGAGCTTCCTCATCGCGACCCATGTATGTATACCGTACATGATAGAGCAAAACAGGGGAAGAATCGTCAGCCTCGGGTCGGACGCAGGAAGAGTGGGCAATTCCGGAGAGGTCATCTACTGCGGGACAAAGGCCGCGATTATGGCAAGTTCGAAAGGACTCGCCAGAGAACTGGCCAGACACAATATCAGGGTCAACAGTGTCAGTCCCGGACCTGTCCAAACCGATCTTCTTGCCGGTCTCCACGAAGGCGAAAAGGGTAAGAAGATCATGGAAGCAGTCGCCAAAATGGTTCCCATGAAACGCCTTGGATTGCCCGAGGATATTGCCGATGTGGTGGCTTTTCTTGTCGGTGACGATTCGCGCTATATGACCGGCCAAGTCCTGAGCATCGACGGCGGATTGACCATGATCGGATGAAAGGAGCACACTGATGGATTTTGCACTTCCTGATCGTATTCTTAAGATCAAGCAAGAAACTCGAGAATGGGTAGAGAAAGTCCTCAATCCGTTGTCGGCGCCATTGGAAGAAGAAGAGCGCATCCCCGACGAGCTTGTGGCTGCGCTGAAGAAGGGGCGCTTCTTCGGGCTGACGATTCCCCAAGAGTATGGAGGACAAGGCTGGCCCGCGGTAGAGTGGTTTACTGTTCTCGAAGAGATGGCAAAGGCCTATGCGACCGTGCGCCTCATAGCTCACTGCATGAACGGGCTTTTCTGGAGGCCTTTGCTCTATTTCGGCACGGAAGAACAGAAGAACAAATACTTGCCCAAGTTGGCTACGGGTGAAATTTGGGCGGCGAACAGCCTCACCGAGCCCGAGGCGGGCACTGGAAAAGATATCAACTCAAAGGCGGTGCGGGAAGGAGATTATTATGTTCTCAACGGGCACAAATGGCTCATCTCCTTGTTCCCGGGTTATACAAGACTTATTTACGCTTTTGCCGCCGCCGAAGAAGGGATTACATCGTTTCTCATTGACATGCCCGCTGAAGGCGTGACCCTGGCACCGATGCAAAAGATGATGGGTTGCGTTGGACCGCGACATTACAATGTTATCTACAAGAATTGTCGGGTCCCCGCATCCGGTATTCTGGGTGAAAAGGGCAAGGGCCTGGACGTGGCCTTCGGAATGCTTCACCTGAGCAGAGTTTCCATTGCTTTCTGCTGTGTGGGTCTCGCACAGAAGATGCTTGATCTGTCAATAGAATACGCGAAGAAGCGTTCCACCTTCGGAAAGCTCCTTGCCAAGCGACAAGCCATTCAAAACAACATCGCCCAAATGGGTACCGAGATCCAAGCGGCTCGGCTCCTGTCCTACGAAGCCGCGTGGAGATTCGACCATGGTCTGGATATCGTAAAAGAAGCGGCGATGGCCAAGCTCTTCGCCGAACAGGTGGTCACCCGCGTGTCTGAGATGGCGCTTCGGATGCACGGAGGAATCGGATACACAAAAGCCTATCCGTTGGAGCGGCATTTTCGCGATGTTCGGTCGTTTCATTTCGAGGAGGGAACCGAGGAAATACAGAAGTTGCTCATCTCGCGTTACCTCCTGAAGTGAGCCAAACAATGTATTGCCCGTCTTGTGATTGATGGACATACGGAGAAGCCCTCATGCGGGATATGAACAAATCCTCGGTGGACGTCGACGATTTCCTCTTTGTCAAAGGTTTGTTCAAAGCCTTTGGGGGCCTGCGCGTAATCAATGACTTATCGTTCTCCCTCGCCGAAGGAGAGATACTGGGGATTATCGGCCCGAACGGCTCGGGTAAAACCACATTGTTCAATCTCATCTCGGGCTTTCTGAAACCGGACGTTGGAACGATTCATTTCAATGGGGAGAGGCTCTCCGGGAAAAGGCCTTCCGCCATATGCAAAGCCGGCATCGCCCGGACTTTTCAACTTGTGAAACCGTTTCCCGAACTGACGGCTCTGGAGAATGTCATGGCCGGCAGGTCTTACGGCAGCAGGCCGGCGCGCAATCTGGCCGCAGCGAGGGACGAAGCTGAAGAGATCCTGGGCATGGTCGGCATGAACGGCAAGCAATCGATGCCGGCAGGCAGGCTTAACCTGCTTGACAGAAAGAGGCTTGAGATTGCCAGAGCCCTGGCGACAAAACCCAGGCTGATGCTGCTGGACGAGGTGTTCGCAGGACTGAATCCGGCGGAAGTGGAAGAGGCGCTCGATCTGATCAAGGTCATGAGTGGGCTTGGGATAACCATTATGATCGTAGAACACTTGATGAGAGTCATTTTGGGAGTCTCCCACAGAGTCGTGGTAATTTCGCACGGCGCCAAGATATTCGACGGAGCGCCCCGGCGAGCGGTCGAAGACAGGCAAGTAATCGAAGCATACCTCGGGGAGGACTGAGATGCTTGAAGTCGCAGATCTGGACGTATTTTACGGTGACCTCCAAGCACTGTGGGGTGTAAGCCTACATGTCGATCGAGGAGAGATCATTGCGTTGGTGGGTTCCAACGGCGCGGGAAAGAGCACGCTCCTGAAAACGCTGTCCGGACTGATCAAGCCCAAGAGGGGCTCCGCTACATACAACGGCACCCGACTGGATTTGATTAAACAGCACGAGATCGTGCAGAAAGGGGTTTCGATGGTTCCTGAAGGGCGAAGAGTCTTTTCCGACATGACTGTTGTTGAGAACCTCGAACTGGGAGCTTATCTCGGCCGCGCACGGAGACTCAAAGACGAAACTCTCGAATGGATGTTCGCCACCTTTCCAGTACTGAGAGCACGACGCCATCAGTTGGCCGGAACTCTGAGCGGGGGCGAACAGCAGATGTTGGCTATCGCCAGAGGCCTTATGTCGCACCCCGACCTGCTCCTCCTCGACGAAGCCTCCCTGGGCCTTGCGCCAATAATCGTGAAGACCATCTACCAGACGATACGGACGATAATCACATCACGAGGCATTACCGTCCTTCTCGTCGAACAGAACGTGCGGTATGCACTGCAAACCGCAAAGCGCGCATATGTCATTGAAAACGGCAGAATCGTGTTGTCAGGCGAATCCAAAGATCTGCTTGACAGTGAACAGGTCAAGAGCGCGTATCTCGCTGTTGGATAGGTGATGGACCAATGACGGCTTACCTGCAGATCTTGACCTACGGAATCATGAACGGGGCTCTCTATGCGCTCATCGCCCTCGGTCTCTCTCTGATCTTCGGGGTCATGAGTTATCTGAATGTGGCTCACGGGGCTTTGATCATGATTGGCGCGTACGGCAGTTTTTGGCTTTTCCATCTGCTGAAGATCGATCCATTTCTGTCAATCTTTCTGACGCTTCCTCTGTTTCTGATTGCCGGCCTCCTGCTTTTTATGGGCCTTTTCAAGTGGCTCCTTGAATTCTCTGAGCACGAAAAGATCAAGAATTCTCTACTGATATCATTTGGCTTGTTACTCATTTTGCCGAATTCAGCCATTCTGCTCTGGACACCGGACGAAAGGGGGGTAACCACATGGTATTCTGGCCGGGTGCTTGACATTCTTGGCGTGCGACTTCCCTATCTGGGACTGGCCACTGTCGGTATCGCCATTGGAATCATTGTGGCGCTGCATCTGTTCTTGACGCGAACATACTTCGGCAAGGCCATCCGGGCTGTTGCGCAGGACCATGAAGCTGCGGGACTTATGGGGATCAACGTCACCGGCACCTACGTCCTTTCCTTTGCCGTAGGTATCGCCTTGGCCGCCGTGCCGGGGGCTCTCGTCTCTTTGCAGGGATTCAATCCCGAGGTCGCGTTTGAACTGACGAATAAGGCTCTCATTGTGGTTATTCTTGGCGGGGTCGGCAGTATCGGGGGGTGTCTGCTTGCAGGTCTGTTACTCGGCGCAGTTGAGGCAGCCGGCGTTTTTGTGATCGGCGCGGCCTATCGCGAGTGTATCGGGCTGATTCTCTTTGTCCTCATATTAATGGTTCGACCGCAAGGTGTGCTGGGGAAGAAGACATGATTGGCAGAAGCGCTGTGAAGCGATTTTGGGTTGTCGGACTGATGGCAGTGGTCCTCTTTGTGCCGCCGCTCTTCGTGCGCTCTGAATACACACTCAACCTGGTGTTCCTGGTTGGACTCTACTCCATCATGGCTCACAGTTGGAACATCTTCGGCGGATTCTGTGGGCAGATAAGCTTGGGACACGCGGCGTTCTTCGGCGCCGGGGCCCTGGCAGGCCGTTACATATGGATTTACGGGTTCCCCTATCCGCTTGCGCTTCCCGTGGGAGGTGTCGCCGCAATGGCTGTGGCATGTCTGGTGGGCGTGCCTTCCCTGAAGCTTAAGAGTCACTACTTCGCTATTGGGACCCTTGCGTTGGCAATGATAGCACTGATTACAGTCCAAAACACATTACCGGGCGTCAGCCTGCTCCCTCCCGAACTGATTGCAAGCTACAGCCTCACGTCACGATACTACCTCATGGCGGTAACCGCTGTCTTCACGGTAATCCTTGTTTATGGCCTGGCGCATTCCAAGCTTGGGCTGGCCATGCTCTCGATCAGGGAGGATGAAGAAGCAGCTGAGTCAATCGGAATCAATACCTTCAAGTACAAAATCATTTCCATGATACTGAGCTCCTTTGTCGCCGGTGTAGCGGGCGGCCTCTTTGCGATCTACAACGTCAGTTTTTACCGTTACGTGCCGTTTGAACTGTGGTGGTCTTTCGATCCGCTTCTTATAACGTTCATTGGTGGTTCGGGAACGGTTCTTGGGCCGTTGCTGGGCGCGATATGTTACGTGATATTACGAGAGATCTTTGCCCTGAGCATGGGTCAGGTAAGTGTCATTATATTCGGCGCCGTGTTCATTCTCATGGTGCTCTGCTTTCCCAAAGGACTTATAGGCTTGCTGGAGAAATTCGGTAGGCGGACAACATCGATAACGAAGTAAGCAGACAACGTTCGGTCCAGTACCAAGATGAGAGTCGCATACCGCTTCTGCGCGTGGTCATTGCGCCGGAATCGCAGAAGGCAAACTGCTTTGGGAGCCTTAAGAGGAGGGGTATGGGGATGTTCCTTTCACAGAATGTGACCTCCCGGTGTAATCCTGCCGGACAACATCGCATCGGCGTTCATCGCCCCCAGCAAGGAGTAGAAGAACATGAAAAGAGTTGTCACACGAGTCGCCACAGTAACGTTCGCTTGCTTCATAGTCGCTGCTTTATCCGTATCGCCACTGATTGCCGGTGCTCCGGACACCATCAAGGTCGGGGCCGCCGTCCCCTTGACAGGGAGAATGGCAGGGGGCGGTAAGGATGTGAAGGCCGGTTACGAACTGGCAGTGAAACACATTAACGACAAAGGCGGGGTACTCGTTAAGGAATACGGAAAGAAGCTACCGATTGAATTGATATTGCTTGACGACGAATCAGACCCGGTGAAAAGCGTTTCTCGACTGGAAAAACTGAACTCGGTCGACAAGGTTGTCGCATATTTGGGAGGCTTTTCGTCGGAATTGAATGTTGCGGGCATGTCCATTGCCGAAAAGAACAAGATTCCGTGGATAGGGGTCACCATTGCAGTCGAGGCTCCAATACGCGGGGGATTCAAGTATTCCTTTGTGCCTTTTGGCATGTCCGGTTCTCAGGCGAAGGCTTTCATGGACGTCGTTGACTCGCTTCCGAAAGCCGAAAGGCCCAAGACGATCGCCGCCTTCGAGCTTCAGACCGACTGGGGAATCGAATGCGGCAAACACCTGCGCAAACTGGCAGAAGAGAAGGGCTACAAAGTAATTACAGAGACTTACGCGCCCGGCACCAAGGACTTCTCATCCATGATACTGGCGGCGAAAAGCGCAGGCGCAGACGCTCTGTTTTCCGTGCCTACCCCTCCGCAGTCCATCGGCCTGATCAAACAGATGAAGGAACTTGCCTATGCGCCCAAGCTTACCTGTTTCGTAAGGGGCGCTGACTTCTCGACATACTGGCAAGCCCTCGGCAAAGACGCAAACTACGTCATTTCCGACGGAAACTGGGACGAGAACATGCCGTTTCCGGGCAACGAGCAACTGAAGAAGGACTATCGGGCTCAACATCCCGATGTGGCATCGGTAGGCAATCCGGTTGGACCCGGATATGCTGCAGTTGAGATACTGGCCGCTGCAATAGAGAAGGCAGGATCTCTTGACGGAAAGAAGATCAGGGACGCAGTTGCCCTCACGGACATGATGACCGTGAAAGGCCCGGTCAAATTTCGCCCCAATGACACGGCTGTCGTCGTCTACGGACTTCGACAATGGCAGGATGGAAAACAGCAGCTTATTTGGCCGCCGGACATCGCGACTGCGAAAGTCCTTTTAGCAAAGCCCTGGAATGAGCGATAGGCACCAACTCGAAACCGCCGGATATCTACACATTCGCTTCCGTTGCCGGGACGGCTGTCTGAGGAGCTAATGCGAGGCCAATACCGGCGTCACGGGAACCAGGTTCGCAAGTGAGGAACATCCCGGGCCCCGGCAGTCTTGATGGAAGGCCGGGGTCCGGGCTCAGGCCCGACCCGTCGGGGCAGGATACTTTGAAAGATAAGGCATACGGCGGGTTGAGGGCCCGGGAACGACCGAGACCCATTTATTTCGGACAAAACCCGTGGCAACTGCTATAACGGTGAACATATCCCGGATCCCCTTCCCTTTCGGTCGACCGGAGGACGAGAACCGCGTGTCCGCTCTCATTCGCGGACACACGTGAGTATGGATCGTCTTGTTTTCACATGGCTGGTGTCTCATGGCTCAACGGCACAGGATAGTGATTGCGGAAGATCACACGATTATGCGGGAGGGACTGAAGGCTCTGCTTTCCACGGAACCGACATTCGAGATCGTGGGCGAAGCACGGGATGGACGCGAAACCGTGGACCTGGTGCGGAGGCTGGAACCCGATCTCTTGCTCCTGGATTTGTCCATGCCGCTGTTACACGGCCTGGAAGCGATCAAGGAGATCAGGAGAGGAGCGCACGGAACAAGGATACTCGTCCTCACGGTACACAAGGACGAAGAATTCATCCTGGCCGCATTCAAAGCCGGCGCCGATGGCTATATACTCAAGGAGGCCTCACACGCGGAACTGGAGATGGCCCTCGAAAGCGTGTTGGCAGGTCAACGGTACATCAGCCCTGCAATTTCCCACTTGGTTCTGGACGCGTATTTGGAAGCCGCGAGAACGTTGAAAAAGGAAAGCTCCTGGGAGACCCTCACCGGAAGGGAACGGGAAATTCTCAAACTCATTGCGGAAGGTTATACCAACAAACAGATTTCGGATATGCTCTGTATCAGCGTCCGGACCGTGGAAACCCATCGGGCCAACCTGATGAAGAAGCTGGACGTGCACAGCGTGGCCGCCTTGACGGCCTTGGCCGTGGAACGAGGCTTGATCAGCCGCTGAACAGCCGGCTCGGCAGAGGCCAAACCGCGTTGATGGTCGTGCCGATGCCCGGACCGGTCCGCAGGAAATACTTCCCCCCGGAAAGCCTCGTCCGTTCCTTCATGCTTGCCAGCCCAAAGCCGCGTTGATCGGAGTGGAGCCTCAAGGCCGAGTCCAGATCAAACCCCACCCCATTGTCTTTGATAACCAGTTCGATGCCTTCGGCGCTTCGTCCAACCCTCAGCAAGAACCGGTCGGACCCGCTGTGCTTGGCCACATTGTTCGAGGCCTCCTGCAGAACCCTGAAGATGACGATCTTCAAATCCTCGGGAACGTCCTCCTCCTCGAGTTCGATCTCCGTTACCACGGCAATATGGGGATGAAGACTCTTGAACTGGCGGCAGAGCCAACCGATGGTGGAGAGTATGCCCAAGGAGTCGAGCATTGCCGGGCGAAGGTCCCTCGACATCCGCCTCACTTCCTCCACCGAATGTTGAATCGTGGGAATGAGCTCTTGGAACGGCGTATACTGCTCTTCAGTCAATAATCCCCGGGTCTTCCGCAACGCGCCCTCCACGCGCACCTTGACGGCCGTGAGAGCTTGGCCGATCCCGTCATGGAGTTCCATTGCCAGACGCCTTCTCTCTGTCTCCTGTGCTGAAATCAGCTTGCCGGACAGTATCCTCAGTTCCCTCTCCGAAGCGGTCAAGGCTTCCTCCGCCAATTTCCGCTCGGTGATGTCCATGCCGACGCCCACCAAGTAGACTTCTCCGTCCAGTTCAATTCGCACCCCGGTCATGAGGTGGGGCTTGGGCGTCCCGTCTCTTGTGATCAGCATGGCTTCCACCGCGGCCCGGCCCTTAACAAACACCTCATTGATTCTTTCATTCACCAGGTTTCTGTCTTCGGGCACAAAGAAGTCCAACGCTCCGGCACGAGTCATCTGCTCGCGGGAGTAGCCCGCCAGGTCCTCCAAGTTGGCGTTCCATCTGAGAAACCGTCCCGACCGGTCTATCAAGTAGAACAAGCCGGGTTGGCTGTCGATCACGGAATCTGAAAAGCGCTTCTCCCGTATCAGTTCCTCTTCGGCCCGCGTGCGTTCCGTGACTTCCCGGCGGAGGCTCTCATTTGCCGCCAGCAGTTCCACACTCCTTTCCTGTACCAGGTCTTCGAGGTGATTCCTGTGGCGGTTCAGTTCCTCTTCCGCCAGCTTCCGGCCGGTGATGTCGCGGACAATGCCCCGGAAGCCCATTCTTCGGCCCCGACGATCTCTGATCAAAGAAATCGAGAGCTCGATGTGCCGCCTTGCGCCGTTTTTTCGGACAATCTCCCAGGCGATGGCCGGCGCGGGCTCGCCGCCGGAGTAGACTTCGAGGAAGGTTGCATTAATACCCTGCTCCTCCCCGGGTATGGCGTATTCGGCATAGTTGCGGCCCAGTATTTCATCTGCCGGATAGCCGAGAATGCGGGCGAATGAATCATTGCAAAAGGTGAAATTGCCAACCAAATCCACCTCATAGTACCCGTCGTCAATCTGCTCGATGATGGTCCGGTACTTTTCTTCGGATTGAAGCAGCGCTTCCTGACTTTCCTTCTGCTCCGTGATGTCTATGACGGTCCCTATGTCGGCCGGTCTGTCCATATACTGCGCGGCCACGTTGCTGAGATGAAGCCAGGCCGGCGACCCGTCCCGCCTGATCGCACGAATCGTATGGAGTGCCGGGTAGGCCGCACCTTTCTCTCTCCACAATCCCTTATGATTGACCGCGGGCCGGTCTTCTTCATGAACCACATCGAGGAAATTCTTTCCGATAAGGTCTTCCTCCCGCTCGTAGCCCAGCATCTTCATAAAACGAGGATTAACATACTGAAAACAATCGTCCTGGATCACGTAAATACCGGCCAGCGAGCATTCGGCAAGTGTTCGGTACTTGTCCACCACGGAACGGTATTCTTCGAGGGCCGAACGCAGTGCTTGGTTTTCCCGTTTGAGATCCGCGATTTCATCGCGCGGCTCGGGGGCCGTTTCGGGGTAGTCCATAGGCGCCTCCCTGGGCGGGATGGTGAGCCGGGGTGAAGCAAATCAATTAAATCGTTTCCAGCGACGCTTTCATGGCCCTGTCCCGTGCCCATGCCTCTATTTTCTCGATCCGTTCACGCATGGTGCGGGAAAGAGGAACAATGTTACGCAATGCGTTGGCAAGAATGTGTTCCGTGACTTCCGTCTTTTCGGAAGAACTCTCATAGATTGCGGATATCACGCCCTGCTCGATCTCCGCGCCGTTGAGTCCTTCGGTTGAAGCGGCCAGGTATTCCATGTCGAACTTGGAAGGGTCGACGCGTCTCTTGCGCATGTGGATGGTGAGGATCTGTTTTCGCTCTTCCTTGGACGGCAGGCCCATATAGAAGAGTTCGTCAAACCTCCCCTTCCTCAGGATTTCCGGCGGCAGTACCTCCACTTCATTGGCTGTCGCGCCGACGAACACGGGCGCTGTTTTTTCCTGCATCCACGTCAGGAACAAGGCCAGAACTCTGGCCTCCGCCCCTCCACCGGCTTTCTGCTTCTGGTTGGCAATACCGGCCTCGATTTCGTCGATCCACAGCACGCACGGCGCTATTGACTCCGACGTCTTTATGGCCTTTCTCATGGCCTCTTCGGGCGGCCCGGCCAGGCCGTCGTAGATCCTGCCCATGTCGAGCCGCAGGAGAGGCAGCTTCCAATAGTTGGCTATGGCCTTCACGCACAGGCTCTTTCCGCAGCCGCTCACACCCATGACAAGGATGCCTTTGGGGGTCAATCCCTGCCGCGCCGCCTCCGGGGAGAATGCCTTGCCCCGCTCTTTCAACCACTTCTTGAGATTGACCAGCCCTCCGATCTCCCAGGAACCGGCCTTTTGGCTTACAAACTCAAGCACTCCGCTCTGCTCCACCATAGCTTGTTTTTCATCGAGAACCATTTCCACGGTCTGATCCGAAACCCTTTCCGTTTCAAGGAGAGCTTTGTAGAACGCATCGGAGGCCTCTGTTCCCGTTAACCCGACCGCGGCACGGATGAGCTTCTCCTTGAGTTGGGGGGGTAACGATTCACGCACGGAATCGCCGTTGGGGCTTTCCTTGATGCACCTGTCGAGGATGCCTGCAATCTCCTCGTAACTCGGGATGGGTATGTCTTCGATCTTGAAGACCGATAGGAGTTCGTCCGGAAGATTTCGCCGGGGGCAAAGAAAGAAGATCTTGTTCTTCCCCGTCCGCAGTATGCGGGCACTTTCTTTGAGCTGCCTCATCAGCTGCGGATCGTCTTTCAGGATCATGTGGAGATCCTTGAATACCAGGACGGCAGGCTCCTTGATTCGGATGAAACTGCTCAGTGCCGCGACCGGGGATTTGGTGTTCTCAACCGCCTTGCCGGCCGACGTAAGGCCATAGAGACACGACCATTTGAAGAACTTGGGTTTTCCGGAAAAGGCCTTTTCGGCCGCCGCGAGGATCAGCCGCTCCACCCGCTCTTCTTCTTCAGATACCAGGTATATGAGCGCGGTCCTGCCGGCCATGAATGACTGGATTTTGTTGAGGATCATGGTGTGTCGCCTTGTACTTTCCCGTATACCACGGTCGGTCCCGGATTTTCATTTTACAGGAGCTCGCAGCGAGTGGGAATGCATTCCTTCGAAAGGGACCGTTATTCGGCCCCGAGAATCGAACCGGGAAACGGCGTTGAAACGAAGATGTCACGGAAACGCTCCAATCGTAGGAGCATGGGGCCGTCGAAACCGGCCCAGGGGAATGGGGATATGACCAAACCGGCTGACGCCCCCTCGGAAGTTATTGCCGTGTACGTGCTGAGGCGCGATCTTACAGACCAAG
>JAZDHD010000165.1:0-11251 GCA_043806215.1 Pseudomonadota bacterium | reverse complement strand
GAGCGAGGATGAATGGAAGGTATTGTGGGCCGTGGACACTCAACAACCGCCTCCGGAGAAAGCGCCGCCCCTGAGCAGCGCGGTTATCGCCATAGCGAAGCTCGGAGGTTTCTTGAACCGAAAGAAAGACGGAGATCCCGGTCCCACAACCGTATGGCGCGGTCTTGAACGACTCTTAGACATGGTCCTGTTCTATAAGGTCCGAATGCCTGCATTTGTTCAGAGAGAGTGACCACAATGACGGGAACGACCGGCGGGATCCTTGAGGAACCGGATTAGGATTACCGCGAAATTCAAAGAGCGTCACTATAGTAGATATGACGATTGCCGAGAACACTCATTCGCTGTTCCGACTCAACGTCTCTTCAATCTCCCGCGGCACGGTAAATCCCTTCTCCGTATAGAGCCCATAGTAATATCGAGCGCGGCCGAGGTCGTTCCTTCTCACATGGGCCACGATAAGCAAACCCAGAGCGGGGGGATACTCAGGCTCCAGACGCAGGGCCTGTTCGAGCGATCTCACCGCCTCGTCATACCTTCCCATTGAGCCTTCTATTCCGGCGAGAGTCACGTACGCGTCCGGTTGACGAGGGTCGGCTTCAATGAGCCCGAGGGCAAGTTCCCTGGCTTCGGCCGTCTTTCCGGTCCTCGCAAGAACCACGGCAATCCTCCCCTTGATCCGGGCGCCCCCCGGGTTCAGGGAGAGAGCCTTACGGTAGGCTTCCAAGGCCCGCGTGAAATCGTCTCTGCTCTCGTAGACTTTCCCCAGTGCGAAGTAAGCGATGTCGGGGACGGGACGGGCGTGTTTCACCACGTGCAACCAGAGGGTCTCCGTGTTCCTCCATACCGCCATCTGATCCCGGGACTTGATGAGACAACCGAACGCAGCCGTCATAACGGCTGCGCACAAGGCCGCCCGACCGATTAAGCGATGACGCCGTCCGCCGAGGACGTCCCAGAGACGTCCAACCCCTAGTCCCATCAACAGGCAAAGCCCCACCGAGGGGAGGTACGTATACCGGTCCGCCGCGCAATGCCGGAACGACATGAACAGCCCCAGGGAAGGGCTCAGCGTGATGAGATAGTACAAGCACACGCCTGCCCAAAGACGGCGCCCCCGCAGTGCCGAGAACAGACACAGGCCCGTGACGGCCGTTACCATCGCAGCGGCCAAGACATACTCGGGGCCGAAGTGGTCGGTGGAAAGATCCATCGGGTAGAGCGGGATTAGCGTTAACGGTGCCGCGGTTTGAACGATGTACGCAACAACGGAATGAAACGCGTTCATGATCCTTACGGAGGCCGGGACGTACGAAAGGGGAATCGATTCTCCCCACTTGGCCGCCATGTTCATGACGACCCCAATGCCGCCGATGACCCAAAACGGCGCTTTTTCCACGACACGCCGGAGGAACACGGACGGGTCCATTCGGTACAGCGGGTAATAGTCCAGGAGGAGAAGAACGAGCGGAAGGACGACCGCGGTGGGTTTGGAAAGGACCGCCAATCCGTGAAACACCACGGCTGAGGCATACCATCTGCGGCCGCGTGCCGGGGAAACCTCCCGCCGGCAAACATACCCGACGTAACTCAACAGAGCTGAAAGAAAGAAGAGCGCGCACAGGAGATCTTTCCTACCGGAAATCCATGCCACGGATTCGACCCGCAGAGGATGAACGGCAAACAACAACCCGGCCGTGAAAGACGCAGCGATGACGCTTAGCTCGGTCGGGACCGCTTCCCGGGAGTTCCTCTCCTTCCACGCGTCCTGAAGCATCAGACAGACCAGAAACACCAACGCTCCGTTGAGCGCGTGGAGCACAACGCTCACCAGGTGGTGCGCAGACGGGTTCAGACCCCACAGGGACCTATCGGCCGCGTGTGACAGCCACGTGAGGGGGTGCCAGACACCTTGATGGAACCCGGTCACCATCCGGAGCAACGATGTATACGACAGGTCACGGATATGGGGATTTTCCTTCACGAATCCGTAATCGTCCCAATCCACGAAATCATTGGCCACGCACGGCATAAAGGCAAACAGGCCTATGGCCGCGAGCAGCGCCGGCGCATAGAATCGTGCACGGAGGATGGTCATGACAAGTATCCCCTGCCGCCCGCGGACGCCGGCTCGGTAATCAGATTAATGAGTTCGGTCACCTGGTGTTTCCTCGTTCCGGTGCCGGGGAGTCCGAGCGAGAGATCGTCGGGAATGGACGCCTGGCTGCGCAAGACCTTATCGAGGTCCATTTTCAACTGTGGAGCGGCTGTCCGGCCTCCCCCTGCGGTGTGCAGGTCGTCTTTCGTTTCCTCAGTATCTCATGAAACCCCAGCGGAATTGAGTGCCGTTCTCAGAAAAGCGTCGGATCTTCCTTGAAAGAGAAACAACGGCACAACTATGAACAATGTGTTTGCCGTCCGTCAACTATGTTTACCTTCTTTATTCTGTAATATTAATATGTTGCATTTCAGCCGATAAGAGGTGACGTTTTGTGTCACCACCGGTGCAAAATGCGGCCCCATCCGGGGGTCTCAGCGCCCCGTTTCAGGGCTTGATCTCCCTGTGAGGCCGGCACGACATATGCATATTAACAAAGTACGCTGAATCGATAGTCAAACCTGTGGCCCGTTCCAATGAATCTCTGGCCGTCGGCAGTCACCATGAATACTTGCATGACTATTGACAGAGACAAGAAGAAGGAGGAACCCATGTTCGGCAAGATAAAGACCCCAAAAGGCTTCACTCTCATTGAACTCATGGTCGTTGTGGCCATCATCGGCATTATTTTGGCCATTGCCATACCGTATTATGTCTCTTACAAGAGGACGGCGTGCGACCGAAGCGCGTCGGCCGACGTCGGCAAGGTGGCCGCATCTCTCGAACGTTTGGGCAACGAGCTCGTGGACCTGAACTACCAGTTTGATGAAGAGATCGCCTCTCACCTGAACACCAACAACGCGCTGAAATACATGGTAGGCCCGTACTACGGCTGGCGAGGCGGCACTGCGAAGTGCGAGGTTCTGCTGCAGATGGGCATGTTCAGCAATCGTTGGATCATTATGGGATGTGCCATGAAGGGAAGCCATCCGCGAGCGGACAGCCGCTACCTCTACCGTGCTCCGTTCGTCGGCGGCGGCGACCTGCCTGCCATCCCCGGCACCTGCGGCTCGGACCAGGGCAATGGGACTTCCAACGAGTGGAACACTTATCCGTACCCCTCCCCTTCCTCTGCCGGAAAATGCTATACGGACTCGATCGTCTCCACGGGCACCACGACGGACGCCTTCCCCTTCCGCACTCCCGGAAGCGTGCTTTGCGATGAGATGAGCGGTCAGGAATAGTCACGGGGAAACCGTACGCCATGCCTCATCGTTCCGGCCGGGGTAAGCCCCGGCCGTTTCTACCTCCAGAGCCTGCTGACGAAGCAGGCTCTGTCCGTTCTTGCGCCGGACTCCCGCCGGCGCACAGCCCGTTTTGACACTTTCCTCTTATTGCCCTACTATTGAAAGAAACCTTCACATTTCTGCCGTCGACCTGAGGATTTCTGTCAAACTGCCTGCCCGCAAGCCTCCCATCCGGAATGGAACACTTCCAATTCGGGAAGACGGCGCCGAAGCAAAGCAGAGTCAGAGACCTCCGGCAAAGCCGGAGGTCTCTGACTGACTTACAGTCATCCATTAGAGGTCAAAGGCACCCGACATGGTAACGGGTTCTGAAGCCGGCACACTTACCGTTTAGATTTTCAACCGGCGTTAATGCTTCAACAGGTTTCTTCAGTTTAGATTTGCTAAAGTAACCAAATAGTTTTTTTAACTTGACTGCTTCTATGGTTTTAGCCAAAGTTGAGGAGAAATAGGATTGCCAAGACGTAGAGACTTCCGGGAATCATCCGGTTTTTCCAAGGTCAAGGAGTCCGTTGAGATGAGCGCGAGAAATATTGAGGTGGTGGTGGTTGGTGCAGGCCCCGCGGGCTGTGCCGCGGCAAAACGATGCGCGGAAGCAGGCTTGGAAACGGTTTTGCTCGAAAAGAAAATGCTGCCCAGAGACAAGGTTTGTTCCGGCTTGATCAGCGGACCCACGGCAAAAAGACTGGTCAAGGATGAATTCGGGGCTATACCCCGGGAGGTGTTGGCCCATCCCTGTTATTATTCAGGGGCTATGATTCATGTCCCGGGGGCCAAGCCTCGCGTCATTGAGGACCATATGCCGGTAGGATGGCGCCGGGATATCGACTTCTGGATGACCCAAAAGGCCATGGAGGCCGGGAGTCAGGTCAGGGACGGCTGCCTGATCACGGATGTCCGGTTAAAGAAAGGGCAAATCGAGGTCAAGTTTTTGAACGGTGAAGAGAGGTCTTCTTTCATGGCCTCTTATCTGGTTGGGGGAGATGGTGCCCGTTCCGTGGTGCGGCGAATGATCTTTCCTGAATTGAAGGCCGGTTATCAACAGGAAGTCAGGGAATGTTATGAAGGAAGTTTCCCCCTGGAACGGGATTACTTTCACGGTTTTTTCCTTCCAGGAAAATTTTGGTTCGACATCAATCACAAAGGGCCTCTTTTTTGTCTGGAAGTTTCCGGAAAACCACGAGAATTAAAGAAGCGGCTCTCTCAGGCCAAAGAAATACTCCGGAAGGAATACGGGTTCGATCCGGCCACAAGGCCCATCCGGCGCGACGGATGTCTGGAACCGAGAATACATGAACAACTGATAAACAGCACCTTCCTGCCGGCCAAGGAAAATGTTCTGCTGACAGGTGACGCCGCCGGATTTCAGCTCCCTAACAGTATGGGGATTGGGACGGCCCTTTTGAGCGGATTCATGGCCGGGGAGAGCATTCTCGAATCCATCGGAAAAAGAATACCGGCCGAATCTCTGTACTTACAAAGGACAAAACAAATTGTCGAGGTCATTAAGACCCAATGGGTCCGTGCCTTGAACAGCCGTTATTCGCAAATGAGCGGCGGAGAAGAAGCCGCCTCGGAAATTACCTCATTTTTTATAGAAACAGCTTTTTAGTTCGGCGCTCGTTTTCTAAGGGTCTGGGTGAACTCTATGGATGAGATAAGAACGGATCGATTATTCGACCTCGCAGGCCGGGTAACGCTGATCACCGGCGGGCACCGAGGACTGGGAAAAACCATGTGCCGGGCCGTGGCTGAATGCGGCTCCGACGTGGTGATCAATTATCCCTTTGAAGAAGAGAAGAGTCAGGCCGAGGAGACGGCCGGGCACCTATCCGGACTTGGAATTCGTGTGCGGATTATCAAAGCGGATGTTACCCAAGTTCGGCAGGTGGAGGCCATGTTCGAGGATGCCCGGGCGGCCTTCAACCGATTGGATGTCCTCATTAATAATGCCGGGATAACCTCGGCGCCGAACAGGATTCATGAAATGCCGGTGGAGGACTGGGACAGGGTAACGGCAGTCAACCTCCGGGGACCGTTCTTATGTATGAAGGCGGCTCTCCCCATCATGATGAAACAAAACAAAGGATGCGTCATCAATGTCGCTTCAGTGGCCGCCCTCCGGGCCACGGATACCCGCTTTCTTTCCATCACCAATTATAGCGCTTCCAAGGCCGGTGTTCTGGCCTTAACTCGGCAGGCAGCGGCCGACTATGCCGGTTATGGCATCCGCGTCAATGCCATTGCCCTGGGCTTCCACGGTCGTACCAAGCTGACCGCTGAATGGAAAAAGGCTTGGTCCGAAGAAATGCTCATGGAGTATGCCAAACTGTCTCTCCAGAGGACACCTATGGGAAGACGGGGAGAAGAATCCGAAGTGAAAGGCCTGATTGCCTTCCTGGCTTCCGACGCATCAAGTTACATCACCGGACAAACCATCATCCAAGATGGAGGCATATCCTTATAAGGCGCCCTCCATCTGGAAACAGACCTTAGTCATAACAAGGAGACTGCGCATGTCCAACCTGTCGGAGAATGTCGTCGGAAAGGTCGTCGAGGAAAAGGCCCGTATCCATAAGAATCGCCCCTTCTTGTTTTTCAAGGATCAAATAGTCACGTTTGAGCAATTGGACCTTGTTTCCAATCGGTTTGCCCGGGGTTTCATGAACATGGGCATTCAAAAAGGGGATAAAATTGCCATCTTGATGGAGAACCATCCGGATTTTCTTTACGCCTGGTTCGGGGCCGCTAAGGCTGGTGCGTTGGAAGTCCCTATCAACATCTATTACAAGGGGAATTCTTTAAACCATGTCGTCAGTAATTCTGACTCTAAACTCCTGGTCATCGATTCCGCACTGATGGAACGGCTTGAAACAGTTCCTCTTGATCAGACCAGACTTGAAGGGATCATCTGCCGGGGGAGAATGGATGAGGTGATCTCCGGTGCCATCCCCCTGCCTGTGACCCCGATAGATGAACTATACAAGTGTTCCTCCGACCCCGTGGAAGTCCATGTCCGCCCATCGGACCCGGCCTCAATCATGTACACATCAGGCACCACGGGGCTTTCCAAGGGGGTAGTCAGCCCCCATAATTGCTCTATCCATAATGCCCGGTTGATGGCCAAAATTCGTCAGGCCACTCCCGACGATAGACTCTATACCTTCTTCCCTCTCTTTCATGCCAATGCCCAGATCCTGACCATCTTGACGGCGCTCGTGACCGATGCCCAGGTTGTCCTGAGCGATCGTTTCAGTGCCACTGATTTTTGGGATGAAATCAGGAAATATGGCGCTACGCAGTTCAATTACCTGGGCGCAGTCATGCCCATCCTGGCCAAGCAGGCCCCGAAGGCCAATGATGGCGACAATCCCGTCCGGCTAGCCATCGGCGCCGCCTGCCCGCCTAATGTGATGAAACAGATGGAAGAACGATTCGGCTTCATTTGCCTGGAGGGGTTTGGAATGAGTGAAACGGGCATGGTGATGCACTGGACCGTGGAGGACAGGAAGATCGGCTCCTGCGGCAAGGTGCTCCAGGACCTGTTTCAGGTGGTGCTGGTGGATGATGACGACCGCGAGGTTGCCGTTGGCCGGGTGGGTGAGATCGCGGTCAGACCCGGGAAGCCGTACATCATGATGTCGGAATATTACGGGATGCCGGAGAAGACCCTGGAGTCCTTCCGTAACCTCTGGTTCCATACCGGCGATTATGCCAGGCAGGATGAGGAGGGATACTTTTATTTTGTGGACCGCAAGAAAGATGCCTTGCGCCGACGTGGAGAGAACATTTCCTCTTTTGAGGTGGAAACTGTGATCAACTCCCATCCCAACGTCATGGAATCCGCCGTGTTTGCCGTTCCCTCCGAACTGAGTGAGGATGAAATAATGGCCGCAATTGTCCTGGCTCCCGATGAGACCCTGGCCCCGGAAGACCTCATACGATACTGCAACGAGAGGATGGCCTATTTTGCCGTTCCCCGATATGTCGAGTATGTCCCGGCTCTGCCCAAAACCCCGACCAATCGGGTGGAAAAATATCGTTTGCGGGAAGCGGGCGTCACGGAGAATACGTGGGACCGGGAAAAGGCCGGCATCAAATTAGTCCGATAGTCGACAGGCTAAATAGTGAACATTTCCGAGACAACGAACATATCACATGCAGTACTACGTTGTTCGGTAACTTCTCAAAAAAACCGGGAGAGTTCCAAGATTTCCCCTCCCCGACCCTCCCCGCAAGCAGGGAGGGAGCGCTTCCCCCCGCTTGCGGGGGGACAAGAGGGGGGAAATGGCCCGGACTTATTGAGAAGTTACGTTGTTCGCCGACGATGCGTTTAGGAGAAACCGATGGAAGGCAAGAAACTGACATTTGTTGATCAGACTCTCCGGGATGCCCAGCAGAGTCTCTGGGGCTTTACCATGAGGACCGATCATATAATTCCTATTGCCGAGGTGATGGACCGGGTGGGATTCGAGGCCGTGGGAACTGTCGGGGGGAATGGTTTCACTATTCAGGCTCGTGCCCTCGACGAGGATCCCTGGGAGAGGATCCGGCAGCTTTCAAAGTTGATGCCGAGAACTCCGCTGGAGACATCATACATGACCGCGAGTCTTGCTTCATTTGACATCGATACTCCCCGCGACGTCATCGCTCTCTGGATCAAACGGTGTGTTGCCAATGGAATAAAGCGCTTCTGGTGCTGCGATAACCAGACCGATATGGATGCCACTCGTTACTTTGGAGAGATAGTTAAGAACGAAGGAGCTGAGAACGTAACGTGTCTCGGCTATAATTTCAGCCCTTTTCACGACAGCGAGCACTGGGCACGAAAAACCAGAATGATCGCCGAGGTGAAGGAGGTTATTGACTCCATCAGAATAGAGGATCCGTTCGGCACTATTACTCCTGAACAGACCCGTGAACTGCTCTCCACGGTCTTCCAAAACTGTGACGGCATCCCTATCGAGTTTCACTCCCACTGCAGCACCGGGCTTGCGCCATTTTCGTATCTGGAGGCCATCAAAGCAGGGGTGACCACCCTACATACTGCAGTAGCCCCTCTCGCCAATGGTACGTCCTTGCCTGCATTGGAGTCCATTTTGCGTAATGCCAAGAGAATGGGTTTTACATCGGACATTGACGAAGACGCACTAACCAAGATGTCCGCTCATTTTCGTCGGATTGCCGAAAAGGAGGGTCTCCCCGTCGGCGTTCCCATGGAGTATGACCTCTTCTCCGTCGAGCACCAAGTACCGGGCGGAATGATGACCAATCTCCAACGTCAACTTAAAGAGGTAGGGATGGAGGAACTTCTCCCGCGTGTACTTGAAGAGATCATCCAGGTTCGCAAAGATTTGGGGTATCCAATCATGGGAACCCCATATTCCCAGGTGGTTGGGGCCCAAGCACTAGAGAACGTTGTCTCCGGTGAGCGGTATAAACGTGTCACCGATGAGGTGATCAAGTATGTTTTGGGCTTCTATGGAGAGCCTGCCGGTCCCATCGACCAGAACGTCAAAGACAAAATCATGTCCGCGCCCCGGGCAAAAGTATTAGCCGACTGGCAGCCTCAAGGGAGATTTAGGCCGCTGGAAGAAATCCGAAACGAAATCGGCCCCGACCTCTCGGATGACGAACTCCTCCTCAAGATCATGGTTCCGGGAAGACCTCTCAAGCCTATCGACCGGGACAGAAGATCTACCGCCCCCGCACGGAAAGCCATTGGACCTGTCTCCCCCTCTGCCGAATTTCCCACGGAGTTTGTCGTGGATGTGGATGGGGAAGTGTTCAACGTGAAGATCTCGCCTAAGTGGGATGGGGCAGGCGCTGCGGTGGGGATCGTTGGGGCCGAGAGAGCTGAAGATCCCAAGAAGCCGAAGGATCTGCCCCCCGGAGCTCTGCTTTGCTGCGCGGCGGGCTTGGTCCTCTCCATAGAAGCCAAGGTGGGTGCTTCCATCCGGGAGGGGGACGTAGTGGCCACTATCGAGGCGATGAAAATGGTGAGGCATATCACGTCGCCCCGGAGCGGTGTGGTCAAGGAGATTTGTGCTCAAGAAGGGGAGATGGTCACTTCCGAAGACCTCTTGATGGTGGTGGAATGATAAGAAAGGTTCTTGTAGCAAATCGAGGCGAAATAGCCGTTAGAGTCATGCGGGCCTGCCGGGAAATGGGGATTGCCGCCGTTGCCGCTTACTCGGAAGCGGACAAGGAGGCGCTGTTCGTGAAATATGCGGACGAGGCCTTCCTGTTAGGACCTGCGCCGGCAAGGGCGAGCTATCTCAACATAGAAAAAGTGATCGATACCGCAAAACAATGCGGGGCCGACGCGATCCATCCAGGTTACGGCTTTCTTGCGGAGAATCCGAAGTTCGCCGCAGCCTGCGAAGAACAAGGCCTGAAGTTCATCGGACCGTCGAGCCGCGTGCTTGAGCTCATGGGCGACAAAATAATGGCTCGCCGGGAGATGATCAAAGCCGGTGTTCCCGTGTTGCCGGGCACCCAAGAATGCGTGACGGACCTCGATCAAGCAGGGGATTTGGCCAAAGACATAGGATACCCGGTGATCATAAAACCTTCCGGAGGGGGAGGCGGTATCGGCATGACCATTGTCTCCGGCGAACGGGAATTGGCGAATGCACTGAAATCTACTCAGGCCATTGCAGAAACCACCTTCGGTCTCTGTGATGTTTACATCGAAAAATACTTGCCCCATCCCCGCCACATCGAGTTCCAGTTGTTGGGGGACTCAAAGGGCAATGCCATTCACCTGGGCGAACGGGAGTGCTCGATCCAGCGAAGGCATCAGAAGTTGATCGAGGAATCTCCCTCCCCCGCCGTGACCTCTGAGATGCGCGCCGAAATGGGTGCCATAGCCGCAAAGGCCGCCCGGCTTGTCGGCTATGAGAGCGCGGGAACCATGGAGTTCCTTTTCTGCGACGGAAAGTTCTACTTCCTGGAAGTGAATGCTCGAGTCCAGGTTGAGCACCCGGTCACGGAGATGGTGACCGGCGTGGATATCGTGAAGGAGCAACTGCGCATCGCCTCGGGGCTTCCGTTGAGCCTTAAGCAGGAAGACGTGCGCATAAACGGCTCGGCCATGGAGTGCCGCATCAATGCCGAGGACCCCTTAAACGACTTCATCCCCACGCCCGGCAAGATCAAGAGCTACCATTCTCCGGGGGGGATTGGAGTCCGGGTGGATAGCGGGGTCTATACGTCTTACGCCATACCGCCCTTCTATGACCCGATGATATCAAAGCTCATCGTTTGGGGCAGGGACCGCAGCGAGTCCATCGGGAGAATGCGGCGGGCCCTTTACGAATACGTCATTGTCGGGATTAAGAATAATATCCCTTTCCACAAGGCGGTCATGGAAAATCTGCGTTTCATCAAGGGTGAACTGGGAACACATTTTATCGAGCGTGAAACCGCGCTGATGGAAGATATGAAGCGGATTATCGAGCGGGAGAAACCGTTGGAAGAAAAGCTGTCTCATCTCTTCGATGAGAAAAAGAGAATAGCCGCTGTTGCGACCGTCGCTGCCGTCAGCCGGATGGCTCGCAAAGAACAGAAGATAAACGTGTAAAGGGTCCTGTTACACGAGAAGGAGGAACAATGGAACATTTTGATGTCATCATTTTAGGGGCCGGGCCGAATGGTCTAACCGCCGGGGCATATCTTTCCAAGGCCGGGCTCAAGGTCCTTGTTCTGGAAAAGAGACATGAAGCCGGGGGAGGCCTGGCCACCGAAGAGGTGACCCTACCCGGTTTTCTTCACAACACCCATGCCATTTATATGCCCATGATTGATTATGCCCCCTTAATTCAAGATCTGGAATTAACCCCTG
>JAZDHD010000164.1:0-26706 GCA_043806215.1 Pseudomonadota bacterium | reverse complement strand
GAACGACACGCAATTTTGCTCACCGCCGACAAGGATTTCGGAGAATTGGTGTTCCGACTGAACCGGGCCGGCGAAGGGATCGTGCTAATACGTTTGCACGGATTTCCGTCCGAAGAGAAGGCGGCTATCACGGCAAAGGCTATTCGCGATCATGGGACGCAAATGCAAGGATGTTTCAGCGTCATAACCCCCGGGGCCATCCGCATTCGCCCGAAATGGTAAGCCGGCAGCGAAGGACAAGCCGGAGAACCGGTATGCGGACTGTTTCATCTATTCCGGACGGAAAACGGGAGACAAAACTTCCCCAAATAGCGGCCAAGTTAACTCAGCGCGGCAAGGGACATGAACGCGCTCGTAGATTCGCAGCCTTGGTCTGTCGGGCCTGCGGTAGCGCGGAGAAAGCATCCAGGAAATCGTTTGCTATGGCTACGGTGGGCATCGTAGGCTCCATCAACTCGTAAGCCGGGCTCTGTTGTAGTTAACCCGACCGACAAACATGTTATGCTATGGGAGGAATCCAGGACGAATAGTATGTGCTTACAAGGCCGGGACAGGGACGTTAGCTCGTAAAATCGCGAATCTTTGGGAGCCAAGAAAAATTGCCCAGACCCTCTTCGCTCTAATCTTTTCTTCCTAGAAACATATCTCACCATTATCAACCTTTTCTTGAAGTTTATCTCTTGCCTTATCGCTTAACTTTAAACTATCAGCCAATTCATTTATGTCTCCGTATGACCTATTACTTCTGCCAGCGAAATTTTGGAGCGTCTTCTTACGAAGGCCAGTTCCTCGGAAAGCTTTAATTATCCCACTTGCGTCTGCCTTGTTAATGTTGACTGAGTCCTCACGGACAATCTTGGGTCGTTTACCCGGCGGAATTTTGGGAGCCGGGTAACTTCTCAAAAACCCCGGGCGAATTCCAAGAATTCCCCTCCCCGACCCTCCCCGCAAGCAGGGAGGGAGCGCTTCCCCCCGCTTGCGGGGGGATAAGAGGGGGGAAATGGCCCGGACTTATTGAGAAGTTACGGAGCCGGCAAGAAACAGATACTTTCGAGTTCCAGCTTGCGCTGCAAAAGTGGAGAACACCCGGGCGCAATCATAAAGGCCAACTCCGGGTACTTTTCGTCATTGGGTCTGAAGTGAACATCTTTCAACCATTGTCTAAATGTATCGAAGTGGCCCTTCAGAAGATCGTAGTTCTTGGCCTCACCGAAGCACCTGGCAACACACGACCCATTATGAAGCAATTCTGCATAGCAATCAAAGGCATGACCTGAATGATAGGCAGTGGTTTTTCGTGCGCGCTTTCAAGGCTTCCCTGGTCCCGCCTTGCTCAGGTCCCGGACGTTGGGCCACTCAACGGTTGTTACAAAGGCTCCATCGCCCGCGGGTCGCCCCGTCCGCTTTGCCCGTCGAAGCTTTTTCATGGGACCGTCTTCTGCTGAATGCAGGAATCCCACCCAATAGGTGACAAGTCGATGGAGAGTTCGATCCGTTACCAGCGCATCATATGCGGCAGTCCCCCCTGTGAAATCGGGCACTGGACCATGGGATACTCCCATGAAACGTAACCGGACCGGCCCGTACGGGATTCATCTCCACATACCGCGCCGCAGCCATAAGGTGACTCTCATCGAAAACGCAGGAGTCGAATCTTCCTTGAAACAGGTAACCGCGAACGCCGGCAGCAAGCCTCACGTTCTTCAACCACGAGAGTCATCCCTGGGGCCAAACCCAGGCGCTGCCGGATTTCAGCCGGGATCATGACACAGTCCTAACTGTCTGCTGAAACCTCAATTTGTTCGCCCATGTCACTCCTCTCCCTTTTCCTTAGGCGATGCGCTGTCAGCCTTGACATATTGGCATTTACCTCAGATCTCCTCTTACCTTCTCAAGCTGCGCCGCCAGACGGGGATTCGCTTCCGCACGCGTGCGCAGACGATTGACCGCTCGACTGAGGCTGCTCAGATCGCGGCCCAATCGCGTGCACAGGTCGGTCAGGGACAGGTGATGTTCATACCAGACCAGGAGGGCGATCACTGCCCGGGCTTCGGCGCAGTACCGCTTCTTGCCGGGTTCTGCGAGAGCCTCGGGGCCGAGCCCGTACAGCGTGCACACATGAGTGATTATCTCTTCCATGGAGACCGGCCGGTTGACCTTCTCACCCGCTCGTCGAAGAGCGCCTTCTGCAAAATCGTCATCCCCAAGGATCCTACCCTCTCTTGTCCCGGAATGAAACTCTTCTCTGTAGTCACCGCCTATCCCATCGGCAACGAAATTCCGAAAAAGCCGGCGTGCCGTTCCCTTTCTCGAAGAAAACCGGGACAGTATCCAGTCAGTTGACAGCCAGGGCAGGACTTCCTTTCCCAGGTATGCCCGATGGCTGCTCCAACGATAGTCTTCCGGATTTCCTACAATTCCGGCACGCACCGGATTGAGGTGAATGTAACGGACCAGTTCGGGCAGATAGGTCTCGGCATCAATCAGAAGAGCCTTGTATCGGCCTTGAAACAGATGTCCCGTGCGTCGCTGTCGAGCGTTTCGGTACCGGGTATAGCGGAAACTCACATTCTGGATCAACCGGGAAAGAGGGATTTCACCCACCTGCACGACCAGATGCACGTGGTTGCTCATCAAGCACAGTGCCGCGATGCGGACATCGAACCGCTTGACTCCCTCTTGCAACAGATCGTAGAAACGAAGCCGGTCCGAATCGTCAAAGAAAATATCCTCGCCGGCGTTCCCGCGCAGCATCACATGATACACCGCGCCTGGATAGTGAATGCGTGCTCTCCGTGTCATAGGACTACCATACACTCAAACACCAGTACGTCAAGCCTGGCTCGTGCTTTTTGCTATCTGCAAGGAACTGCCAAAGTGTTTCCGAGGAAACGGACCAAACGCTCGAAGGCATCCAGAAGAGCCGGCTTCATGAAACGGTTTTCGCCCTTCCGGATGTCGTAGAAGACATTGAACATGTGCTTCTCGCCCGGATAGATGTTCAATTCATAGTACCGCATGGTTGATTTGAGATCCAGGGCAAGTCGGCATGCGTACTTGACGTCGTACACGTCGTCCTTGTCTCCGTGAAATATCTGTACCGGCGGAAGACGTAACGGATCATAGGGCATGACCCACGGCCAACCGCCGTAATTCCATACCACGGATTTGACGCGGGGATCCCGGCAAGCGTAGGTAAGCACCGCATTGGCAGGTTGGGAGTGCCCGGATATGGCGATGCGGTTACGGTCCACGTATGGCTGATGACAAAGAAAGTCCACGGCAGCCCTTATTCCGTCCAAGTACCAGTTGAGTCCCAACAACAGCCGCCCGGCAACGATCCCTTGATTAATGCTCCCCAGAACGTACCCGAGCCCCCGGTCCCAGGTATAGGGCCCCGGGAAGAGACCTTCCGGATAATTGGACGGATCGATCAGGATTACCGCGAAACCTCGATTTGCGAGTTGCCTACAGTGGTCATGGTATTGGGGGACCAGTTGCCCCCCTACCCCTACTGCCACGGCAACCCCGGGGATCGGATGTTTGGCGCCTTGTTGCGGTAAGAAGACAAATGCCGGGAGGGGTTCGCCGCCCGCGGGCATCGGAAGCAGGACCCGCAGGGTGTTCGCCGCGGCCGTCGAAGGGCAGAGAAGAAGCAGAATGACTGCACAAATCACGAGTTTTCGGCCCGATCCCATTCGGCCCAATGAACACGACCTCCATACCTCAACCATATGAGCCGACTCACTTACGGCTCACTGCACTCTTGACCGGTATCCCGCGGCACCCGGCTTCTCCCGCAGGCCCGGAACAAACCGCACATGTCCCTGAGAAACACGGTCGTCCGCGTTGCCGACGATGGCGAGCTTCCTCTCGGTACCGAGGCGAGGCTCCCCGATCGGCCGAACAGACGGCCAAGGATGATTGTTTAGGAAGTTAGTGTAACATGTTGTCGGCTTCCAGTCAAGGGTTTCGCCGCGTTGACCGGATGGAGCGGGTGGAGCGGAGATGAAGGGAACTCGATGGGACAACGCCGGGGGAACCGACATTCATGAAACGCCGGCCAAGCCAAGAGCGGACCTGATTGCGACCGGTACTCCGAGGCCTCCCCGGTACGCCTCGCCGTATCGTCGGACATGGCGGCGTGAACGTGAAGATCCGTCATCCGGCGTTCCTCGTCTCGGTCGCGTTGTCGCAGACCCGGATAGGCCGTACATGGGCACGCACGGGAACACCTCAAGTCGATATGACTCCGGTAACATGAATATGTGCTAAAATGGCCATTAAGGATACACAGGAGAACGTGATGCCGAATCGCTCGTCAGACTGGTTTGCCCAAGCCGGCCGGGACCTCGACCAGGCTCGGTCCTCGAAGTCGGAGGGCCGCCATGAATGGGCTTGTTTTGCCTCACACCAGGCGGCCGAAAAGGCAGTCAAGGCATTGCATCTGATGCTCGGACAGGAAGCATGGGGCCACGTGACGGCACGGTTGTTGACGGAACTGCCCGATCCGCCTCCGGAGGACATCGTCGAGAAAGCCCGGGTCCTAGACAACTTCTACATTCCGACCCGTTATCCAAACGGACACCCGGCCGGCGCACCATACGAGCACTACGGATCGATACAAAGTGGAGAGGCGATACGATATGCCGGTGAGATCATTGAGTTCGTCGGTCTTCAAATGGCCCAATCGCAAGGAAGTGGATGATGCCGTACGCACGTGGGCTCCGAAAGCGGCCGAACTACACCCCGGCGTGTTGAGAATCGGCTACTTTGGATCCTATGCCCGGGGCGATTGGGGAGTGGGAAGCGATCTCGACGTGATTGCGATCGTGGAGCATGCGGAAGAGTCCTTCGAAAGGCGTTCCCTCGGTTGGGATGTGGACGATCTTCCTGTACCGGTGCAACTGATCGTGTACGCGTTGAAGGAATGGGCGCTGCTCACACAAGAGGGGGGACGCTTCGCTCGTACCCTGGAAAGCGAAACCGTCTGGGTCCACGGGCAAGGCGACCTCCCCGTTGGCTGACGGAGCCATGGAAAGCGCCGTCCTCTCCGGATCCTCCGCCAGGAAAGATCACGATCCGACAGCAGACCTGACTGCGATTAGGCTCGTCAACTCGTCGTGCGCGCTCCTTCTTCAGGAACCGCATCCTCGCCGCTGTCGGCAAATCCCACCTTGTCGTAGACATCCCGCAAGACGAGATCGCAGCCGATAGATTCGAGCCGAACCGTCTCATCAAGCGCGCCCGCTTCCGAGAGCAGCCACTGGGCGCCTTTCCGCACGAACGACTCGATCCGGATTTTGTCCTGCGACACGAGAACATACTCCTGCAACGACTCGAGCCTGCGGTAGTGAGCAAACTTTTCGCCGCGATCATAGGCTTCCGTAGAGGGCGAGAGAACTTCGACAATCACCGTGGGATTAAGCAGCGTATCGGCATGCTCGTCGTCAAGAAGGACCTCGCTGCAGACCGCGACAAGATCGGGGTATGTATAGAGCCCCGTAGCCGCGACCCTGACGCGCATATCACTCACGTAGGCTTCGCACTGTCGCCCGACGAGCTGCGTGCGCAACACGCCGGCCAAGTTGAATACGATCAAGCTGTGTGATCGGCTCGCTCCTGCCATGGCGATGATCATGCCGTTCACGTATTCGCTTTTGTACTCTGCTTTCCGCTCCAGAGCGAGATACTCCTCGGCAGTGTAGTTAGGCTGCGGTGAGATAAGCGACATGGCCTTCTCCTCGGTTAAGGGTTGCTTCGCGGCCCAGGAAACATGCCCCCGCAGGTTTGGACGCATGTCCCCACTGCCCAATGTCGCGACGCCGACGGCGGATCGGCATCCCGTGTGCCGGGGGACGCCGGCATTCATGAAAAGGGATCCCCCGGCAAGAGGTGTTTCAGGTTCCCATTTCCCAGGAAGAGAGATACTGTTCTTGTTCCGCGGTCAATGTGTCGATGTGAATCCCCATGGCCGCCAGTTTCAGACGGGCGATTTGCTCGTCGATTTCTGCCGGCAGCCGATGCACTTGATTGGAAAGTCCGGTGCCGAACTTGACGAGGTGCTCCGCGGCCAGGGCCTGATTAGCGAAACTCATATCCATCACGGAAGCGGGATGTCCCTCTGCCGCCGCCAAATTGATCAAACGTCCCTCGCCCAGCAGGATGATCCGACGACCGTCGGGCAAGGAGAACTCCTCGACGTAGTCCCTGATGGTTCTGCGTGATGCAGCCATCCCTTCCAACGCTTTGATGTCTATCTCCACATTGAAATGGCCTGAATTGCACACAATGGCTCCATCCTTCATGTGCTCGAAGTGTTCCTTGCGGATGACGCTCCTATCGCCGGTAACCGTGCAGAAGAAGTCCGCCTTGGGCACAGCTTCCGCCATGGGCATCACCATATAGCCGTCCATTGCCGCCTCGAGGGCTCTCAACGGGTCGATTTCCGTCACCACCACACGCGCACCCATTCCCGCAGCCCGGGCGGCAAGTCCGCGGCCGCACCACCCGTATCCGCTCACCACAAAGATGCTGCCGGCTATGAGGCGGTTCGTGGCCCTAAGAATTCCGTCGATGGTACTTTGGCCGGTCCCGTAGCGATTGTCGAAGAAATGCTTGGTATCCGAGTCGTTCACCGCTATCACGGGAAAGAGCAGAACTCCCTTGGCTGCCATGCTCTTAAGTCTTATCACACCGGTGGTGGTCTCTTCCGTGCCGCCTAAGAGGCTCTCCGCCATGTGTTGCCGCTCCGCGTGAATGGTACTCACGAGATCGGCCCCGTCATCCATGGTGATCTTGGGGCCCGGATCGAGGCACGCGTTGATGTGTTTGTAATAGGTTTCGGTATCCTCACCCTTGATCGCAAACACGCGGTACCCGTCCGACACCAGCGCTGCGGCCACGTCATCCTGCGTGGAGAGGGGGTTGGACGCGCAAACATACACTTCCGCGCCCCCCGCTGCCAGCGTATAAACCAGAGCCGCGGTTTCCGTGGTGACGTGAAGGCATGCCGCCAGAATAACTCCATTGAGCGGCTTCTCCTTCCTGAACCGGTCGCGTATCATCCGCAGCACCGGCATGGTCCGTTCGGCCCATTCGATTCTGTTCTTTCCCGCTTCGGCGAGTGAAAGGTCTTTGATGTCGTAATTCATGTAGTCTCCTTGCGTATTGGCGACGGTCCCCGCATCGCCGGCCGAAAAGGTTCCGAGTTACCTCGGCGGAATGTCAAAATCCGGCAAGTTCCTTGATTTCAGCGGCCCGATGAACGCTCTCCCAAGTGAAGTCGGGGTCTTCCCGGCCAAAATGTCCGTTGGCGGAGGTCTTGTGATAAATCGGTCTGAGCAGATCGAGATATTCAATAATTGCTGCCGGCTTGAAACTGAAGAGTTCCGAGACCAGCTTGGACAGCCGGTCGTCGTCGATCTTGCCGGTTCCGTACGTGTTGACCATGAGCGACACCGGTTCCGGATAGCCTATGGCATAGGCGACCTGCAAGAGGCATTTTTCCGCCAAATCCGCCGCGACGATATTCTTTGCGACATGACGCGCCATATACGATGCCGAGCGGTCAACCTTTGAAGGGTCTTTTCCGCTGAATGCACCGCCTCCGTGGGCTCCCTGCCCCCCGTATGTGTCCACAATGATCTTTCGTCCGGTCAATCCACAGTCGCCCAGCGGACCCCCGACCACGAAACGGCCGGTGGCGTTGATCAGGAACCTGGTATCCGCGGAAAGGAATTCGCTCGGTACGACCTTCTTGACGACCTCTTCTACGATACCATCCCTAATCTGATCGTACGTCACGTCCGGGGTATGCTGGGCCGCAATAACGATCGTATCTATTGATTTCGGGGTGCCGTTCTCGTAACGCACCGTCACCTGGGATTTCCCGTCGGGCCGGAGAAAACGGAGGATTCCTTCCTTGCGCACCCTGGTGAGCCGTTCGGTCAACCTGTGGGCGTAGCTGATCGGCATCGGCATGAGTTCCGGAGTCTCTTTGCAGGCATATCCGAACATGAGCCCCTGATCTCCGGCCCCCTGCTCCTGAAACATGCCCTCTCCTTCGGTCACCCCCATTGCAATGTCCGGGGACTGTTTGTCCAGCGTCACGATGACTGCACAGGTTTCGCTGTCAAACCCCATGGCGGCGTCGGTGTAGCCAATATTGCGGACAGTCCTTCGTACGGTTGCCGGAATATCCACCACGGCCTGCGTGGTGATTTCCCCGGCCACAAATACCAGTCCCGTTGTGACCAGCGTCTCACAGGCCACTCGGGACCTGGGATCCTGCTCCAGCATTTGGTCGAGGATTGAGTCGGATATGCGGTCGGCAACCTTGTCCGGATGGCCTTCAGTAACCGATTCAGATGAAAACAAGTAATCCAGAGCCCCCATGGCGAGCCTCCTTTCGAGCCAGTCGGTAAGCATATGGTTAAACTGTGTTGCATAGCACGTTTCGCTTCAGGGGTCAAGCACGGAGATGACGGATTTCGCCCGTTTCACTTGCCTGGATCCATAACCACCCAATATATCTGTAGATGATTTCTTTCACGGCAAACCCGGCACGCAGTATCCCGCGCCAAATTGTCTTGACATTGCCCTAACCTAAATCTATAAATATACATTCTTTTCATTGGCCTCACTGTTTGGGAAACTCGAAACCATCCGATGGTCTTCCTGACGGTCACCATGAGATTAAGGAACCAAGGAAGTTCCTTGAACCGAGGCCTTGCATCTGCCCCGGCCCGTTCGAGTGTATCCAGCACGAGTCTCCCGACCGCACTCACCCCCTTCGGAGTAAGAGCGGGACTGCCGACTTGAGTCGGTTCACTTGACCAAGGTCCGGAATTTTGGGAGGAGTTGCCTATGAACAAATCTGATCTGGTGAAAACTTTGGCCAAGGAGATGGACCTGCCGATCCGCAAGTCCGAAGAGATCGTGGATATGGTTTTCAACACGATGTCCTCGGCCTTGCAGCAAGGCAACCGGATCGAAGTGCGGGGATTCGGATCTTTCGTCGTCAAGGAATATGAAGGATACACCGGAAGAAACCCCAAGACCGGCGAACAAATAGTGGTAAAGAGCAAGCACCTTCCTTTTTTCAAGGCCGGGAAAGAACTGAAGGAGAAACTCAACGGCTGAGCACCCGGCGGTCCAAGTTGTATTGGGCGCAACGGACCTCGGTCGATTGAGGACTCGGGCTTGCAACCCTCTCCTGTATAAGCTAACCTGATCTCTCATGTACACGGGAAGACCAAACGCAGGTAAGGAAGTGTTCAAGCGGCCGGTCGGTGGGCTGCGGGGAGCCGTGGCAGTGGTGCTGGGTATTGGGTTGAGTTTCTCCGGTTCGGTTGAAGCCGGGTCTTATTCTCAAGCTCACTACATCTTTCCTCCGCACGTCAAAGAAGAGGGATTCAAATTCGCCGGCGTACCCATTCCGCTGGACCGCCGTGAAGTCGCCGAGCGCGTTGTGGACCAGGTCAACCACCTGCTCATGGACAGGCGGGCCGGCATGATGCAGATATTTGACCGAATGGCTGTTTACGGCCCCATGATGAGGAAGATTCTGGTTGATGACGACGTCCCTCCGGACCTGATCTATCTTTCGGCACTCTTGAGCGGTCTGTTTCCCAATGCCACGACTCGATCCGGAGGTGTCGGCTGGTGGGCGCTCGGGTCGCTTAAACAGAAAAGCGGCTCCTCGGCCGGGCAATGGATCACCACCAATGATTGGGACGACCGGAGGGATCCCGTTCTGTCCACGAGAATTGCGTCGACAATCATTCAGGGACTCGGGAAAAGGAACCGGCATACCGACTGGTTACTCGCCATTGCAGCCTTCGTGGACGGAGCCGACGCGATAGACGCGGTTGCCGAGAAGACTCGGGGGTTCTCCTACTGGGATATGGTGATGCCCCCTTATTCGGAAGTGCTGATCCCCCGCCTGATCGCGCTGAAGCTCATCGACACCCATCGGAAATTCTATGGTGTGGACGTCCCCCCCCTGCCCCCCCTTCAATACGACTTCCTCGACAGGCTGAAGTTGGTGAAGGACTTACCTCTTCACGTCGTTGCAAAATGGTGCGGAACCGATCCGCGGTCCATGTGGGAGATCAACCCCGGCGTCGATCCGTCCTCGGGAATCCTTCCCAAGGCAGACAAGAGGAGTCCTTCGGGATTTCCCCTGAGAGTTCCCCCGGGGAAGGGTAAGACGGTTCGGAACATGCTGACCCGGGATGGATATCTGGCGAAATGACCTTTCCGTGAACTTCCGGCCCGACCCAACCAAGAGCTTACGATCCGTCTTCTTTTCGTTGCGGAGTTTTCCTGATATACTCCCGTAATGAGCAGATCTCGACTCTGAGGCCGCGCGGCACCGAACAGTGACAATTTCCAGGGAAACAGATTACTCATCCTTCTCAATCGTCGCTCACCTCTCTCGCATTGAAGACAAGCAACAGCGAAGCTATGCGCTTGCCGAGCGCATCAATGAGATGGATCCGGAGACCGCGGTCGGTGTGGTCAAAGCGATCCGAGACAAGGCCCTGACGGGTGATGCGGATGCCGTGCGCATCTACAATGGTTTGATCGTACGGAACACCATGCTGCAGGTCCTCGGCCGACAAAAGATGTCCGACCTGGTGAAGACGGCCCAACAGCGGGGTGAATTTGAGGTCGTAGCGGTCCTCGCGGATCTTCCCGGTGAAATCGACGGAGAAAGGCCGCATCAGCCGTATCTCGATTCTTCACTGAAAGAAATACCGTTGGGCATGAGAAAGACGCTCGCGAAAAAACCCGATTTCAAAACCATTCAGCGTATTGCAAAGGATCAAGACCACAGAGTCATCGAACACCTCTTAAACAACCCGAGGCTTACGGAAAGGGACGTAATACGAATCGGCGCCACACGCCCCACCTCCCCTCAAGTCCTTGAGGCCATCTATAATCATACGCGATGGATTTCCCGCTATTCCGTCAAGAAGACCATTGTGTGTAATCCATATGCGCCGCTTTCACTTTCGCTCAGGCTGCTCACGTTCCTGAATCTGCAAGACTTGGAATTGTTATGCTCTATGCCCGAACTCGACCCGCTCCTCATCGAGGAGGCCCGGACGGTCCTGAAGAACAAGCACGGCGGGTGCGCGACCGAGTATTGGCTGGAATGACCGGGAGCTCCATATGGCGTCATACCTTGTCGGCGTAACGGTGATTGTCCTCATCTACGTCTGCTTCTTCATCGTCATGTTCTCACCGACCATTTACGCTTTCTGGATCTATGCGGTGAGCAGGAAGGTGAACCTCAAGAAGAAAGGGCTTCTCGGGACGGCCCTCACGACCCTCTGCATTAATTTGGTCCTGGCTTACTTCCTTTTCCATCTGGCTCTTGACTACTTCCTCGTATCCAAAGTGGCGGAAAAGGACGCCTTGGCGGAAAAGGCCTTGCGGAACGCCGTACTGACACAGAAGACGCATTTCAAGTCTCGCGGCAGGTACTATTCCGTTGGACCTGTACGCGGCCCCTATCAGGATCGTCACGGCCTCACCGTACACGAAGATGTAATTCTGATGGTAGAACCCCGCTGGGACAAGACC
This sequence comes from Pseudomonadota bacterium, assembly GCA_043806215.1. Lineage (GTDB taxonomy): Bacteria > Desulfobacterota > Desulfomonilia > Desulfomonilales > Desulfomonilaceae > JAVHLK01. The sequence goes on along the minus strand of JAZDHD010000164.1, from coordinate 15,111 downwards.
CGGAAGAAAGAGACATTTCGAGCATATGCCCTTCACGTCTGGGGGCGGGACCTCATTGCCGCCACCCAAGAAGGCAAGATCGGCCGGCTTCCGGAAACCTCCGATGAATCCAGATCCATGCGTTCCAAGCTTGTCAAAAGCACAAAATAAGATTGATGGGAATGAATTCGGTCCTTGAAGCTTGAGGCCCGATCCACTATAATCCGGCACAATCCGGAGCGCCCTTTCGCACTGAGACCCATTAGATGAAACAGTTCCTTGAAAAGTACTTGAAAATATACGTCCACGAGTCCTCGCGATTTCTCTGGATCGCACTGATCTTCTTTGTCATCTTCTTCGTTACCGCCGTCTTCCGCAACTATGTCGACGCCGCCTTTCTCAAGCGATACGGTCCTCAATACATCCCATGGATGCTCGTGATCAACGCTCTGCTGACATTTGTCGTCTTTGCCGTGGCGGAGCGGCTCGGACGGCGCTTCGTAGACCATTACCTGCTTTCCGGCTTCCTCCTGATCTATGCCGCATCCACGACTATCCTATTCTTCATGGTTAAGGCCGACATTTCAATTGCTTACCCCATTCTTTATCAGCTCTTGTACCTGTTGGATTCGGTCCTGCTCGTCTATTTGTGGAACATCGCCGGCGACCTCTTCGATGCCCGCCAGGGAAAACGCATCTTTCCGTTAATCACATCGAGCCAGGTGCTTGGAACGACTCTTGGGAGCTTTGGAACAAAGCCCATCACGCTCATCATCGGAGACGACCCGACGCTGATCTTATTCGGGGTGGTGTGCCTTTTCACGGCTCTGCATCTGGCCAAGACAGGAACGCGGATCGTCGGAAAGGCCGCGCCGAAAGCTGCCGGTGCGAAAGCCGCGTCCAAGAAACTCAGGGAAGTTCCGGGACTTATGGCAAAGTACCCGATCATTCGATACCTGATTGTCACCGGCATTGCACCGAACTTCCTGTTGCCCATATTCTTTTATCAATTCAGCATCATCGCCAACAACACCTTCACCTCGGAACAGTCTCTCATGTCCTTTTTGAGTATCTTCCGAGGCATGACGACCTTAACTACCTTCATTCTCTTGTTCTTTGTAGGGAGGCTTTACCAATCAGCCGGACTTACCAATGCCTCGCTTTTTCATCCATTGAATTTTTCGTTGATTTTTGCTTCCCTCACCGCGTTTTTCAACATCTATGTCGCGTGTTACGGCCAATTCACGGTAATCCTCATCCAGAGAGCCATAGCCGGCCCCGTGAACAAGGTGCTCTTCAACGTAATACCTTCCGAACTGCAAGTCTGGAGCCGCACGTTTGTCCGTGGAACCGTGCTTAAGATAGGCATGTTGTCGGGCTCTATTCTCATGATCGTCCTCAAGCCCGTTTTAAGCGTACAATATTTCTCGGTCATTGCTTTTGCCATCGCTGTCTACTGGGTAATAGAAACCCTGATCTTCAGAAAGCATTACAAGCGAATACTCAAACAGGTAATCGTCGAGAAGCAGATTGACTTCGATCAGGTTGAGTCCGTCCGGACCTTTGACAGCGGCGGCGCGGCTATGGAATTCGGGCCGGTTTCCGTAGAGGATAGAAAGGAAGAGAGGGTCCCCGTCAGTTCCAGGAAGCTGCCGGAGATGCAACCCGAAGTCGCCTTGAAGCTGCTCGATGACCCCAACCCGGCTACACGGGCGGAGGCTGCGGCGACGTTCATAGCGAACCCTGACATCCGGGCCGTTGCAAAGCTCGTTAAGTGCATGGAAGATACCGACGGCGACGTCCGGGAGGCGGCTATGGAGTCCTTGATGGGGTACCAGGAGAAGATTCTTCCGTTCCTGGAAGCGTCCCTGATCGAGGCTCCCCAGAGAACCAAGCAAGGGATTCTCGAAGTTATCAGGCTTGCCGGTCTCAAGGAATTTGAGATGATACCGTTTCTCGGCAAGGAACTGGAACAGGCCTATGCCAACTTGATAGCCCTGCGCAAGCTGGACAAGATGACGCCCTGTGACAGTGTGGAGTTGCTCAAACAGCACCTCAAGGAGTTGAACGAGGAAACCCTGAGTCTCATCTTCTATGCCTTATGGGTTTCAGTGGCGGACATGAGGCTCATGTACTTGGCCTTGAAGTCTGAAACGGCCTCCATCGCCATAGAACTCGTAGAGAACTCCATATCCAAAGAGATGTCGCAATATCTGATTCCTCTCATCGAGGACATCCCGTTGGGCGAGAAGATTGAGAAAGGCAAGGCAGTCTTTCCCCTGATACGTCGGGAAACCGACGAACGTATACTCACGTACCTGGTTGGTTCCAAAGATCCGCTTGCACGAATGCTTGCGCTCTTCGTAATCGCGGAAAAAGGGGACGGGGAATCCTATGTCCCGATCATCGAGTCAAGGTTGAACGATGGGACCGGCTATGTGCGGGAACTTGCCCAGTACGCCATGAAGCGGAGCATGAGCGAGGTGGTTGATATGCCGGACGTGATATCCAGGATCAATACATTGAAAGACTTCGGAATCTTTGAGGGAATGGGAATCCGGGAACTGCATGCCATCGCATCCGTGGTGAACGTTGAGACGTTCAGACCCGGCGACGTCATGATACGCGAAGGCGAGGAAAACTCTTCAATCTATCTCGTCGTGAACGGCGAAGTCACCATATTCACAAGCTACGGAACTGAAAATCAGAAGGAAAAGGTAACCATCGGCAGCGGGTCCTTCTTGGGGGAACTCAGCCTTTTCACGCGTCTGCCTCCCAATGCCACATGCGTGGCTGCGAGGACCACTGAAGCCTTCGTTCTCCGCCACCATCAATTCCAGGAGATCATGCGGGTCTACCCTCAGATCGGAATCAATCTGTGCCGTTTCTTCACCATGAAGCTCAGACAAACTTCCTACTGACCATGGATGAACCGGATTGCTGCCGTAGATACGGGGGATCTCTTGCAGAGTGAGACCGGCACCTGCCGGTCCTACTTGCGTTCCCGGATGGGAAAACGGGATGGAAAAAGCCTCCTTTGCTACAAGCTGCGGCCGCTATTATGCAACCAAGATCCGTTGCCTCGGCTTCGATGACGGCTACTGTACTGTGCACGCAGCATTGAGAAACTCCTTCCCGAACGGCGAAAGTTCCCTCAAAAAGGCGATAATACCGGGGAGTTCTGCAATCACGAACGCGATTTCCTCATCCGTGTTGTACCGGGACAACGAGAAGCGTATCGATCCATGAACCGCGGTGAAAGGAACGCCCATGGCGCGCAGGACATGGGAAGGCTCCAGGGAGCCCGAAGTGCAGGCCGATCCGGAGGATGCACAGATACCCTTATCGTCCATTCTCATCAGAATCGCCTCGCCTTCCACGAATTCAAAGGCTATGTTCAGGGTGTTGGGCAGTCTCGAGTCGATGTTGCCGTTCACCCGCGCCGAGGGGATCTTCTCCAGAAGACCCGCTTGGAGCTTGTCCCTCATTGCTTTGACCCGTTCGTTCTCTTCACTGAGATTGGCGAGCGCAAGGCGAGCCGCCTCACCCATGCCGACAACTCCCGGTACGTTTGTTGTTCCCCCGCGACGGTCCGATTCCTGATGGCCTCCTATGACGAACGGGGAAAACCTCGTACCCTTCTTCACATAGAGAGCGCCAATGCCTTTCGGGCCGTGGAACTTGTGACCGGAAACCGAAAGAAGGTTCACGTTGGACGAGGCCAAATCAATCGGGATCTTTCCCACCGCCTGAACCCCGTCGCTGTGCATCAGCGCGCCGTGCTCCGCAGCCATCTCTGCAATGTCCTGAACGGGAAAGATTACGCCGGTCTCGTTGTTTGCCCACATAACGGACACTATCGCTGTTTGGTCTGTGATCTTTTCACGCGCCTCATCCATGTCCAGTCGGCCGTCCTTGTCCACCGAGAGCCATCGGATCGTGTAACCCCTGGAACGTGCAAGATGTTTGCACAGATTCAGAATGGCCGGATGCTCAACCCGCGTCGTAACGATCTCCCGGCGGTCCGGCATCGTTGCCAACGCGCTGAGGACCGCCGTAGAATCGGATTCGGTGCCCCCGGACGTGAAGACGATCTCTTGAGGGCCGGCCCCCAGCAACGCGGCAAGGTTCTCCCGCGCCCGTGCCGCATCCCGGGCCGTACAGCCCCCAAAAGAATGCATGCTCGACGGATTGCCGTATCGCTCCGTAAAGAACGGCACCATGGCCTCCACTACTTCGGGGGCCGCCATTGTTGTCGCATTATTGTCCAAGTATACGGTCTTCATCCGGACACCTCCTCCACGATCAGGCCGGGGTGAACCAATTCCTGCAGTTTGGACTCAATACCGGATTTTGTCAGTGCGGAGCTGGGACACGACGTACACATTCCTCTCAAGGCAACCGACACTCTGTTGCCGTCGACATCGACAAGTTCAACGTCTCCGCCGTCACGCTGAAGTAAAGGACGGATCTCGGCATCCATAACTTCCTGAATTTTCGCTATCTTTTGAATATTGGTCATCACCTTGACAGGTGGTCTCTCCTCGGTCCGTTCCTTTTTGAGCTTCCCCCGGACCTCGGCAATGAGTTCCTCCACCCTCTCATGACAAAGCCCGCAACCTCCGCCCGCCTTTGTATAGTGCGTTACTTGCTCCACCGTGGAAAGATTGTTTTCCCGCACCTCTCGTCTTATCTGTTCGTCGGTAACGCCAAAGCACTCACAGACCAATTGACCTTCCATCTGCTCCCTCGGGGGCGGCTCGTCCCGGTAGCATGCAACCGCTGCATGGAACGCGTCCCGGCCCATCACGGAGCAGTGCATCTTTTCCTCCGGCAATCCCCCCAGGAAATCTGCAATATCCTGGTTCGTGATCTTCAATGCTTCGTCGACCGTCTTCCCTTTGACCATTTCCGTCAGCGCACTGCTTGATGCGATGGCGCTTCCGCATCCGAATGTCTGAAATCTTGCGTCCACAATCCTGTCGGATTCGGGATCGATCTTGAGAAAGAGCTTGAGAGCGTCCCCGCAAGCCAAGGACCCCACTTCCCCAACAGCGTCGTAGTCTTCGAGTTCCCCGACATTACGGGGATTGAAGAAATGGTCTTTGAGCTTTTCAGTGTAATCCCACATAGGCCACCTCTCACCGATCAGTCTTGGTCGTCCGAATCGTTTTGAAAGGAGCGGACAACACCGTCATCCGCCTGTTAATCCCTTCCGGTTCTCTTAGTGTAAGAGATGCGCACCCGGCACAAAAGGTTCAAGTCATTGCTCGGTATTGTGCTTGGTGGCTTCGACCGCATATTCTTCTCTCCGAAAACCCGGTGATCGCCCCCGATGTTAAGGCCGCCTTGTCCGCCGGCATGAATGCGTGATAGTAGTGATGATCTGCGGCAAGCTTGGAGGTTCCGGTAGACTCCGCACCGCCGCAACGTACGACAGCCGGCATTGCAGCAGGTTTTATGATAACGGGCCTAACCGAAATCACAAGAGTAATGCTCTGGACAATCTTCGCAACGACGACGCTGATGTCCGTCATGTCGTGCGGCTCATCCGCTCCGTTCAAGCAGGGCGATCTGGCCGGCCTGCTGGAGGATATGGAGCGCAAGGCCCAGCTGGTAAGCCAATTCCAGGTACGGTTTGTCAAGACTCGCTCCGTTTCGGCATTTGACAGAGAACTCAAAGTCAACGGCCGGCTGGTCTTTCAGAAGCCTGCAAGAATGTCCCTCAGTTTGACGGGCGATGTCAATGTGGAGATCCTCTCCGACGGCAGGTGTATCAAGATCATCCACGACGGAACCGATGAGGAGACCTTCAAGCTTCGAGGAGACCGCGATATGACCAAGTTCGCCGACCCGTTGATGCTCCTGATTAACAGCGTTGGGGATGGCGGTCTCCGCGATCTGGCTGTTCTGAAGACCGTAGAGGGTCATGACTCGAGAATGGTGCAAATCGATCCTTCAAACGACAGTCGTTTTGAACGTATTCAAACCATCTTCTTGTGGTTGTCGGATTACGGCGAGATAGGCAGGGTACGCATCGTTTTCACGGACGGCGGTACCGACGACACCGTGTTCGAGTCCTGGTCCGTGCTGTCGGATGATGCACCGGAAATCCGGGAACTCAATTACAAGCTGAGAACGGTTCTCGCCGGGCCCGCCGGGTGAGGGACGCTGCGACCATGATGTGACGGGGCTTTCACGACGGACCATGAAAATCCGTCGGTGGGACGGGCGTCTCGCCTGTCAATGACGGGCAAGATGCCGCTACCGCCAAGACCGGGCAGAGCCCGGAGGATAGGCGTTACCAGGCGGAGCCTGGGAACGAGAAGATAAATACGGTCACGCATTCCGTAAACCCGCGGTAGCGTCCCGGCGTCCCTGCCGGGCGAGAGATAGTACGTTGTTTCCACTAAAGAATACCGACACGGAGGCCCTGGCTACGAAGGACTGTCATGAAGCCTTAGACCTGTTTCGTGGGACGGGCCTCAGTGCCCGTCATATTCAAGGGCGGGCACGACAACGTATGTGCGCCATGGAGCACTTAGGCCCGGAGACGCGAGATACGCACTTCCGTCAAGCATGGTCGCGAAGATACTGCACGGAGGGATCCATATTGACGAATCTCCACGAGGTTCCCACAAACACGGCGCACTCCCATCCGGAATACTCGGATCTTGCCCAGACGCCCTGTCTCGGAACCTCCTGTCCCCCGGTGTCCGGAAAGAACTCGCCTTTACGGAAGAACCGTGCCTCCCATTTCTCGCCGTTCAGATTGTAGAAACGGTTTTGTATCACGCGTCACACCGGACGTTTCCTATGCCATGGCAGCTTGGGGCGGGAATTAATGCGACTGCCGCAAATTATGAGACGGACGATCCACGGCGACCCCGCCACCAGGGAAACGAGCGAGAGAATGAAGACGACGGCCGCCACCGGAATCATTGCCGCCAGAAAGAACAACGTCCTGATCCGGGGTGCCGCCGAGGACCAGTCCGGAAACTTTTCCATAAACTCCACTTTTTTTCTCGTTCCCGGGCTCCGCCGGGTCTCTTGCCTGGAAGTCCGCTCCCGTAGAGACGTTCATGGTCCGTTGCGACCGGCCTGTCACCGCTGTTTGCCATAAGCTCCCGGACCTCGGCTCCGGAGCATTGAACAACCCCTTCGACACGCTCCCTGTCCTTCACTCAAGGAATATCGAGCCGGACGGTCCCGGTGAACCATCGAACGGCTTGACGCGCCAAACGTCCGGCAGCCGTCGAATCTCCCAGGACCAAGGCTGCAAACCGTCCCCCTCCGCTCTTCGCAATGACCAGATCTGCCGCAACATCCGTTGATTCTCCAGATCTGTCCAATTGGACCGAACCGTCATGGAGGAAGACGACGGACTCGGGATCCCGTTCCCCTATGGCCATGGAAACGGCTTGTACCAGCCCGAGAAGAAGATGCCTGTCGGGTCTGGGCTGATCTTCCGCAGGAAACACTTCCGGAAGACGGTCCTCACCGATCACGATGACGATGTCCAATTCGTCGCCGAACAACGGATTCGGCGGGTTTGGCGATATATTCAGTTTCATCGGAGTTGAACCGCTTACGACTGTCTCGTTCCCGGCTGGACGGCCGTGCGGCGGCGAAGGCACTCGGCCAACAGGACTGCAGCCGCCTGAGCTACATTCAGTGATTGTATGGACCCAACCATCGGTATGGAGACGCCGAGATCACACGTTTCCCTTACCAGCCGTCTCAATCCCTTTCCTTCGGAGCCGAGCACCAGAGCGATCTTCCCGCTCAGATCCGCCGAGTAACAAGTGTCTTTGCCGGCGGAATCGGCAGCGTAGATCCAGAATCCGATTTCCTTCAGTTGCCCTAAGGTCCGTGCGAGGTTAACGACTCTCGCCACCGGCACATGAGCCGATGCACCGGCGGAAGCCTTTTCCGCCAACGGCGAAATTGGAGCCGCCCGGTCCTTGGTGAGGATGACTCCCCGGGCTCCAAGACATTCCGCGCTGCGGAGGATTGATCCTACGTTGGCAGGGTCCTGCACCTCATCCAACACTACGACCGGCTCTGTTCCGTGGGCGAGATCCTCCAACATGTCCTCGAAATCCACATAGGGATAGGGCCCCACACGCGCAGCGACACCCTGGTGACGCAACGTTCCGGTCAGGGAACGCATTTGTTCTGCCGACACACGGTTGACGGAGAGTGCCGTTTCGGCCAAGGCGGCGTTGAGGTCCTGAGGAATTACGGGGCCTCTGGCCAGATAGACCTCAAGAACCGGACGTGTTCCCGCCCTGATGGTCTCCAGAACGGGGTGAACGCCGTAGATGACTGATCGGACCTGCTCGGGTGTTTTCTTTCTGATCAAGACGATTTTGAGTCTACAACTATCTCGGGCCCCTCCTCCGTAATATCCTGATTCCGGTCTCTCGCCGTAACCAGACCCCTGGATATCTCTCTCAGTGCCATGACCACTTCCCTGTTATCCCTGTCATGAACCATTACGGGGGCCCCGCGTTTGAGTTCCTTGGTCCTCTTGGAAGCAAGGATCACCAGTGCGAATCGATTCTCGACTTTGTCCAGACAATCTTCAACGGTTACACGTGCCATTTGGGGTATCTTTCATTTACTCGATGTTCTGAGTTTGTTCTCGAATTTTCTCAAGTTCCGCCTTGATGTTCACGACTCTTCCGGCAATGTCCGTAGAGGCCGACTTCGATCCAACGGTATTAGCCTCTCTGTTCAGTTCTTGCAAGAGAAAATCGAGCTTTCTTCCCATGGGGGATCCTTCCTCGCCGAACAAGAGAAACTGGTCGATGTGACTCTCGAGCCTGATAAGTTCCTCGGTAACATCCGAGCGGTCGGCAATGAGCGCCACTTCCTGCAGCATCCTGTCTTCGTCGAGATCCGTACCTCCGGTCAAGTCTCTCACTCTTTTCTCGAGCCGTTCCTTGGCCGCCGCTGTCACCTGGTCCACCAACGGTGCTATGCCGCCGGCAGTCTGTCGGATAGTGGACAGCATCTCCTCGATGTTTCGCCAAAGCGCCGTTCCCTCGGCAATTCGCATCCCGTCCAGAGCGTCGATGGCATGGTTGAGGCAGGCTTCCAGAAGCGGCCATTCTTCCTCAATGGCCTCCTCCTTCTCGGTGGGAACAACGATTTCCTTCAGCGTCAGCATGTCTGCTACGGTTATCGCGCCGCCCAGCCCCAGGGATTCTTTCATTCGAGACAAGCATCTATGGTAGCCCGCTGCAAGATCGACATCGAGTTCCACGTCCATGATGCCGGACTTGCCCCCGACTCTCGTCACCAGCAGATCCACCTTTCCGCGATGGACTCTATCGGCAATCAACCGCCGCACCTTCGGCTCGAGGCAGCCGTATATTCTCGGCAATCTTAGAGAAATGTCCAAGAAACGATGGTTGACGGTCTTGATTTCACTCACTATCTCAACATCACCGGCGCCTCGTCGTCCCCGGCCGAAACCCGTCATGCTTTTCACGCACCCTCCGGCACGCACTTGTTCGTCAATTTGCATTTGTACTTCTCTCTCAAAGTGTTCAGTATGTCGATGAGTTGCAGGTCGGCGTAATCCGGGTACGTCCACGGGAGAGGATGGTATGTCCCCGACCGGAAGATAAGCGTCAGGTCCGCGAACACTCCTTTTCCCAGGTAAATCCTGTGCGCATTGTTCTTACCGGTTGCCAGCACGAAGTTGCCCAAGGTGATCAGTCCCGGGTCAAGATTGAACGTTCTCCTGCCGGCAGTGGAATGGGCTTGCTCCAATTCATTGACAAATAGTTTAATTTCCCGCAGATCCGAACCTTCCACCAGATCTGCAAAGACCCATAACCAACGCTTGATGCCCGTCCCCAACTCCGCGTCGTAGTACGACGTATAATCAAAGGGTAAGGGGCCGACCGCTTCCTCAAGTGACCCGAACCGGTCGATGAGCGCCGTCCGCGCACCCTCCAACGGCATCCCTTCGGAGGCCAACACACTGATGATCAGTCGGGCAGGCTCAGGTATTCGAGGGACGCTCATCGCCTCGTTCTCAACTCGCAAAGACCTGCATTTCGGGGACGCCTCCGGACCGATACGGACGCGTATTCACGCAATCCTCGCAGCTTTGGCAGCGCGGGCCTCCCCGCGTTCCGCGGGGTACTCTTGCCTCCCCCCCTTGACGGGGGGATTGAGGGGGCTATCGCCCGGCAGGATAGGTGGGACAGTCCCGCGCCCCGCGGGACTGTCGACGGGCAAGATGCCCGTCCCACTGGGACGCTGCCGCATTTGTGGCTCAACGTGCCCTAGTCCATCGGGCTTTCAACATCATCTTCCGGGTTAACTTTGAGCCCCCTGAGCATTGACTTGGGAATCCTGCTCGATGCCGCCTCAAAGACCTTGGGTGCTTGCTCTCCCCGTCTTCTGATAACCTTGAGAAGCTTGGGAGCGTTGGGCTCGGCGACGGGTTTCGCTTCGATACCGGGGGACCCGTTCCGGACCTTCCCGGCCTGGAGGTTGACCTCCTTAAGGGGTCCGACGTGTTGTTTGTAGCGCGGGCCGCGCCGGGGGGGACGATCTTCCGCACCCCAAGCCCCCATGGGCCTCTCCTTCTGAACCGCGGCCGCCAAACGGTCTTCCAGGAGTGAGGAAACCGTTAAACGTTCTTGCGTTCGCCCAGGGTTCACCGACGATGTGTCGGCCGGGACCGGATCCTTCAAGGACTCCTCCGTCGGGACCGAAATCGGTAAACGCTTTTCCAGCAGAATTGAAACCACGGAAGGTTTCTCCGTTGGTACCGGGGCGGCCGGACGCTGACGCTCCCCAGAGGAGGCCCGAGGCTCTTCCGTTTGTACCGGAGCAGCCAAAGGCTTCCGCCGCAAAGAAGAAACAGTTGAAGGTCCGTCCGTTGGCGTCGGCACCGGCGGACGCCGTTGCTGCGCAGAAGCTGCCGGAGGCTCTTCCGTTGGATCGGGGGACACCGGACGCGTCCGTTTCGGAGAAGAAACAGATGAAGGCTCTTCCATTGGACCGGCGGGGGCTGAACGCGTCCGTTTCGGAGAAGAAACGGATGAAGGCTCTTCCGCCGGACCGGGGCTCGCCGATGGTCGCCGCTTCGAAGAAAGAACGGATGAAGGCTCTTCCACAGTATCAGCGGTCACTGAATGCTTCCGCCCGGGTGCGGAAACAGGAACAACCTTTTCGTCATCCCAAGGTTCCAAAAAGTCCACGGGCCCTGCGAAATCCTCGGAGTCGCCGGTAATCCTCGGTACTCTTCCCTTCATCGTGACTTTCGCATTAATCAATCGCGGTATTCTTAATGGTGCCAAGTTTGTCGGCCTCTTGATCTCTTGCACACAAATTCCTCCTGCATCCGAGCAGTTCGAAGGGTCTCCCATAGGTCTCCGACAGATAAGCCGCATTGACGGTTTGGTGCCGATGCCGACACCGGAGGCTTCACTGAAACGGTGCCCGACGGAGCGCCCCTCTATTATTGACGACTCCCGGAGGGACACGCATCCTTCGAGAGCCTCTATTGGATGATCAAATCCTGTCGAATAGAGACAGTTTCCCTTCTTGTTTCTTGCGAGCAGCAATTATAACCCATATGTGGACCCTATTCAACGTGTTGAAGAACAAGCGCCGAACTTCGTGAAAAAAACAGGTCTCCATCCCGTGAATGTCATGCGTGTAAAACCCATGACCGGCGTCAGACCTTTCGAAGCTTTTCCTCCTCTTCCGCCGACTTCTTGCATTCGATGCAATGGGTTGTTACCGGACGAGCCTCCAGTCTCTTGAACTCTATCGGTTCACCGCACACTTCGCAGAAGCCGAAAGAGCCGTCTTCGATCTTCTCCAGAGCCTTGGTGATTTTATTTATCAGCTTACGTTCCCGATCCCGTATCCTCAGCTCGAAATTCCTGTCCGACTCCATTGAGGCCCGGTCCGTAGGGTCCGGGAAAGCCGCCTTGCCTTCCGATCCGGTCATGTCTTCCACCGTCTTGCCGGCACCCTTCACAAGGTCATCCAAATGTTTCTGCAGGAGTCCTTGAAAATACTCCAAATCTTCCTTCTTCATCTTCATCGTTATCCTCCGTGCACCTAAATACGTGCCGCTCGGGAACGTATCGGTACTCGATGCCCCCAACTCTTCCGTATGATGCAAAACAAACAGCGACAAACAGAGACGCGTTGTTCAAATGCTCCTCTTCTCCATCCCGGGCGTCGCCCGGGCCGTCCTCAAAGAGCGAAGCGGACCTGCCCTCGACCGAGGAGGTCATGAAGGTGAATTATTCCCACGAGTTTGTCCGCTTTATCCACCACGGCCAACGCGGTAATGAGTTTGATCTCCATGATCTCCAAGGCCTCGGCGGCGGTCCGGTCGTCACGAATGGTCAGCGGGTTTTGGGTCATGAGGTCCTCGGCCGTGCAACCGTAAATGTCTGCGCCCCTTTCCAAGGACCTTCTCAGGTCGCCATCGGTAATAATCCCCAATAGTGCGTCGTCGGCCGTTACCAGAGTAAAGCCCAGATTCCTTCGGTTGATGCTCTCTATCACCCGGCTGAGCACAGCGTCCGATTTCACTTCCGGAATGGCCCGGCGGTCCAGCATCATGTCTCTCACTCTCAAACTGAGCCGTTCACCCAGACTTCCCGCTGGGTGATGTCTCAGAAAGTCCTCCCTGCCGAATCCTCTTCGAACCATCAGGGCAATTGCCAATGCATCCCCGAGGGACAGCACCGCGGTTGTACTGGCGGTGGGAGCCATATTGAGGGGGCAGGCTTCTCTCTCCACCCGGCAATCCAGAACCAGGTCGGCCATTCGTGCCAGCGTTGATGAAGCCCCTCCCGTCATGCCCACGACAAGGGTCCCCCGCTGCTTGATGGTGGCGGTCAGAGATGTTATCTCAGGTGTTTCGCCGCTGTTGGATATTGCTATCAGGGCATCGTCCCTGCCGACGATGCCCAGATCGCCGTGCAGCCCGTCCACGGGGTGTACAAAGAGTGCCGGAGATCCCGTGCTGGTCATGGTGGCGGCAATTTTGCGGCCCACAATACCGGACTTGCCCACTCCGGTTATGATAATGCGGCCGCGCAGGGAGTAGAACAGATCGACGCACTCGTCGAAGCGTTCGTCGATTCGGTCCAGCACTGAACGAATTCCATCGATTTCAATGTTCAGGACCAGTCGGGCGATATCTCCGGCCCGCCCTTTCAAGTCAGAGATTTCCGGATATTGCATCTGCCACCATCTCGACGACCTGTTTGACTTCATCCTGGTTGTCTCCTTCCGCCATCACCCGACATATCATCTGCGTGCCGGAATAACGGACGAGAAGGCGCCCCGTATTCCCCAACCGGGTTCTGCATTCGTGCATGACGGCGCTCACTTCGGGCACGTGCTCAAGGTTCTTCCTCGCACGGACTTCCACATTCTTGAGCACCTGGGGACGTCTTTTGACGATTTCCGCCAACTTGGACAAGGGCTTACCCGTATGGCTCATCACTTTCAGCACCTGGAGCGCGGAAAGTATTCCGTCACCGGAAGTGTTCCGGTCAAGAAAGATCAGGTGACCGGATTGTTCACCGCCGAAATTGTATCCGCGGGAAAGCATCTCCCCGACGACGTAACGATCGCCGACGGGCGTGCGGACCAGCGTTCCGCCCATATCCTTCATGGCCGTTTCAAGCCCGATGTTGCTCATGACCGTGGCAACCAGGGTGTTGTGTTTGAGTTCCCCCTTCTTGATCATTTCATGGGCGATGAGACCCATAATCTGATCGCCGTCCAGTTCATTTCCGTTTTCATCGGAAAAGATCGCCCGGTCAGCGTCTCCGTCGAGCGCCACTCCAAGGTCTGCCGAGGTCCGGCGCACCTCCCTGCACATCGATTGGGGGTTGAGCGAACCGCAATCCTTGTTGATATTCGTACCGTCGGGTCTGGTTCCCAGAGACACGACGTTTGCCCCGAGTTCTTCGAACACGAGCGGTGCGGCTTTGTATGCCGCACCGTTGGCACAATCCAGCACTATGTTGATGCCGTCGAGAGTCATGGTGCGGGGAAACGCATTCTTCACAAAAACCACATAACGTCCCAGTGCGTCCTCGATGCGTACGGCCCTGCCGATTCCGTCGTCCGTCGGACGGATCCGTTCGAGCGCGCTCGAGAAGATCAGATCCTCGATCCTCTCCTCCTCCTCATCGGAAAGCTTAAAGCCTTCACGGGAAAAGAACTTGATTCCATTGTCCTCGAACGGGTTGTGCGACGCGGAAATGACCGCGCCGGCGTCACACCTCATGTTTGCGGTGAGAAATGCGATACCGGGAGTCGGCATCGGCCCGACAAGAAGCGCGTCGGCGCCCATGGAGCAAATACCGGCGGTTAGAGCGGTTTCCAACATGTATCCCGAGGCCCGGGTGTCCTTGCCCACAAGTACCTTGCGGCGCCTGCCGGGGCGTTCCAACGCGAAGTGAGCGATTGCCCGGCCCAGTTTGAGCGCGGTCTCTGCGGTCATGGGCTCTTGGTTGGCCACGCCTCTCACTCCGTCGGTGCCGAAAAGTTTCTTAGTCATGCGTATCAAGTCGTGATGAGCGTCGGATCCGTTTTCCCTATTCGACCGGGGGCGATGTGCTGCCGGCTGCTCTTTCCCCCGGCCCGTCGAATTTTTCCGAAACAAATAAATTACCATGCCGGTTCTGATCCGTCAATTTATTTTGACTTGAAGAAGCAGTGCACAAGTCGGCACTTATAAAGACGTTTTCCGGTAGGATGGGGAAGGCGAAGGGAACGGCCCCCCCAGGGAACACGGGGAGGCCGGTAATAGGAGCCGACTTAGTGTTCCGTTTCCTAATTACGGTGTCGTATCCAAGGCAGCAAAGCCTGCTTTGGTAGCGCCGGCCTCCGTGCCGGTATTCTTTAATGGAAACAACGTACCATCTCTCGCCCGGCAGGGACGCCGGGACGCTACCGCGTGTTTGGAGAATGTGCGTCCGTGTATTTGTCTGAAAATACCCCTCCCCTCGTTCCCAGGCTCCTGCCTGGGAATGACTATCCGACGGGCTCTGCCCGGTCTTCGGCCCGGAACACCGAGGGATTTTCATGGTCAGTTGTGATCGCCCCATCATGGAGGTTTAC